>JAFUSQ010000028.1 GCA_017467605.1 bacterium | reverse complement strand
TTAATCTGTGCTTCAGCACCGTATTGGACTTAACGGTCTTAGCGGTCTTAACAGTCTTTGAACAATATTGAGATTCTTCGCTTCGCTCGCAATGACGAAGCAGACTGGATTGCTTCGGTCGTTCCTCCCTCGCAATGACGAATCCGTAGACCTTGCCCCCTCCCCCGCCTTACAGCCACCCTCTCCCACAAGGGGCGAGGGAGTGTTAACGGTTCCTCCACAATAGGAAGCGGCACGAAGTGCCAAAGGGGAATTATCCCGCAGGGAAATGGAAAGTAAGTAATAAGACCGTTAAATCCTCATTACCCTATTACATTAATAGCTTACTAATTTCCAACTCACATTTTAAAGAGTTGTTTATATAATTCAATTTCTTTTGCTGAAAGTTTTTCGGGTAAAACTATTTTAATTCTTGCATTCAAATTCCCATAGCCACCGGATTTTTTAGGTAAGCCTAAATCTTTCAATCTTAAAGTTTTCCCGCTTGAAGTCATTGGCGGAATTTTTATGCCGATAGTACCATGAAGTGTTTTTATTTCTTTTTTACACCCTAAAACGGCTTCCGGCGGGGTTATTTCAACATCTTTTGTTAAATCCGAACCCTTTATTTCGTATTCATTATCACAAGGGGTTATTATTAAATATAAATCACCTTTTTGTCCGTAAGCGTTTTCTTTGCCTTCTCCTTTTATACGAACTTTTTGCCCTTCTTTAATTTCTTTTGGAAGTTTGACTTTTATGGATTTATTATCATTAATTATGCCTGTGCTTCCGCAATGTGTACAGTAACCTCCGTTTGGCGGGCATTGAGTACATTTTCTCATGTCGTTAAATTTTACTGTTATAGGAGAATCTGAAAACAAGTCCTTTGCAGTAACGTTAAGGGTTTTGGTTATATCTAAGTCTTCTTGTTTCGGTTGGGTTTTAGACCTTCTTTGACGGGTATAAGCTTGTTGTCCGCCCAAATCTCCAAAGTCAAAACTTGAAAATCCACCTCTTGAAGCTCCTGCTGCTCCTCCCATCATATCGCCGAATAGTGAACTGAAAAAGTCGGAAAACCCGCCCATATCGCCACCGCCGAAACTGAATTGTTGATAACCGTTTCCACCTTGAAATCCAAAATTTTCAAACCCGGGAGGCGGGGTATAATCTGCACCGCCTTGCCAATTGGCTCCAAGACTGTCATATCTTTGACGCTTCTGTTTATCGCCTAAAACTTCGTATGCTTCATTTATTTCTTTGAATTTTTCTTCGGCTTCTTTTGTTTTATTTACGTCAGGGTGATATTTTCTGGCAAGTTTTCTGTATGCGGATTTAATTTCTGCTTCCGTAGCTTCTCTTTTTACGCCTAACGTTTCATAGTAATCTTTATACTTCATAAAAAATCTCCTATCCTAATGATAATATAAGAATAGAAGATTTTTTTGATTTTTAATTATTTTTTAATAATGTGTAAATATGGTTAAAACTATCTAAGGCTAACTTTTACAGCAGGTCCTTTTTGTTCGATTTCAACTTTGTTTTCTCTTGCTAACCAGCCTAGACCTAAGTCTGCAAAATTACCTTTTAAATCTAATTCTTTTTTCATTTTTGCAAATGAAGTTGTTCCGTTTTGGTGAAGATAGTTATAAATTTCACCTGCTGAAAATCCGATTTGTTCTTCTAATGTCAAGCTAACTTTTTTTGCCATAATTTTTTCTCCTTTGATTAATTGTCCAACTAACACTTTTTCGATACTCAAATCATAGGCTATTTATAGATTTTTGACAATCATTTCAAGGGTGTAGTTTTTAGTATATTTTGTGTTAGAATTACATCATAAGGAGTATTGAATTTGCTGATTGAGGGAAGTATTGCATCTGACAAAACAGATATGCTGATTGAAAAATATATTCAATTGCTTAATTCCGGAGTTCCTGCTTCTGAAATTCTTGTACTGGTTCAAAATTCTACGTTAAAAAACAAATTTATTGACAAAACTCTTGAAAAACTCACCATAGATGCGGTTGAAAAATTACAAGTTCATTCATTTTTTTCGCTTGTTTATAATACCGTATCTGATAATTGGGCATTTTTAGAAGATAGAAATGTGTTTGATAATCCTGTTATATTGCCTAATCTCGCAGGTCTTGAAGTTTCTCAATTTATTCTGAAGGATATTTTGAATGATGTGAAATTTAAAGGATACAATTCCAGAATGTCATTACTGCATCAAATATTCAGACGATATTCTCTTATTGTACAAAATAATTTATCTCAAAAAGATGTAGAAGAAAGAGCAAAAATTCTTAAAGAGGGTTTTTCTGATGATGCAAGTCTTGTTATAAAAAAATTCTTAAAAAAGACTTTAGAATTGCGGGATTTTGACTATCTCAGACAATGCTTATTGTTCAATTTTATTTATAAAAATACCGATTACTTTAAAGATATAAAGTATTTGGTTATAGATGATGCAGATGAATGCACTCCTATTTGTATGGATTTTATTGAATATTTATCAAAACAATTAAAAGATGCTTTCATTACCATTGATACTTTGGGTTCAAGCCGCTGCGGTTATTTAAGTGCTGATAAAAATAATTATGAAAAATTAAAGAGTATCTTTAAAACAGAAATTATAAAACTTGAGGATAGTCCGGCAGAAAAAAAATCAAATTTATTATATAAAAATGTATGTTTTGATGAAAGTAATATTCTGCCGAATTTCAGTTATGAATCTTTTTCAAAGCGTTCAGCAATGCTTGAAAATGCGATATTAAAAATAAAAAAACTCTTAAAAAATAAAGTTAGACCTTGCGAAATTTCTGTTGTTTCACCTGTAATTGATGAAATGTTGAAATTTTCTTTTCGTGAAAATTTAAAATCAAACATAAATCTTTTGTATCTTTCGGGAAGTGAGAAACTTATTCAAAATCGTCTTGTTCAAGCTGCAATTACGATTCTTAAATTGAATACCGAATTAAAAAGTACATTAAGCGAATTTGATATAAGGATTATTTTATCAGAATTTTTGTTAATTCCGTTAAAATATTGTGAAGAAATTTTGAAAACATTTCATTCTGATAAAGTTCTAATTCCATATGATTTCAAAGATGAGGAATACAATGAAAAATATAAAAAATTTCAGGAATTAGTTGAAGAACTGTCTGTTTCAAAAGAAAAAATTTCCGAGCAAATAATCAAAATTTACAATGAACTGTTTACTCTTGGTGTGTTAAAAAATGCAGAAATTAATAAATTTAATTTTTTCATAAAGCAAATTACGGATTTTGAAAACATTTTCGGTGAACAATTTAATAAACGTAAGACAGATATAATATTGCAGGTTGAAAATTCAATAATTTCGGAAAATCCTTATTCGATTTTGGAAATTTCTCAAAATGATATTATAATTTCAACCCCGCAAAAAGTTATTGATAATCATATTAAAACGAAATATCAAATTTGGCTGGATATAACGAGTTCCGAATGGATTAAATCAGACACCGGCCCGTTATATAATGCGTGGGTATTTCAAAAGGATTGGGATAAATCGGATTATACGATAGAAGATAATATTTCTCTGTCAAAAGATAAAAATGCCAGAGTATTAAGAAAATTATCACTTGGTGCAAAAGATAAAATATTTTGTTATTCAAGTCTGTTTGATTCAAATGGGGTCGAAAATTACGGAGGAATTGAGCCGTATATTTTGGTTGAAAATTCAAAAGACGAAGATTCCAATGAAAATTCTTCAGGTTTTAAAATTATTCCACGAGCAGATCAAAGGCCTGTGCTTGAGTATAAAAACGGATATATGGGTATTTCTGCGGTGCCGGGCGCGGGAAAAACTACAATTTTATTGGCTTTGATTATTAAATTGTTAGAACAGGGTGCAGATCCGGAAAAGATTTTTGTTTTGACTTATATGGATTCGGCTGCAAGGAATTTTAGGGAAAGAATAAAAAATGTCCGCAAAAATTCTTCTAAATTGCCGAATATTAGCACAATTCATGGGCTTGCGCTAAGAATTTTAAAAGAAAACGGAAACTTTGAAAAACTCGGATTATCAGAGGATTTCGAAATTTGTGATGATTCTCAAAGAGGTAGAATTTTGCGTGAAATTTCCGCGAATATGAAAATTAATAATAAAACTTCCGAAGAATTTGACAGGGCTGTTTCAATTTTTAAAATTGGAGGCGGAAAAGTTCTGAATACAAATAATTCTGATGAAAAATTAAATCGTTTTCTGAATTTTTATCAATTATATGAACAGACTTTACGCGACAATAATCTTATTGACTATGATGATATGCTGACGGGTTCGGTGAGAATTTTGAAAGAAAATCCGGATATATTAAAGCATTATCAGGATATTTGTGAATATGTTATAGAAGATGAAGCTCAGGATTCTTCGGGAGTTCAGCAGGAATTAATATCGCTTTTGTCAGGAAAGCACAAAAATGTTATAAGGTGCGGAGATGTTAATCAATCTATTACTGCAACTTTTTCTAATGCTGATGTTGAAGGGTTTAGGAAATTTATTACAGAAAACAATAATGTTTCAATGAACTGTTCTCAACGTTGTACTAAAGATGTTTGGGAGTTTGCCAACAAACTTGTTGAATATTCGGGTTTAAATAAAGATAGTCAAAATTCATTTTTTAAAATGTTTATGCAGCCTGTAGAAGGTAAAAATCCTCAATATTCCGGTGTTGGCAGCGCAGTTTCTGGAATGATATTTGATAACGGAATTGAAGAAAAAAATTATGTACTGAAATTTATAAAAGAAACGCTTTCAAAACACCATGATTATACTGTAGGAATTCTTTTAAGAAATAATTATCAGGTAGAAGCATGGAAAAATTTAATTGAAAATAGCGGATTGAAAGTTATTACGAGAAATCAATGTTTAGAACAAAAATCAATATTTATAGCAATTTTTGCCGTTATGAAAATAGTTCTAACTCCTTTTGACAATAAAGTTGTTGCTGATAATTACACTACACTTGCAGATTTAGGCTTTTATAAACGTGGGCTTGCAAGTGAGATTTTAAAATCGGATAAGCCTTTTATTCAGGTTAACGCTGATGATATAGATAGTGTAGATTTGCAGAGATTTTATTGGGATTTAAACTATTGGGTATCTCTTTGTTATCTTTTGCCTAACGAGCTTGCAATAAAAATAGGATTAAATTTCTTCAATAGTGATATAGAAAAATCCAATATTTATCTGATTTCTACACTAATAAAACGTATTTGTGTAAAAAATAATTCACTTGAATATGCGGTGTCAAGACTGGGTGAATTATCTAAAAAACCTAATTTGAGCGGGTTTAAGTTCTTTTCGGAAGAAGATGAAGATGATAAATCTTTTTTAGCGGGAAAAGTTCAGATTATGACAATGCATAAATCTAAAGGTGATGAATTTAATTTGGTATTTTTGCCGGAAATGTCGGAAAAAAATCTGTCATTATCAATCGAGTCAATAAATTTAAAATCCTCTGAATTTATTGAATCCGTAAAAGCCCTAAATCCGAATTATAAGCCAAAATCAGAGTACGAAATTAAGCAGGAAATTTTATCCGAAAATTTAAGGCTTTTATATGTCGCAATTACTCGGGCCAAAAACAGACTTATTATAAGTGTCAGCGAAAAATTGAAAAACAAGTTTGGTAAAGAACAAAAAAATGAGCCAAGTATAATTTTTGAAAATCTTCTAAATACTGCAATGAAATCTAAAGGAGGTGCTTTGTGATTATAAGTTTTTCTCCTAATATGTTAAAAACATATCAACTTTGTCCTAAAAAATTTTATTATCAATATATAGAAAAATTAAATGTTCCTCATTCAGTAATTCCGTTTGAGAAGGGTAAAAAAATTCATGCTCTTGCAAATTACTATCTTCAGGGGGTAAATATTTCACGTATTGAAACATCTTTGACAGATGATGAAAGACTGGTTTGGAATTTACTATTGGAAAATCCGTTTTTTAAAAAGGATTATTACAAGTCAGAGTATAATTTATCCTCTAAGGTCGAAGATTTTTGGATAGGAGGAAGAATAGATGCTATTGTGTTTGAGGGCATGAATTATTATATTTTGGATTACAAGACCGGCTCAACCCCTAAAAACCCTCAGTATGACTATCAAACAATGATTTATTTGCTATGTTTGGATAAATATTTAAAAAATTACGAAACAATTTCTTTTGTTTATATAAATCTAAGAGATAAAAATAATCATGTAATTAAATTTAATACAGATTTGAAAAATGATTACGAAAAGCGTATCGCAGAAATTTGTAAAAAAATAAACTCTGATACTGTTTATCAATGTAATACGGAAAACTGTAAATATTGTGAATATTCAAAAATATGTAATAAATAAAGAGGAAGGTTTTTAAACCTTCCTCTTATTAATAATTTATTTATTAAGTTTTAAGAGTTCATTGTACAACTTATCTATATCCTTTTCAAAAGCATCATCTTTTTTGCCGCCAAGCGTTGTTGCCATAACTTCTGAAACATTTTTTGGAGTTTCAACTTTAGTAGTTTTATTTAATTCTTTTATCTTTTTTACATCAGCCAGAGCTAAAGAGTATTGTTTCATATCTTTTCTGATTAAAGCTCTATTATACAAAGCAGGCAGATTGTTAGGATTTAAATTGATGGATTTAGTTATATAAGTTAATGCTGACTTATTATCACCCTTAATACTGTAAGCTCCCGCTAAACCTGAATATGCCCCTGCAACCCCTTCTTTTGACATTTTAAATTCGGATTTTGCTGAAGTTATCTTAGCGTTTTCGCTTAAAGCTTTTTGGTAGTCAGCTATTGCTCCGTCAATATCATTTAACATTAATTTTGTATTAGCTCGATTTAAATAAGCGGCAGGATAAGGTGAAGGACTTAATTTAATTGCCTCACTGTATGCTCTTATTGCAAGTTCAGGCTCCTTATGTGCTGCTGCCATATTTGCATCATACATCATTGCTTCATACGGTTTGTTATTGTAGCGTTGTGCACTTCTTTCAATAATGAAATCAAAACGTGTTTGTATACTTTTTTCATTATCCTCTTTCCAAGGTAATCCTAATCTCTTTTTACACTCAGCTCTAAATGAATAAACATTCATTAACATTTGTTTATCTTTTACTTGTGGAATTAATTTATCATATTCTGATATCACACCGGCATCACATTTATTATTAAACACAAGTTCTTGATTTAATTTTATTAATGCATCGTTTACCTGGTTTTCTGTGAGTTTTGTATCAGCACTTGCAGAAATACAGGCAAACAACACAAATAATCCGCATAAAAATGCATAAATCCCAAAATTCTTAATATTCATAAATAAACTCCTTTGCTATTTCCTTTTTTATTATACTATATTTAACAGAGTTTTTCAATAATTGATATTAGCACTGGTTTTTGATTTAATCAGAGTATGAATTATATATTTTTCTTTTTAATAGTAATTTCTATAATTGTGGGGGCAGTTAACGGAAGGCTTCAGGAAGTTGTTAATTCGATAATGTCAGGAGCCGAATTATCAGTAAAGGTTGCATTTTCTTTAATTGGTATAATGGCGTTTTGGCTTGGTATTATGAAAGTTGCCGAACAATCAGGACTAATAAAGTTTATTTCAAAATGCCTTAAACCTATAACTAAAGTTTTATTTGATGAAATTCCATCTGATTCTCCTGCAATAGGAAATATTGCAATGAATTTTACGGCAAATGCCTTTGGGTTGGCAAATGCAGCAACCCCTTTCGGAATAAAGGCAATGGAAGATTTACAGGCAGAAAATAAAGATAAGACAACGGCATCAAATTCTATGTGTTTGTTTTTGGGTATGAATACTGCCGGATTTCAGTTAATTCCAACAACGGTTTTGGCAGTTTTAGTCGGAATTGGTTACAAAAACCCTACTGAAATAATTGCGCCTACCCTTTTAGTTACAACGATTGCTTTTATTTCTGCAATTATACTTTCTAAAATGTTTCAACGTTTATACAAAATAAATAAGGAGGTGCAAGATGACAAGCATTCTTAACCTTGTATCTCTTTGGATTTTACCGCTAATTATTATTTTAGTATTAACAATAGGGCTGGTAAAAAAAGTTCCGATTTATGAGGAATTCACTAAAGGTGCGAAAGGCGGTTTTGATGTTGCGGTGCGAATAATCCCGTATTTGGTTGCAATAATTGTTGCAATTTCAATGCTTAGAGCAAGCGGGGCGATTGAACTTCTCGCTCAAATTTTAGCTCCTGTTCTTGTAAAATTTAATATACCTGCTGATATCCTGCCGCTGATGATAGTTCGTTCATTGTCCGGTTCAGGAGCATTGGGAATTTTTTCCGATATTGCTAATTCTGCGGGTCCTGATGCTTATTCAACCAAACTTGCCGCAATAATGCTTGGTAGCAGTGAAACGACATTTTACGTCTTGGCGGTTTATTTTGGTGCAATTGGAATTACAAAATTCAGGCATGCTGTAATCATTGGTATTTTAGCCGATTTAATAGGAATTATTTCAGCAGTTTTGGTATGTAACCTGATGTTTGCATAGCATCAATCCAGCTTTGCGTATATTCTGATATTTCGTTTTGAACGATTTCTCTTACTAAAACTGCGTAATTAATATTTATGCAATCAAGTTTAACTTGTTCTACAGTATAAGCTTTTCCTCCGCAATTATGACAAAAAGCATCTTGAGGAACGACTTCTCCATTTTTAATAGTGGCTCTTTCTTTTACCCCGCAGCAAGCACATCTTGTTATGTACCAATGATTTTCAATCAATTCCCCGCAATCCGGACAATAACCGATTTCAACGTCCATTGGAACACTATTATGCTGACATTTTTTATTAAATCCGAATATTTCACTCCATTGCATACAATTTTTTTAATGAAGAATAAAAACTTGTCAATGAATATACTTTCAAATTTAATATTCATTCATAAAAGTTTAATGTTATTTGAAAAAAAATTTGTTTGTGTGATAATTTTTGTGTAGGTCGGCATTGCTATGCCGACATAAAATATAAATAGCAAGAGTTGTACACACTATAATAAATAAAAAAGGAAAAAGAAAAATGGCAAGATTAACTCCATTGGAAAAAATTAGAAACATTGGTATTGCAGCTCACATCGACGCGGGTAAAACAACTACAACAGAACGTATTTTGTTTTATACAGGTAAGACTCACAAATTAGGTGAAGTTCACGATGGTGCAGCAGTTACCGACTTTATGGAACAAGAAAGAGAACGTGGTATTACTATTCAATCAGCAGCAGTTACGGCTGAATGGAAAGGACACCAAATTAACATTATCGATACCCCCGGACACGTTGACTTCACTATCGAAGTTGAACGTTCACTTCGTGTATTAGACGGTGTTGTTGCTGTATTCTGTGCAGTTGGCGGTGTTCAATCACAATCAGAAACAGTATGGCGTCAAGCTAACCGTTACGAAGTTCCTCGTATGGTATTTGTTAACAAAATGGACAGAACAGGTGCAGATTTTTATCGTGTAGCCGAACAAATTAAAACAAGATTAGGTGCTAATGCTGTTCCTATTCAATTACCTATCGGTGCAGAAGATAAATTCACAGGTTTAATTGACTTGATGACAATGAAAGCCGAAATTTATACAAACGATTTAGGTACTGATATCAGAGAAGAAGAAATTCCTGCTGATTTGGCAGAAAAAGCAAAAGAATATCATGATGCTATGGTTGAAGCTATTGCATCTGAAGATGATGCTTTGATGGAAAAATTCTTTGAAGATCCTGATTCAATCACTGTTGAAGAATTAAAAGCAGGTTTGAGAAAAGCAGTTTGTGAAAACAAAATCGTTCCTGTAACTTGCGGTACAGCATTCAAAAACAAAGGGGTTCAATTGTTGTTGAACAACGTTGTTGATTATATGCCTTCACCTGTAGATGTTAAAGCTATCGAAGGTGAACTTGAAGACGGAACAAAAACAGAAAGACATTCATCTGATGATGAACCATTCTCAGCTTTATCATTCAAGGTTATGACTGACCCGTTTGTTGGCCGTTTAACATTCTTAAGAGTATATTCAGGTAAAATTACTTCAGGTTCATATGTATTGAACTCTACAACAGGTAAAAAAGAACGTATTTCTCGTTTGGTTCGTATGTATGCTGATCAAAGACTTGAAGAAAATGAAGTATATGCAGGTGACATTTGCGCTGCTGTAGGTTTAAAAGATACAACAACAGGTGATACCTTGTGTGATGAAAAAGATCCGATTATCTTAGAAAGAATGACTTTCCCTGAACCGGTTATTTCTGTTGCAATTGAACCAAAAACAAAAGCAGACCAGGATAAAATGGGTATTGCACTTCAAAAATTGGCAGAAGAAGATCCTTCTTTCAGAGTTAAATCTGATGAAGAAACAGGTCAAACAATTATTTCAGGTATGGGTGAACTTCACCTTGATATTATTGTAGACCGTATGTTAAGAGAATTCAAAGTAGAAGCTAATATCGGTAAACCTCAAGTTGCTTATCGTGAAACAATCAGAGGTACTGCAGATCAAGATTCTAAATTTGTTCGTCAATCAGGTGGTAAAGGTCAATACGGACACGTTAAAGTTAGAATTTCTCCTGCTGAAGAAAATGCCGGATTTGTATTTGAAAATAAAATCGTTGGTGGTGCTATTCCGAAAGAATACATTGAACCTGCAAGAAAAGGTATGGAAGAAGCATTAGAAGGCGGTATTTTGGCAGGATATCCAATGATAGACGTTAAAGTTGAACTTTATGACGGATCTTATCACGAAGTCGACTCATCAGAAATGGCATTTAAAGTTGCCGGTTCTATGGCTATTAAAGACGGTGTTAAAAAAGCACAACCTTGTATCCTTGAACCTATGATGAAAGTTGAAATCGAAATCCCTGACGAATTTACAGGTACAATTATCGGTGATATCTCTCGTCGTAGAGGTAGAATTGAAGGTCAAGAACCTTTAGGAAACACAGGAAACGTTATCGTAAGAGCAATTGTTCCGTTGGCTAACATGTTCGGATATGCGACAGATTTGAGATCTAATACTCAGGGCCGCGGTACATTCTCTATGGAATTCCAATGCTACGAACAAGTTCCTAGAAACGTTGAAGAAGAAATTATATCTAAATCAGGTGCGGTTAAAGCCTAACCTCTAAGTTATAATTATTAAAATAAAAGTCCTATAATTTTATAGGACTTTTGTTTTGTAAATAATATTTAATATAGTAACAAAAATTATTATTATTTGTTTTATAAACTCAAAAGGAGAATATTTATGATTGGTAAAATTGGCTCTAATCCTGCATTTACATCAAATGTAAAAGTTTTATATAATAGAGATTTCGGCTTGAAAAGTTTTTATGCTTCTCCGGTAATGAAAGAACAAATTCATACTTTAAATTTAAACGGGAAAAACGATACTGTAGCATTAATTCCCGAACCGGGCAGATATGAAAAAGCTCCGAGGATTGCAGTTCAGGTAATGCAAAAATCAAAAGACGGGGAAAATATTTTATATACTACACAATATGCATATGAGCCGGACGAAATTTTGAAGGCATACAAAGAAGCAAAAGAAAGTTTAAAACTCGAAGAAAATGTTCAGGTAGTACGAAAAGATCTGCAATCGGATATTCTTCTTTATATAATATAAATAATAATTAATTTGGCGGTGAGATTTTAATCTCACCGCCAAATTTTATCCTTCCTTTAGAATATTGTTTATTTACCGCCACCGGAACCGCCGTATGAAAAGTCATTTTTGATAGCAGATCCTAGCATTTTTTGGTATGTTGTTTCATATGTAGAAATTTCATTTAATTGAGTTTCTAAACTTTCTTTTTCAAGGTCAAGTTGAGATTCCCAAGAGTTTATGCTTGCTAATTCAAATTCGTGTTCATTTTGAAGTTCTAATAACAACTCTGAATATTCAGGTGTTCCGTATCCGAATTCTTCATCATAATATAAAGCACTAAGTTTAGCATTAAATTCTTGTTGTTTTGTTTGTACGCTTTTTGAAGCAGATAATTGTCTTAACTGAACATCAGATAATTTCATTGAAATTCTGCTTTTTTGCTGTGTAAAGAATAATAGTTTTTCTTGTAAGTTTGCAATAGCCATAATCTGCGACCTCTTCTTATTAAATCTCTCTTGATTATATAAAGTATTTTAAAAAGGTCGAATTTCAGAGTTTATATTTTCTGTTACATTTCGTAATATTAATAACAAATTAACATCATATAAAAAACGGAGACAGATGATGTCTCCGTTTTATTGATACCATAACAGATAATTTATCCTTCTACCGAAAATTTACTTAATAGAGTGTTTGCAGCTGAACTTGCTTCTTTCTTAGCTACTTCTTGTGCTGCAATTAGATTTGCTTGTTGTCTTGCTTGTTTAACTGCTGCACTGTCAAGTTTTAATGCTATGTCAGTAAGGTCATCGATATCAGTAATTTTATTCAATGCCCCACAACTATCCCATGCATTATGGCGAACAAATCCGTCCTCAGCTTTACCTCCAGATAATCTGGATATACCATATCTGGAACCAAGCATTATATTATCTCCTTCACCGTATCTTACAGGGGCGGCATTTTCAATATTCAGTCCCCAATAGGCACCCTCTTTACTAACCAATCGAGGAACTAAATCTTCCCCTAATTCAACATGATAAAATTGAGTATCTTTTAATCTTTCGCCTGCCTTTTCAATTTTTCTTATTGTTTCTATAGGTAATTCGCTTAATTTTTCTGCTATTTTTTCTGACTTTTTAATTCTTAGAGCCATACCAAAATAAGGGGATTGTACATTGTTTCTTACTTCCATAAATTTTACCTTTCCGAATTATTGAGTTATTACTTTTGTAATAAAAACTCTAAAAATAAATTTTGCTATGGATAATAGGTAATATTTACATTTCTTAAATACCGACTGATAATCCGGCACAAAGATTTATGGATTGACCTGTAATTCCTTTTGCTTCATCTGATATCAAATATTTTACAAGATCTGCAACTTCATCAGGAGTTACAAATCTTTTTTGAGGAATACAATCTAATATTTCCTCTTTTGAAAATTCGCTATCGTTGATTGAAGAATTCCCTAATTCTGTATCAACCCAACCGGGATTTATTGTATTAACTGTAATTCCATACTCTGCAACTTCTAATCCTATAGCCTTAGAAAAACCTATAAGTCCTGCTTTTGTCGCAGAATATAGGCTTGCGTTAGCTTCTCCCATAACCCCTGAAATTGAACCTATATTTATAATTCTGCCAAATTTATTCTGTTTCATATAAGGAATGGCACAATTTGCCAGATAAATAGGTGCTTTCAAATTTACATCAATAATATGCGCCAAATCATTAGTATTAATTTTATCGATTGGGGAGTAAATGTATTCTCCGGCATTATTCACAAGTATATCAATTTGTTTCTCTTTTATATATTGTCCAAGCTTTTGTAATTCTTCAAAATTAGCTAAATCACAAACAAAATATCCGGCACAATCCAATTCTTTTAGCGCATTTTCATTTCTTGCGGTAGCATAAACATTGCCTAAACTTTTTAATTTAAGTGTGATTGCTTTTCCTATACCTTTTGATGCGCCTGTTACAAGTATATTCATGTAATTCCTTTTTATATTTAAATGTCGGGATAGTAATCCCGACTTACATTGTTATAATCCGATTTTGTCATTCTGAATTTATTTCAGAATTTAAAAATCCGATTTTGTGCTAAATTTTCGTATTCTATTTTACTATGCCAAATCCTATAAGGAAAATACATACAATAAATACCGCACAAACGATACCTGTTAATTTATTCAAACCTTTTTCCGCACTTTTTTGTGACGCAAAAACATGAGAAGCTCCGCCAATTCCTGCGATTCCGTCACCTTTTGGAGAGTGCAATAAGATTAATACTATTAACAATAGTGCTGAGGCTGTTGAAATTCCCCATAATATATTTACCATTTTTTATTTTTCTCCTTTTTTAATAAAATGTGCTCTTTTTGAGTTTAGCTCAATATTTTCAAAAGTATATAACCTTGCCGGGCGTTTTGAAGATGATTTTGTATATTCATCAAGCTCAATTAATCCGGGAGTTGCAAGAGCTTTTTTCCTGAAATTACGTTTATCAAGTTTCTTTTCCATAATAAGCTCATAAGCTTTTTGCATTTCAGTAAGAGTAAATTTTTCAGGCAAAAGCTGATAAGCAACAGGGCAAAGTTCAAGTCTTTCTCGGGTTCTTTTTAGTGAATATTGAATAATTTCTTTGTGGTCGTATGCCATTGCCGGAAGATCATTAACTTTATGCCAGCCTAATTCCGGAGATGAAGTAATCGTTATATCTTCGGAACGAACAAGAGCAAAATATGCACAGGTAATTACACGAGCATTAGGGTGACGAAGCGGATCACCGAAAGTATAAAGTTGTTCAAGATAAATGTTGTCGACTGCTGTTTTTTCTTTTAAAACGCGCAAAGCAGCTTCATCAAGATTTTCGGATAACCTGATATATCCGCCGGGGATTGCCCATTTGCCTTTAAAAGGCTCGGTCGTACGTTTTACTAAAAGAACTTGTATACTATTGTTCTTAATAGTTAAAATAACTACGTCGACAGTGATTTCGTGTGTTTTTGTTACGCTGAACATACTCTTTACCTTTGTCTTTAAAACCTTGCAAGCAGGCGCAAAATCTTCCAACCTGCCCTTTATCATTTATATAATAAACATAACTGATTCCATAAATCAATCTATTAATTTCATTAATATTTGTTTACAAAAAATTAAAAAGTATGCAATTTGTATATACTTTTTATCTTTATATAAATATAGCGGATATTAAAAGAGAAGTACTATGTTTGATAGTCCAATGAACAGACCACATAATTTTTGCTCAAACCCATTTGATATGGGTTTTATGGCAATGAATCCGCGAAGGAATTTTTATATGGGAGTAGCAATGGCGACCGCCATGCCTGCTATGCCGATGTATCCTGCTATACCGATGGGATACTCGCTTTTTCAGTACAATTGCTATCCTAATTTTGGAACAATGACATATCAACCGCTTCCTTATCAACCGTATACTTTGCCAAGTTTTAATATGCCGGGTAACTATACTCCATTCGGTTACAACAATATTGAACCGATGCCTTTTCAACTTCCGTCATTAAATACCAATAATTTTGGAGCTTTATTTGATTTATCCGGATTAAAACTTCCAAATTTACAGAATTTCTTCAAAGCTCCAAATGTTAATTTATCTGAAATATCATCAACAAAAACATCACCTGTTTCAAATGAGAGTATTGAAGATATTACCGATTCAAATTCTGATTTAAAACCGGGATTATTTAAAGGAGCACTAGCAGGAAAGGAAGCATTAGTCACAAAAATTTGCAGAAAATATGGAGTTTCGCCACAACTTGTAGCATCAATTATCGGACTGGAATCCGGCTGGGGTACGAGTAATCTTGCTATGCATAATAACTTTGGCGGATACAGGGCTGCGGGTGATTTAGGAAAAAATGAAAAAGGTTTCGGTTATTTTTCAACTCCCGAAAAAGGCTTGGAAGCTATGATTAAAAATCTTGCGGGTTATACAAGATATAGTGATGTTTCTAAAGTAGATTTTGCTAACCTTGATAATATTGGCAGACATTATTGTGAAGAAGGTGTTTGGGCTGAACGTGTAAGAAAAATGTATAATTCCAGAGTAAAACAATATTCAGCGGTTTGCTAAAGTTAATAATTAATTACAAAAATTAACCATTTTCTTGAAGAATTAAAATTTTTTGTGTAACTTATCCATGTAGGTGAAATTTTTTTTGGAAAGGGAAAAATGGATAAGGGATATATAGACAATGGATTTATTGTCGATTTGACGGGGGCTAAAAAGACTTCTGAAATCATTTATGAACTTTCAAGAGTCTTGGACATGCCTGAATCTAAAGACAAACATATTTGCTTAAAACTTGGTTCTGTTAATCTTTCTCAATCAGAATTAACAAGTATAAAAACTTTGGTTGAATTGATGGAATCTCAACTTGCATTTATCAGTACAAGTTCTGAGGTTACATTAGAATCTGCAACGGCTTTGGATATTAAAATTTCAGAATTTACGGAACAGATTGAAGCTCCGACATTTACTGAAAATGAACCGACAGAAGAAGTTTCAAATGCATTAGATCACATTTTTGGAGAAGATGGAGAGAATACTAAAAAAGAAGATAACGAAATATCTCCGATAATTCAAAATAACGAATTTATTGCAGGACAAGTTGAAGCTCAAGAGCTAAAAGAAGAAACAGACGAAGAAATTACTGCAAAGAAAAATGAAGCAGAAAATCTTCCGACTTTATATTTAAGAAAAACAATTCGTTCAGGACAAAGCATATCATCTGACGGAAATATGGTAATTATTGGTGATGTAAATCCTGGTGCGGAAATAATTGCTAAAGGCGATATTACTGTTTGGGGTATTTTGGGCGGTATTGCTCATGCCGGTTCTGACGGTAATAATTATGCCCGAATTCGCGCTCTAAAACTTAATCCTGTTCAAATAAGAATAGGAGAAGTATTTGCACGCAGACCGGATACGGTTAATCTTCCGTATATTCAAAAAACTAGCGAATATATTCCGGAAGAAGCATTTACATATAAAGGAAGTATTGTAATAAGAAAAATTCACGAAGGAAATTAAGGAGAAATATATGACCGGTAGAGTTATAGTAATTACGTCCGGAAAAGGCGGTGTAGGAAAAACTACAACAAACGCTAATATCGGAACGGCACTTGCAAGAGCCGGAAACAAGGTTGTAATGATTGATACGGATTTAGGATTGCGTAACCTTGACTTGCTTTTAGGGTTGGAAAACAGAATTGTTTATACAATCGTTGATGTCGTTGAAGAACGCTGCAAACTTAAACAAGCTCTTGTTAAAGATAAGAAAAATCCTAATTTGTGCTTGCTTGCTGCGGCTCAAACAAGAGATAAAACCGCAGTAACGGAAGAACAATTAAAAGATATATGCGAAAAATTGAAAAAAGATTATGATTTTATTCTTGTTGACTGTCCTGCGGGAATCGAACAAGGTTTCCAAAACGCGGTTGCAGGGGCTTCTGAAGCTATCGTTGTAACAACACCTGAAATGTCCGCAGTTAGGGACGCAGATAGAATTATCGGACTTTTGGAAGCTAAAGAAGAAATTAAATCTTACAAACTTTTAATCAACAGAGTAAGACCTAACTTAATCAAATCAAACGATATGATGAGTGTTGATGATGTTGTTGAAATATTATCGGCTGAACTTATCGGAATTATTCCGGAAGATACAGGAATTATTACATCAACAAACAAAGGTGAACCTATTGTTAATGATGAAAAATCTCTTGCGGGTACTGCATACAGAAATGTTGCAAGACGTATTATGGGTGAAGATGTTCCGTTTTTGAACTTGGAAGAAGAAACAAGCGTTGTGGCTAAGGTTAAAAAATTCTTCTCTAAACTTGTAGGTAAGGAGAAGTAATATGGGCGATAATATTTTAAGAGAACTATATAATAAGGTTTTGAGCCTTTTCAAACAAACCGAAAAAGAAGAAAATGCAAAAGATGTTGCAAGAAACAGACTTCGCGTTGTTCTAATGCAAGATAGAACCAATTTGACACCTGAGCTTTTGCAGCGTATGAGAAAAGAACTTGTCGAACTTCTTTCCAAATATGTTGAAATGGATAAGGAAGCTCTTGAACTTAATTTAGATCAAGACGGAGATCAAATGGCTTTGATGCTTTCTATTCCTGTAATTCGTGCAAAAGATGAAGCTGAAATTAAGGCTGAATTGGAAAAAGAGGACAAAGAAAAAGAAGAAACCGAAGCAGAAGAAGTCGAAGAAGAAGCTGAAACAGAAGAAGCTCAAGAATCTGATGAAGATGCTTCCGAAGAAGAAAACGAAACCGAAGAAAATACAGAAGATATTGAAGAAGATAATTCTGATTCAGAAGAAGAAGTTGAAGAAGCAGAAGAAAGTGACTCAGTGGATTCTGAAAAAGAGGAAGTTTCTGAAGATAAAGCTTCAAAAAAAGAAACAAAATAATAGAAATTGTTACCCTTAACTTCCCTCTGGTGGAAGGAACATTCTACAACCCTCGCCCCTTGTGGGAGAGGGTGCCTGTAAGGCGGGAGAGGGGGCAGCATGTCATTGCGAGGAGGACGTATGTCCTACGAAGCAATCCGATCTTTTCTGTCACCCTGAATTAAATTCAGGGGCTATATTAAAAAAGATTCTGAAACGAGTTCATAATGACAATATAATTGAGTTTTGGTGTTCAACAATACTAAAAAGACCTTGAATTTAGTTTCAAGGTCTTTTTTATACTTTAACAAGGGTATTTAAATCAACATTGAGTGCTTTTGCTATGGATATAATTGTGCATAATTTTGGGTTTCCGACACACCGCTCAATAAGATTAACTGTCTCTAAAGATACATCAGCCATTTCTGCAAGTTCTAATTGAGAGATGTTTAATCTTGCACGTTCAATACGCATATTTCGTGCCAGTTCTTCATAGTAATCCTTCATATCAATCATACTATATATTCTATACTATTGACATTTCTCATTATACGTATTATAATACATGATACATGTTATTTATTTATAATAATATGTAATATATTTAAAAATATTGGAGGCATGGCATGAAAAAGTACTACAAATTTTTACGTAAGTCATTGATTGAACTAAAGAAAAATGATGGGTTTACACTCGCAGAAGTGTTGATTACACTCGGTATAATTGGAGTTGTTGCAGCAATGACTATTCCGACACTAATTGCAAATATCCAAGGTCAAAGGGTGAGAAGTCAATTCAAAAAAACATTATCAACCCTCAACCAAGCAGGTCGAATGGCTCAAGCACAATATGATTGGGATTTTGGTGCTATAGAAGGTGCTGGTAGAGATAATTCATGTGCTTCGGATAACCCTGAAACGACAAAAACGATGTGTGCACTACTCAATGGAACGCTTAAAGGGGCAAGTTTTGTCGGACGTATAAGAAGTTTTGGTTCTACTATATTCAGCTATTCCGACTATAGTCCTGAAATTACTAATTGGGGTGGATATGGCTATGCAAGTCATAATTTATTATACCAATTACCAGATGGTGCTATTTTGGGTTTTAATTATGCTCTGGAATATTGTTCTTTGTCTGCAGGTGAAGTATTAAGTTCTACAAATCTTGCTAGAAATGCTGAGATGAGTTCTCAGGCGGGATTTACCCCAGGATTAAAGCAGTGTATTGGATTCATTGATGTAAACGGAACTTCATTACCAAACAAAGAAGTAACATGCGCAGACGGTACTGCAGCGTTAGACCCGCAAAATCCATGTGTTGTTAGTAATAAAAATATCAGTGATGTAATTCCTGTAGTATTCCACGATGGAGCAGTAGAACCTGCAACAAACGCAGGCAAATATCTTTTGAATACTGCAAAATAGGGGTAAATTTACTGTCGGCATAGCAATGCCGACCTACATTAATGCAAAATAGTTACGTGTTGGACAAGTACACAACCTACATTACTTCCCTCCCCAAATGGAGGAGGGTTAGGGTGGGGTACGGTCATGTCATTCTGAACTGACTAGAAAATTAGTTGAGCTTGCGAAACATAATTTTCTGTTCCTACTCGGTGATTCAGAATCTATTTTAAATATAGCCCCTGAAACGAGTTCAGGGTAACACATCAACTGGATTGCTTCGGTTGTTCCTCCCTCGCAATGACATGCAAGTTTTGCAAGGTGTTGCGATTGCAACGGGGGTAAATAAAGCAAATTTAAAAGTTCGTACATTTACCCCTTCCTCGCAATGACATTTACGATTTATTAATTTGTGCTTTAGCACCGTATTGGACCTAACGGTCTTATCGGTCTTAACGGACTTTGGACAATATTGAGATTCTTCGGGCTTCGCCCTCTGAATGACATGCTGCCCCCTCACCCCAACCCTCTCCCACAAGGGGCGAGGGAGTAGAATGTTCCTCGCTCGCAATGACATTTACGATTTATTAATTTGTGCTTTAGCACCGTATTGGACTTAACGGTCTTATCGGTCTTAACGGACTTTGAACAATATTGTGATTCTATTAATTGTAAAATTTTTAAATAAATTTTACTCTTTCTATTCTTTTATATGTATAATTTAGTTAAGGAAAAGGAAGTATGTATGGGTTTAGCGATATTTTTACTTTTAATTTTGGCTATTGCCTTTGCGTTAATTAAATTCTTACCGTTGAAACTTGCCGGTATAATAATTGCACTTATGGCAATTTTGATAACTCTGGGTATTTGTGTTGTAAAACCTCAGATGCACAAGCCTTTTTCTATTGATGTTATTGAATACTTTATCAAGATTAATGATGACGGTTCTATGACTACAACAAAACAAACAACTAAAACTATATTAAGAAAAGATGTGAAGTAATGAAAAAAATATTTGCACTGATTATAACACTTTTTTATCTTGCTGCAAATTCGGCTTTGGCGTTTAGCGAATTGTATTATCTTAAAAATACAAACGAAACAACGATAAATCCTCTTGTTGCTAATGCTTTTTCTTCTCAAAATTTTCAATTGATTAAAACTAGTCCTTATTATGGCGTTTCTTATAAAAATAATCAGGATTATGCAGTTGTAATTTTGCAGCAAAGCGGACAAAATATGTTCTATTATTATCAATCTAACGATAATAAAAAAATTAATAATACAATATTAAAAGGGGTTAAGAATTACGGTATTGTTTATGAACAATCATATAATACAAATATTATAAATATTTATGATAATTTAGCTCAAAAACTTATGTCTCAAAATGATTTATACAGATATAATTTTGATGACGAAGAAGAAATACATTTGACTCCTGTTAATAAAACTCAAACTGTGCAGCCGACTACATATAGCGGTTATGTTGCACAAGTTACGGCGGGAACTAAATTGAATACTTATTTACAAAATTCTATCAATACGGCAACCGCGCAAAAGGGAGATCAGGTAATAGTTGTTCTTACTGATGATTTGAAATATAACGGCTATACAATTGCACCTCAAGGAAGCTTGATATATGGAACACTTACTACTGCACGTCACGCAACTTACGGTTCAAGAAATGGCAGAGTAGTAATAGAATTTAATCAATTGGTTACTCCGGATAACAGAACTTATAGTATTTCAACCGAAAAAGTCGATTTTACCGTCACAAATGACGGGAAAGTCGCCGGAACCGTTAAAAGTGCTGTTACAGGTGCAGTTGTTGGGGCATTGTTAGGCTTATTAGTCGGTGCAATGTCATCTTCAACAAATATCGGAACTTCTACCGCTATCGGAGCCGGAGTTGGTGCCGGCGGAGCGTTAATTGGTGCAACCGCAGAACATGGCGTTGATGCCGAAATTCCTTCTTTTACTGAATTGGAACTGACACTTACGAAACCGTTCAATGCTACGGTTAGTTCTTATTAGGTGGTAATTTATGAATAAAAGACTTATCAAAATCGGATTTTTAATTTTACTAACCGCAATTGTCGGTAAGTTTTTGTTCGTTTTGAGCCGTAATATTAAAGTTGATGAGTTCCATAAAGCTTCGGTAATTTTTATATTAGACTCATCTCAATCTAATCAAAAAATGCTTCCGGAAGAAATTAAATATATAAAGTCTTTATGTGCAATATTAGATCCTGAAGATTCTGTCAAGATATTAAAAACAGCAAATAGTTCTTATTTAATTTACGAAGGTTCTCCCGGTGATACAAAAGGAATAAATAATGCAATTTCTGCCTTTACAAAGTCTGAGGGCGGAATTGATGAAACTGCATATTCTCAGGCTTTAAAAAAAGCGGTTAATTATACTTTAACAATGAAAAAGGAAGGATTTGTTCCTTCAATTGTGGTTGTGGGTGATTTGGCTGATGAAGGTCCTGCTTCGGCAAGGATTAATTGGCAAATTTTGCCTGATAATATAAAAAAAGCTCAACAATATATTCCGGAATTGGCAATGATGTTCGTGTATGCGCCGCCTGAAAAGTTGGATTTAGTGAAAACCAAATTAAATCCTGTATTGGGGGAGAAAAAACTTATCATTGCAAATAGTGAAAATGTTGATAAAGCAAATTTAAGATTTTTGAAAGCAATAGGAAGATAGAAAGGAATAATATATGGCATTTACAATTATTTCAAAAAATAACGAAAAAACCTTTTCCGACAAAGAACTTATAAATATTAGTTCAAAACCCGGATTTGATTTTCAGGTTAATACAGGTTTTGAATTTATGTTAACGGTTCAATATGATCCAAAAACAAATAAGTGTGTACTTTTAAATCAATTTAATAATCAAAAGTTTTTGTTCAAAGGAAAGCCTATTCCTGCAAGACTTGAGATAGATAAGGTTTGTAAGATTATGGCTGACGGTTCTGATGAATTTATAACAATTAAAATTCTGGGCAGTACCGTAAATCGTGAAATTGCTCAGGAACAAATGACGGAAGATGATATTCGCGCGATATACGGAAATGACATTAATCCTGCTGCCAGATTGAAAATCGAAAAAAGAAAATCTGAAATTGAACAAGCAAGAGTTTCAATTATAAAAGAAGTAGGAGCAAAAATTAATGAATTAAAACGTAAAATCTCAATGAATTCAAAAGGCGGAATTTTACTTCATGTGGCATTATTTTTAGCTTCATTTGTTTGTGCTTTCGGGGTTTCAAATTATTTGACAGGTTTACCGTTGAGTGATGCAGGAAGTGTTATTCAAATGCCTACAAATTTAAAATTAATATTTATATATGCTTTAATAGTTTTTGGAGTAGGTTTAATTTTAAAGCAGGGAATTTATTTGTTTTTACAAAATAAATTGGGCGAAGATACCACAACTTCAACTATTGCTGAAAAATTTATGATTTGTTTAGCTTCAATATTTTTTGTTGCGATTTATTTAATAAATGTTTTATATTACTTAGCACCAAAAACTATTTCTTTATTTGCCGTATTGATTTCTTTATTCTTTGTAGGAACTTGTGCAACATTAGCTATGGCTTGCGGATATTTTAAACATTCTAATGCCGTAACCCGCAAAGAATTGGACGAATATGAATACAGAGAAGATTTTGAACACGTTATAAAAGAATATCAACAATGGATAGAAAGGTATGCAAATACTTTATCTCCTGCTAAAATACGCTCTGCTAAAGATAAACAATTTAATTTGTTTGTGAAATCTATGGGTGAAACATTGTTAGGTATTTTAACTGCGCCATTTTTGGCTTATGGTGTTTCCAATACTTTGGCTATGTGTTTCCCTGAGGCTGCAGGTTGGATAAGAATTTCAGGTTTAAGATTAAGTCCGATATTTTTAGTCTTGGCAACTTTTTTAATTATATTTGCCTTTTTCTCTTTTGTTAACGGATTTTTCTGTAATAAAAAAATTCAAGCTTCAAATGTTTTAAAACAAGACGGTTTTAGTAATTTTATACAACATGGAGTTGAAATATACGGACTTGAAGGTGTAAAAAAACTTGATACTGAAATGAGAAGATCTTTTATAATCGGCATAGCGATTATTATAATTGAATTTTCTATGAACGTTTCATATTTTATGCAGTCAATCGGCGGTGATTTAGGTGGTATATTATTATCTGCCGTAGCGGCACTTGTTCCGACTGCATTATTGATTGCCGAAACATTTATGTTGAGCCAAACAAAATTTGAAACGTTTGCTTGTGAAGAATTAGTAGCTAAATCAGACAGAGATTAATGAATTACAGATTATTTTTATCAATACTATTAATATTGGCATTTATTTCGACTGTGTGCATTTGTATGATGAAACCTCAAATGCACAAGTCTGTTTTGGTTTATAGTTCAGAATTTACAATTGAGCCTGAACAGGAAGCAAAAACTGAAAGTGTTGAAGTATTACCGACTGTTGAACAGAATTCGGTATATATTCCAAGAACTATTAAGACATTTGATGTTGAAACTTCTTCTCAAAAAACAGTTGTAAATTATCCCCAAAAGCCAATTTATAATCAACCAGTGAAAGAAAAAAATGTTACTGTTACAAATCAAACTAATGTAACTAAACCTAAAACCGTTACCCAAAATGTTGCGCTAAAATCTCAAACTCCTCAGATTGATTTAAATAAGATTGTTGCTAATAATAAAAAAATTCAAGAAACCCAAAAGTCTTTACCTATTGTAAATACTGCCCCGATTCCTAATCAAACAACATCTAAGATAAAAGATGTTCAAATAACAACTGCTCCTGCACCTCAAAAAGTTACGCAGGCTCCGCAACCAATAAAATCAAACACTGTTACTCCTCAGCAGGAAGAAATTGCTTGGAACATATGGCGTTCTAATCTGCAAAATAAGTTAATGTCAGATGTAGCTTTGCCTAATCTTCCGAACGGAATTGTTTTCAAATACTCTTTTACGGTTGATAAATACGGAAAGGTAACGAACGTAAAAACTTGGTCAACTGATTCAAAATATACACCTTATGCGATTCAATATATAGCACCTGTGATAAGAAGCTATCAGGGCCGTTCAATTTTGAATTTCCCAACCGGTTCAAGCAGAATAACAACCGTAGCACAAGGAGCCTGGAAATTGTCTGATACTGCTAAATACAGTACTCCTCAAGATTATAATGATATAGAAAGGATTTCCCGTTAATAATGTTTAAATGTGTAGAATGCGGAACTGAATTTGAAATTAAACCGGACTATTGTGATTGTGGTAATGATATTTTCGAAGAAATAAAAAACATTGCTAAAAATGGTGTTAATCCATCAAATGTTAAAAAAGAATTTCATAAAACTCCTGAAATAAAAGTTATATCTAAGCAATCCGTAAGAGTAGAAAAAGTAAAATCTTTTGATGAACAGTATCCGGAATTCTCAAGATTAAAAAAATCCCTTGATCCGATTTCTTTAATTATATTTATTTTATGTTTGGTCTTGTCCGGCATTGTGGTGGCGTTTGTCGGTAATCCTGAAGATAAAATTAAATCTTCCGATAATGAAACTCCAAAAAATGAACAAATAAGCCAAAATATTCCGTCAGTTGATGATTTTTGGGATAATACTCCCCCTGTGATTGAACAAAATATGAAAAAGGAAATTCAATCTGAGGAAGAAAATCAAATAAAAGATCCTGTTAAGATGATTGAAGATTTTTTAAAGAAAACAGAAGTTCAAGAACCGCCTGTTGAACACAAACAACCTGTTCAAACACAAGCAGTTAAGCCTGTGACTGTTCAACCTCCTAAAACTAACGCTATTCAAAAAAATAATACACAACAAGTTTCTAAAAAAACTCAACCCGTAACAAATTCTGCAGCAAAACCTGTTGTTAATATGCCTTCATCTCCTCAAGATAAGGCGACAAAAGATTTACTTGCAAGAATTCAAAAAAATGCTCAGGCTAGTTCTCAAAATTCGCAAGCGGCAAAGAAATCTTCTGTTGTTCAATCTAATAAATCTGTGCATACAACTGTAAATAGTGCTCCTTCTCAGGCTCATGTTCAATCACAAGTACAGGCTCAAACTCAAACTCAAACTGCAAAACCTGTTTTGCGTCAAAAAACAGAAATTCCTGTAAAAAGTTCTGCTGAATTAAAGCAGGAATTAAATGCTTACAAAGCCTCATTAAGGAACACTCTCGGGAAGAAAATTAATTTTGCAAACGTAGTAGGGGACGGCAATTGTTCCGTAACATTTAAAATTAATTCGAGCGGAAAGCTTATTGAACGTAAGTTTTCGCAGCAATCATCAAATATAACATTAAATGATGCAGTTTATTTAGCAATGATGTCTACCCCGACATTTAATGCACCTCCGGAAGGTTATAAAAATGAAACTTTAACCTTTAGTGTTAAATTTTACAATGGAAACTTTGAAATTTCTCTAAATTAGTCTTTTATAAATTCATATTGCTGCTGGGTTTGTTGTTTTGGTGCAATTGTGGGTTGAGCCTGGATTGAACGGGTTAAAGTGCCGGAAAAATCAGTCAAATTATCAATATTATAAAAATGACCGCCCGTTGTTGAAGCTAAGCAGCTTAATGCTCTTGAATTTGAAGAAACCAAAACTACATCAATATGTATATCACTTCTTTTGCTCATTAGTTTTCTGGCAAATGCGCAAGGATCACCTCCGCAATTTTCTCCGCCGTCTGTTATAAGTACAATTTTTTTTGGGCTTGTTGTGTCAAAAACTGAAAAATCCTGATAAACTGCCCTGTCCAGAGCGTAAACCAATGGCGTTGCACCGCCTATTCCGACAGAATTCATTCCGTTTATTAATGCTGCTTCATTTGCACTAACAACTCCTGCAACTTGTTGGGTTGCGCTACAAACACCTGATGTTGAACCTAAAGGCCCTTTTTGGGTTATAACGGAAATTTTATTTCCTTTTTTTACAATTTGTTTTATATCTTGAATAGTGTTTATATTTGACGGATTATTCCCGTAATTATCGTGCCCGAATACTCTAAACCCCAATTTTGTTGAGTTTGGAATTTGTGCAATAATAGAAGCCATACTTCTTTTTGCTACGCCAATCCAATTTGCCATGCTTCCGGAATAATCCATAACAATCTCTATAGTATCCACATTACCTGAATTAACTTGATTTGAGCTTATATAATTAGGTGCACTAAAATTATTATAATAATTTTGATTAACTGCATTTGAGGGTGAAGAAATAACCTTTCCTGTCGGGGTTTTTACTACACCTGAGGTGTTTACCTTATAAGTTGATGCTATGGCGCAGCAACAAGAAACTATACTTAAAACCAAAATTAATAATGTTAATCTTTTCATATCAAGCACCCTTATATAAACGATTATATCACAAATTTTGTTCATTATTATTTGATTTTTAAAAGGGTGTTGATATCTGTTTTTAAATAATTTGCAAGTTCTGTGATTTTCCCGACTGATAAATTCAGGATTCCTGACTCAATTTTTGCTACATAACTCCAAGATACACCCATTAATTCGGAAAAAGATTCTTGCGTATAACCTTTTTCTATTCTGACCTTTTGAATATTTTTTCCTATTTGCTTCAACACATTTTTTTTATCCATAAAATTATTATCTATTATTATGGACATATTTTTGTATGGACATATTAGTGTATTCAGTTATAATTGCATTCAATTATAACTGAATACAAAAGTACAGATGCCGTATAACAACATCTGTACTTTGTTATTTTGGGATATTATATTTATTACCCCTTAATCCTACTCATTGCAGCCAAATGCGATTGTTAAGTGTTCGCGAGGGTTAACTGCTGAGATTTTGTATCCGCGCGGGTCTACAAGGTAAGCAAATTCGTCGCCGGTTGTTTGGAACAAGCCCATTGTACCTGAAAGTGCTGTTCTTGTAACGTCAACCGGAGCTTTGACTGTTTCAAAGATACCTGTTGCAAGGTTTCTTGATGCCGCACCGAATTGACCTTGGAAAACGTGTCCTAAAGTATAACCTGCGTTGTTTGAAACATTTTCTGCTGCGTTACCTACGTTAGTTAAAATACCGCCTGCAGTTCTTCCTACAACACCGACAAGTGAGCCTGCCCATGTGAATGGCATTTCAACAAGTCTTGCAACAGGGTTAACTTGTTTTGATTTGTTAACTTGTGCTTGTAGAATTTGTTTTGGTAATTTTGTTTTACAATCACCGTTTTTGATTTCAGTAAATGCAAGTTTTAATGCGCCTTTTTCGCAGCCTGAAGGTCTGATAACTTCTACAACTTGACCTGTAACAGTTGAGCCGCATGGATATGTTACACCGTTGATTGTGACATCTTCAAGAGTGTTTGCTCTGAAATATTGTCCGACATGAGATGATTTTGCTGTCAATTGGTCTATCATTGATAATTTCAATGTAGGAATTTTTACGATTTCTTCGCGTTCAATCAACGCATTTTTTTCTATCGGGCATGCAGGACAAGCATTGTGTGCAGTTTGAGGGTTTGTATCGTATCCTAAAGCGACACGAACTGTTTGCATCATTGAAGCTATATCTGCACGAGAAGCATCTTTATTAGGCATAATCATATTAGGTACAGGAGAATCCTTTAAAGCACCGTTTTGCAAAGATTTAGCAACAGGAATTCTTGCCCAGCCGGGAATTTTGTTCCCGTCAGAGTATTTGCTTAAAATTTCATCAGCCTTGCATTGATCCATATCACAAGTCATACCTTTTGCAATTGAAGTTAAAGCTTCAACACGTGTTACAGGTGCTTTTGGTCTGAATGTTTTATTTGGATAACCTGCTAATAAATCTTCATCTACAGCCTTTGCAATTGCGGCATTTGCCCAGTTATTTTGTGCAACGTCAGTAAATTGAGTTTTTGCACCGTAACTTGGAGTTAAATTAAAACCTTTAACAAGCATTGTTGCAAATTCTGCTCTTGATATATTTTTGTTAGGCTTGAATAATCCGTCAGGATAACCTACAACAACATCATTAATAGCTAATTTATCAATATCACACGCTGCCCAATGGCTATTTGGAACATCAGGGAACATGCAGCCGCCTAAGGGTGATGCTGCACCTGTGATATTTTGGATTTGCTGCGGAATTTCATAAGGAACTAATGATTTTTTGACCGCATTAATTGAATTTGATGATTGAAAATCTATAGGACAAGCATTTCCGTCCATTTTTCTGTTATTACGATCAATCATAACACCATTGTATCTGTCAGGACATTCGTTCAGACAAGGCATTTGGGCTGCTGCCCCAGTAATTTGGCCATCTCTTGTAATAGTTGTTCCGCTAATACCTGATATCATACCATCAGACGGACAATTGTAACCATTTAGTGCTGCTTCTGTTGAGAAAATTGAGTTTGCAGGTTCTCCGACATAGTTGTTTGTACCATAAATTGCTTGCGGATAACCGTAAACTTGTTTCATGTCTGCTCTTGATGGTTTACCTGATTGAGGACACAATGCAGTTGAAGGTCCTGATGTTCTGTCACAACTGATATCGTCGTTACAGCCGCTTTTACGATAAACTTTGCGATGTTTTTTACAACCACAATCAGATTTTGCTCTCTTACATTTTGAGCAAGTAGTCTGTGGTTGAGCAGTTTCTAAAGGACAAGCCGGACCCGTTACAACAGGCAACTTTTCTGTTGAACTGCAAGGGCAGGCTGCCATTGCTGAATTCAAGGAACTCGTTGCTATTCCAACGGCAATCGCAGCTGCCAGAGTTAGTTTTTTAATTGACATTTTTACCTCCTTGTTTGTGTGAGTTTTGTTTAAAATAAACAAAAGTTTTATTTAAAAAACAAACTTATACCAGATTATGTACTTTTTGCGAAGCTTAAAACATTAGTAAAATTACTTATTCAACCGGCTAATATTTAAAACTGCTAAGTTTGTAACAAATTCTTTATATATGGCAAAAAATGAGAGTTTAATGTTTTTATATATATGTGAAGTAAATATTGTGTTGTGTAGGTGTGTATGTACAGTAAAGAGTTTTTAAAATTTTTGTACGGATATCAAAAAGAAGATTTTAAACCCAAAAACCCCGATAAAATTGAAATACATTTTAATAATAACCGCGGTGGAAAATTAGCGGAAGTGTTGGCTTATGATAAAAAGCAAAATTAGGGTCAAATAAAATTTACCCAAATTTTGCTTTGTTTACGCTTCTCAAAAAATTTTGTATTTATATTATTTAGTTGTATCTAAAACATATTTTGCTGCATTTGTTGCAGGAATAACTTGATTTTTGTATATTACGATAGGAAAAATATCTGTCATATCATTTGCATTGTTTTTCACAACACATTCTTCGTAATCTTCATTCCAAATAGTTTTAGTTTCACCTGAAGAACAAGATACTTCTTTATTTGGTAAAGATATTCCGTTTACATCTATAAATCCCTCGCATCGTTCGTCTAAATTATCACAGTAACCATCAATTCCTACGCTAAACATAACAAGTGCTCCATCAGGTAAGAGCCAACCGTCATAATCACCGATTAGGGTGTTTTTGGTGAGAGTCGCGTTTATTTGCTTATATGGAGCATCGGAAGTAGCATTATGTATAATGTATGTTATGCCTGTTATTGTACCATTCAATATTGCGGCAAGTGATTTTTCTGTTTCGGGGTTTGCTTTTTCTATTTCTTCTTTAGTTTGCCTCCAACCCTGAACATCAATATCAGCAAAACTAAAATCATACTGTGCTTGTGCCATTCTACCTGCCTGGTTTAGTGTAGACAGTGTCTTTTTGAATTGGCTTCTGTAACGTTGTCCGTTAATATTTGCAATCAATGTCGGGATTGTCATTGCCGCGACAACTCCGATTACGCCCAGTGTAATAAGTACTTCCGCAAGAGTAAATCCATTTTTTAAATTTTTCATTTCAACCTTCTTTCTATCATATTACAAAACTTATCTAGATGAAATAGTAGCATTAATATACGAAAATATCCTATATAATACGAATTACTAATTTACAATTCTACATAATCGTTGTTAATTTACCCGTAATAATTCTCTATGATTAAAAAAAGGATATATATGACAAAAAACAGTTTTGGTTATAAATTAAAACAAATCAGGAAATCAAAGAATCTTACGCAGGAGCAGTTGGCTGAGCTTGCTGGCATGAACGAGAAACACATTTCTAAGATTGAAACTGGTGTTTATTTCCCGACGTATACTACGCTAACAAAAATTCTGAATGCACTGAATTTGAATATTGAAGATGTCGGACTTGATTTAACGAGAAATTATAATGACAATCCTTTTTACGTAAAATCATTGCAAATCTTAAATAGCGCAAATTCCGAAACTGAACTTGAATATTATTACACGTTTTTACGCCAAGCTCAAAAAGGTATAGATATACTTAAAGCTGAATAGAAGCAGAAAAAGAAGTAGTTTGTTAGTATAAATATAAAAGTCGGGATTAATCCCGACTTTTATATTTATTTTCCCTGTAGTGGACAAGTTTCGAACTTGGAAGATACTCAAATGTGCCGCATAAATTTTTATGTTATAACTTTTATATGGATAATATTTTAACTGATGATATCGTTAAATTATTTAGTGAAAGTCGTTTAAGTTCATACAAATTTGACTTTACCGATGATAATTACATTGTACTTGAAAGATATTTGTATAATATTGAACTTTCAAAATCGTTATATCCATTGTTATCACTGCTTGAAATTACTTTGCGTAATAGAATAAATCAAGCCATTGAAAAAACTATCAAATCAAATTGGCTTATTCAAGAATTTGAAAGGCAAGATATTTTACTTAACGGTGAATATAAAAAATTACTTGATGCCAAACAAAAACTTATCAAAAAAGGTCATAAAAATATCAACAAAGATGATTTAATTGCAGAATTGTCATTAGGTTTTTGGATACATCTTTGCACTAAGCGATATAAAACAAAACTATGGCACGCTCAAGGATTTTTCAGAACTGTATTTGCAGATTATCCAAATTTTTCTGAGTTTGATAAACTAAGTAAAATTTTTCCTATATTGCAAATTATGCTACAATTAAGAAATCGTGTTTCCCACCATGAAATAATAATCAATCACCCTTATGGAATAAAAAATTGTTATATAGACTTAAAAAAACTTCTTGGTTATATTTCACAAGATTGTTTGCAATTTTTAGATAAAATTTGTGATTTTGAAAAAGTTTACAAGCAAAAACCCTAGCAACTCAACTTAATGGAAGTCATCTAGGGTTATACACTAATATTATTTACGATAATTTGACTTTTGTCAAGTAGAGCGAAAAACATGATAAAGAAATTTTTACTAATACCATTAATATTTTGGGGAACATGCTTATCCGTATATGCAAAAGTTGTTACATTTAAACAATATTATTCGCAAGAAGATTTATATTGGATATATACAAGTGGATTAATTGGAGTAAGTATTATAATTTTAGGTTATAATTTCTTGTATAAACAGCGTAAATAAAAACTCAATTTACTGGTTAATTCTAAAAAATTTTCCCGGAGATGGATTGTCTTGAGTTGCTCGCATTAAACGTATCTACGCTTACCCGCTACGATATTTAATATCTTGCGGGCAAGGCTTCGCACTCTGCTCGCAACTCGCTCGAACCATACTGACCTATCAGTCAGTGTGGTTCTGTCTCATTTCTACGAAAGCGTAAATATAAAAGTCGAGATTAATCCCGACTTTTATATTTATTTTCCCGGAGATGGATTCGAACCACCGTTAAAAGAGCCAGAATCTTTCGTCCTGCCGCTAGACGATCCGGGATTAAATTCCCTCATATAATAAAAGAGGGAATTTATATAATATATTTACCACTAAGCTTCATCTAAAGCTGCAACACCCGGCAAAACTTTACCTTCAATAAATTCTAATGAAGCTCCGCCGCCTGTTGAAACGTGAGTAAAGTCTTCTGCTTTACAGAATTTCTTAGCTGCAGAAACAGAATCCCCGCCGCCGATAACAGAAGTAGCACCGTTTTTAGTAGCTTCAACAATTGCTTCTAATACAGCTTTTGTACCTTCGGAAAATTTAGGATTTTCAAAAGCCCCGACAGGACCGTTCATCAAGATGGTTTTTGAAGATTTTAAAACTTCTGCAAAGGCTTTTCTTGAATCCATACCTGCGTCAACGCCTTCAAAACCGTCAGGGATTTCATTGATTGCAACGAATTTATTTGTTCCGTTGCCAGAAAAATCATCAGCAACTAAAACATCTGTAGCCATAACAAGTTTTACACTTTTATCTGCGGCTTTCTTTTCGATTGCTTTTGCAACATCAATTTGGTCATCTTCACAAATTGAATTACCGATTTTACCGCCGTTAGCTTTAACGAAAGTATAAGCCATACCTCCGCCGATAATCATATTATCTACTTTGTCTAACAAGTTTTCCAAAACGCCGATTTTTGATGAAACTTTAGCCCCGCCAACAACTGCAGTAAACGGACGAGTCGGATTATCAAGAGCTTGTGATAAGCATCTTAATTCTTTTTCCATTAACAATCCTGAAACTGCAGGTTTAACAAGTTTTGCAACTTTAGCTGTTGAAGTATGATTTCTGTGAGCAGCACCAAAAGCGTCATTTACATAGAAGTCACCTAACTTAGCAAGTTCTTGAGCGAAAGTCATATCATCATCTTTAGCTTCTTCAGCTTTGTAAAATCTGATATTTTCTAAAAGTGCAACCTGACCGTCAGCTAAATCAGCCAAATCTTTTTCTGCACCTTGTCCAACAGGTGTTGAAACAAATTTAACTTCTTCACCTAAAACTTTTGATAAATATTTTGCGACAGGTTCCAATGAAAATTCTAAATTCCATTCACCTTTTGGTCTGCCTAAGTGAGCCATTAAAATAATTTTAGCTCCTTTATCTTTTAAATATTTTACGGTAGGTAAAATAGCTTGAATTCTTGTATCATCTGTAACATTCTTGTCAGCGTCAAGAGGCACATTGACATCAACTCTGATTAACGCTCTTTTACCCTTGATATCACCAAGGTCTTTGATTGATTTTTTCATTTTTTATCTCCTTCTTAAATGTAGTGCATGACTATAGTACAAGAAACATGATTAATTTTAAAGTTTTAAAAAATTATACCGATAAGAATAATGTTGACTTGGGTAAAATTGTCATTATATATGACAATAAGAAAGGTATAAATTTATGTCTGTAAACGGAATTGGCTCATTTTACATATTTACGGGTTCAGCCTTGAGCGAAGAAACGAAAAGAAAACTTCGCGCACTTGGAATAGATCCGCAGAATGTAACATCTGAGAGTCAGGCATATATACTTATAAAAGATGCTTTAAGAAAAAGAGCAGTAGATGAAGCACAAACCTTTGAGCAAAAAATGGTTTCGGAAGCTGAATCCGAAACCAATAAAAATTATGATGTAATAGTTCAAATGCTTAATATGAATGCAAATGTGAATAAATATATTCTTGGCTTGTAGATGAGCTATTTTGCAGTATTAAGTACATACTTTGCTGCGTTTGTTTTTGGAATTACTATACTGTCATAAAAATATATGGGGAAAATATCTGTCATATGTTGTGCATCATTTTTAACAACGCAATCCTCATAATTATCTTTGTTTAAACTTACTGTATCTTTACCGTCAGAACAAGTTACTTCCTTATTTGGCAGAGTGAATCCGTTTACATCTATAAAACCTTCACACATGCTATCTTTTGTGCACCCACCAGTGCCAAACTCAATCCCTATTATAGTTCCGTCAGATAATTGATATGCATCTTGGTCTTGGTAAACATTGTCATGAGAAACAGTTATATCCGGTCCTCCAATATAACCGTAACCCCCCACCCATGCATCAACTCCCCCTAGATATTGTATCCCGGTTAATGTTCCGTTAAATAATGCAGCTATAGATTTTTCGGTTTCCGGGTTTGCACTTCTTTTTTCGGTTTCTGTTCTTTCATAAGCATGTACATCAATCCCTGCATAATCAAATCCGTATTGGGCATCTGCCATACGGGCAGCTTGTGATAGTGTTGAAATAGCTTTTTTAAATTGTGAGCGATAGCGTTGTCCATTTATATTTGCGAGTAATGTCGGTATAGTCATTGCTGCGACAACCCCAATTATGCCGAGGGTTATCAGGACTTCTGCAAGGGTAAACCCCGCGGAGCGCAATAATTGTGTAGTCTTACTAATGTTGATGGCAGAATACCCGCTCCGGCGAGGAGCTTGTGCGAGTGTAAATCCTTTTTTTTTCATACGAACTTCCTTTCTTGGTTTAATCTGGGTTAAATCAAATATAAATTAATTATAAATTCAGTTATTAAATTTGTCAAGGGTAGTTTGATTGTTATAATTGTAGATATGTATATTAAAAAACTTGTTAAAGTCGGCAGAAGCTATTATGCACTTATTCCTTCAATATTACTTCAATTACTGAATATTGACCCTGCAAAAGATGATGTAAAAATGTCTCTCGAAGGTAATAAAATTATTTTTGAAAAAGCCGAAAAAGAATAATAGAAGTTTGTATTTTAGAAAATTAGATTATATTTACCCAAAATCATTAAATAAAAGTTAATTTGCAATGACTTTGTTCAAAATAACGTTAATATATAAATATAGAAAATTATATGAATGGAGTTGATGCATATGTTAGATTTTGACAAGTTTACAAATTATTCTCAAGAAATTCTTTCATCTGCAAGCAATTTGATGAGTTCACACCAAAATTCTCAGATGGAGCCTGAGCATATTATGCTTGCTATGATAAAAGATAACGGAATAATTAAAGATTATTTGACGGAATTAAAACTGCTAAATCAAAATTTTATTAACAAAATTGTTTCGCGCGTTGAAGGTTTCCCAAAAATAACAGGTCCAATCAATTCACAAGGTTTGTATCTTTCAAACGATACCCGCAGACTTTTGGAAATTGCCATTGAAGAAAGCGAAAAATTAAAAGATGAATTTGTCGGAATTGAATCAATACTTCTTGCTATGACAAAGCTTGACAACAGTAACATTAAAGCTTTACTCGATAGTTTTAATGTAAATTCCGGATCAATTCTTGGCACAATGAAAAAAATAAGAGGTAATAAAAAAGTGGATAGCAAAAACGCAGAAGAAAATATTAAGGCTTTAGAAAAATATTCAACCAATTTAACTGATTTGGCACGCAAAGGAAAATTAGACCCAGTAATTGGCAGAGATGAAGAAGTCAGAAGAATTATTCAAGTTTTAAACAGACGTACTAAAAACAATCCCGTCTTAATCGGGGAACCCGGTGTTGGTAAGACTGCAATTGTCGAAGGTCTTGCTCAACGTATAGTCCGAGGTGATGTTCCTGAAAGTTTGAAAGAAGTTAAACTTATTTCTTTGGATTTGGGGGCTCTTGTCGCAGGTGCAAAATATAGAGGAGAATTTGAAGAACGTCTGAAAGCTGTTTTAAAAGAAGTTGAAGATTCAAACGGCGAAATTGTAATGTTTATTGATGAACTTCATACAGTTGTTGGTGCAGGTTCAACAGAAGGCTCAATGGATGCCGGAAACTTGTTAAAACCAATGCTTGCCCGCGGAGTTTTGAGAACAATCGGGGCGACAACAATTAACGAATACCGCAAATATATCGAAAAAGATCCCGCATTAGAAAGACGTTTTCAACCTGTAATGGTTGATGAGCCGTCTGTTGAAGATACTATTTCAATTCTGCGCGGTTTGAAAGAAAAATACGAAGTTCACCATGGAGTAAGAATTTTGGACAGCGCAATTATTGAGGCTGCAAAATTATCAGACCGCTACATAACAGACCGATTTTTACCCGATAAAGCGATTGACTTGATTGATGAAGCCGCAAGTTCTTTGCGTATTGAAATTGATTCTATGCCTGAAGAAATTGATACTATGCTTCGTCAAAAAATTCAACTCGAAATTGAACGAGAAGCTTTGAAAAAAGAACTTGACCCCTCCCCGAAATCAGAGATTTCGACCCTCCCTCAAGGGGAGGGTGATAGTACCATTCAAAAAAAAGTTGAAGATATTTCCCGTCAGGTTTCAGAACTTGAAAGCAAAATTAATGTTTTAAAAGCTCAATGGGAAAAAGAAAAAGCATCAATCACCTCAGAGGCAGATATTAAAGATGAAATCAACAATGTTAAAAATAAAATTGAAGAAGCAGAAAGGAATACCGATCTTCAAACAGCAGCCGAACTGAAATACGGCAAGCTGCTTGAGCTGGAAAAGCAATTAAAAGCTTGTCAAAATAAAGAACATTCTGAAAACAAACTCTTAAAAGAAGAAATTGACGGTTCTGATATTGCCCAAGTTGTTTCAAAATGGACAGGCATTCCTGTAACTAAACTTGTTGAGTCAGAAATGCAAAAACTTTTAAATATGGAAGAAATCCTGCACAAACGTCTTGTTGGTCAAGATGAAGCCGTAGATACAGTTTCAGATGCAATAAGACGTGCACGTTCAGGGTTAAAAGACCCTAAACGTCCGATAGGAACCTTCTTATTCTTAGGTCCGACAGGGGTCGGGAAAACAGAACTTGCAAAGTCATTGGCAGAATTTATGTTTAATGATGAAGATGCCCTGATTCGTATCGATATGTCAGAATATATGGAAAAACATAATGTTGCACGACTTGTCGGAGCTCCTCCGGGATATGTCGGTTACGAAGAAGGCGGTCAATTAACCGAAGCCGTAAGACGTAAGCCATATTCTGTTGTATTGTTTGATGAAATAGAAAAAGCACACCCCGATGTTTTTAACATTATGCTGCAAATATTTGATGACGGCCGTTTGACGGATTCAAAAGGTAGAACAATTGATTTTAAAAACACACTTATCATTATGACAAGTAATATCGGCAGCGATATTATATTGGAAAATACGCTCAATGCAATGCTTTCTCCTGAACAATACAATGATACAAAAGATAAAGTTATGGAAGTCCTAAGAAGCCATTTCAAACCGGAATTTCTGAACAGAATTGATGAAACGATATTCTTTAGAGCATTAACGCTTCAACAATTGAGCAAAATCGTTGATATTCAAATGGATTATTTGCGAAAACTCTTAAAAGATCAAGAATTAGACTTTGTTATGTCAGATGAAGCTAAAGAATTTCTTGCAACTCAAGGATTCAATCCTGTGTACGGCGCAAGACCATTAAAACGTGTTATTCGCCAAATGGTAGAAAATCCTCTGTCTAAAGAACTTCTTTCTCAGAAATTTTTTAAAGGTGATACCATAAAAATTGATTTAGATAACGATAACCTTATATTTCAAAAGGCTTAAAATCAAGACGGGCGGAATTTAATAATTCCGCCCGATTATGTGTCACCCTGAACTTGTTTCAGGGTCTATCTATGCAATCAATGCTTCAACAATTTTTGCGTTAGTTTCTGATCTTCTTGTATTTAATAAATATCTTTCTAATTCTGCTTGAATTTCTTTTTCTGTTACTGATGTATATTTTACTTCGTCTAAGCTTTCAACGTATGCTGCTACTGTTACCATTTCATAATCATTTCTCATAATCTGTTCCCCTTAATATCAATTCCCTTACATTTATATAAAGTATTTTTTGATTTAAAAATTGCTTATTTTTTATCTACTTTGTATA
>JAFUSQ010000006.1 GCA_017467605.1 bacterium | reverse complement strand
CCCCACCCTTACCCTCCCCAACCGGGGAGGGAAGAATTTCAACACGAGTTTACGAGTGTTAGAAATTCAAGGAGGGGTCTCTACCCGTTAGGGTAAAATTCTTGTCCGCCCCCTCACCCATTCCCTCACACACAGGGCGAGGGTGAAAAGGAATGTCCCTCCCCGGAGGGGGAGGCTAGGAGGGGTGCGATTGTTTGTTCAAACAAACTGTTCCCCATCGGCACTTCGTGCCACTTCCCCCATCGGGGAAGATTAACTTTGTTCCTCCCCGGAGGGGGACACTAGTTCGAGCAAACGAGGAACGAGTTTTGCGAGACTGCGTGCAGGGAGCGATAGCGAGTCGCAGGCTAGGTGGGGTGCGGCTGGATTGCGACGTCGGACTTACGTCCTCCTCGCAATGACATGCAAATTTTGCAAGGTGCTGCGATTGCCACGCTCCCGTTGGTCGCTCGCAATGACAATGATATAAACGGAATTGCGACGGGGGTAAATAAAACAAATTTAAAAGTTAGTACATTTACCCCTTCTTGCAATGACGAATCCTTATTCTGCCCCGATTTAGAAAGTGACACGAAGCACCAAAGGGGAATTAACCTGCAGGAAAAAATAATTATTCCAACTAAACTTTATCAATCTGTTTGATTTGTCCGCGCAAAGTGGCTATTTCTTCTCTGATTTCATTTGAACGGTGAGATAATTTGTTATAAACCTGTGAATTTATTTCTCCGCCTATCAAAAGAAGAATAGAGGTATAATAAAGCCAAATCATAAGGATAAAAAATGCCCCGATTGTTCCGTATACAAGGTTATATGTACTCAAATTATTTACATATATTGAAAAACCCCAAGAACCCAATAACCAAAAAGTTGTAAAAAAGACAGTTCCCGGAAGCGCACTTTTTCGCTTAAAAGATTCGTTACCCCTCAAATCCGGAAGAATATAATAACTTAAAAATGCCATTAAATAAAGTGCTAAAAATGATATCGGCCAACGTAAGGTTAAGATTGTTATTGCAGTAGCTTTTGACATACCAAAATGCGCAACCAAAAACATTATTATAACCTTACCGAAAATAATTACGTTTATTGTCAGGAACAAAACTAAAATATTTACAAAAACCATTAAAAATGACAATATTCTGGTATAAATAAAGCTTCTTGTTTCTTCAACTTTATATGCTCTGTTTAAACCTTTCAAAATTACGGCAACACCGTTTGTAGAAAGCACAAGAGTAGTAATTATACCAATAACTGCAAGTAATGTTCCATGATTGAATATCATTGTTTCTTCAAGTACTGATTTTAAAAGATTCATAGCTTGATTTGGCATAATATTTGATAAGACTCTAAGCATAGAATCCAAATAAGAACGATTACCAAGCCAGCCAAAAATTGCCATTAAAAATAACATAAACGGAAAAATCCCGACAACAAGCATAAAGCCCATTTCTGCCGCCATTCCATAGAAATCGTTTTTGATAATTGACTTTATAAGCCTTATTAATGCTCTTATAAATTTATTTTTAACAAGTTTTTTTATCATAAGTAATTTTTATTAATTTCTTCTAAAATCAGCTTTACGGCTTCTTCGGGATTTGCCTTAACAACTGCACCCGCGGCCAATTTATGTCCCCCGCCGCCAAATACGGAACAAATTTTAGCTATATCTTTTTCTTTACTTCTCATTGAAATTTTTGAAGTTGAAGCGTTTAATTCTTTTACAACAAAGGCTATTTCTGTTGTTTTTATTGCTCTTAATTTTTCTGTTAAACCGTCAGTAAAATCTTCACCTTTATTGTTGAATTTTTCCAAATATTTTTTATAAACAATTGTGTACGCAATTTTATCATTATTTACAAATTTTGCTTTATTAACGCAATAACTTTGAAATAAAACCATATCTTTTGAATTTGATTCATAGCATTTTTGATAAATTTCAGACGGATTTATTCCGAATGTTAGCAATTCACCTGAATATTCCATGGTTTTTCGAGTCGTATTTGCAAACCTGAAACAACCGGTATCCGTCATTATTCCAACATATAATGAAACAGCACTTTCTTTAGAAATTTTCCAATTTAAACTTTTTGTAATTTCAAAAAGAACTTCCGCCGCTGCAGAAGCATTAGAATCAATAATATTGATTTTTGCGTAAGCATTATTTGTTTCGTGATGGTCAATATTTACCGTATTTTTAGCTTTATTAAACAGGATTTGAGCATCAGCACATCTTTCAATAGACGCAACGTCAAGATTTATAACTAAATCATACTCTCTTGAAAAATCAAATTCCCCTATAAATCTTGCTTTATCAATATTTGGCAAAAATTCATAATTGGACGGTATTTGCGAAACTACAACCATTTCACAAGTCTTTTTGTAATTATCTTTGATTAAAGAATATAGAGCACAAATTGAACCCAAAGTATCACCATCAGGGTTTATGTGGGACACAAGTAATATATTTTTAGAATTCTTTATGCTACTATCTAACTGTTCCAAAATCATTGCCTAATTTTATCACAAAAAACACCTAAAACAAAACTTATGAAAAAAATTAAATATACCAAATTTAAAAATATAGATGAAATAATTACGGATTTGATGAAAAATGCAGCAATCCGTAAGGCAATTACACGCGCAAATTTATATAAGTTTTGGAATAAAGTTGCAGGTGAAAAATTCGCACAAAATTCTAAGCCTTACTCAATGGTTAAAGGTTCAATAATGGTTATAGCCTGCAAAACTCCGACAGTTGCACAGGAATTGTTGTTGCGTAAAACCCAACTGCTTGTCAAATTCAAACCTTATGTTGAATCTTTGAATATGTCATTAACAGATATCAGGTTTGACGCTAAAAAGTGGATTGATGAGTAAAATTTATTTTGCGGTATTTAGAACGTATGTTGCCGCATTTGAATAAACTTCTACTGTATCATCATGAAATACTATAGGATAGATATCCGTTATATCTTTATTTTTCACAATACAAGGGGCCGGAACTGTAGGACCGCCGTATTTTAAAGTTGTACCACTTGAACATGAAACCATTTTATTAGGAGGAGTTAGACCGTTAACATCAATAAAACCGTTGCATCTATAATAATTTGCAAATGTTTTACCTCCTGAAAAGGTTACACCTATTTTGACATCTGTACCAATTGGTAATTGACAGCCTGAGTTATATCCGTCAGGTTGATAAAAACCTATTATTGTACCATCAGATAATTGATATGCTATATGTGTCCCCATTGAAATAAAATTGTAGTTGTTACGCATTTCTTCATAAGGTGTATTTCCGTTTTTATCTTTAATATCAGCAATATTACCTAAATAAGTTAAACCTGATAGTGCCCCGCTATTCATTAAAGCACAAATTGATTGAATATTTTCAATTCTATCATCACCACTCACGCATAATGAATTCAAACTTCCAAAATCGTACTCATGCATTTCTTTCGTCATTCGCATAGCTTGATTTATTGTAGAAATAGATTTTTTTAATTGGTTTCGGTATTGCATTCCTCTGATATTTGCCATAAGTGTCGGAATTGTCATTGCAGCAACAACTCCGATTACACCGATGGTAATCAAGACTTCGGCTAACGTAAACCCCGCGGAGCGCAGTAGTCGTGGAGTCTTGCTAAAATTAGTAGCAGAGTACCCACTCCGGTGAGGAGTGAAGGCAGCTTTTTTGAAGTGAATATTGTGAATATGATTAAATTCGTTACGGTTTATTTTATCCCCCTGAACTCGTTTCAGGGTCTGATTTTTAATAGATGATGAAACAAGTTCAGCATGACAATTACTTTTACCCCCGTCATTCTGAGGACAAAGCCCGAAAAATCTTTCAATACTTTCCATAATTTTCTCCTTTTTATAATATTTTATATAATTTTATAATATTTTATAAAACTATATAATATATCATATAATTTGTCAATATCGTATATAAATTGTTTATAATGTTGTAATGATAAAAATTAAGTTAAGACAACTTATATGGGACAATGACACGACTGCAACAGACATTCATAAAGCTACCGGAATAAGCCAATCAATTCTTTCCGATATAGTCAGGGGAAAAAGGACTAATGTGGGGTTGGATATAATAAACAAACTGTGTCTTTATTTTAAATGCGGACTTAATGATATTTTAGAATTTGTTCCCGAAAAATAGTTCTTATTTTATTTTACCTGATATAACCCTGTCAATACTTGCCAAATCTTTTATAATTTCTATATTTTCAAAACCATTATTTAACATAATTTTTGCAACATCTTGGCTTTGTCCGATACCAAGTTCGAACAAAATATGTCCGTTATTATTCAAATATTTTGGAGCTTCTTGAATGATTTTTTCATAAAACTCCAACCCTTTTTCATCTTTTGTAAAAAGTGCTATATCGGGTTCAAAAGAGACTTCTTTTTGAATTGTTTGTTTTTCTTTTGGCGGAATATATGGAGGATTTGACACAATTATATCAAACTTTTCGTCCTCTCGTATTTTTGAATATAAATCAGATTTTCTAAAAGATGCTTTATTAAACAACTCCATTTTTTCCATATTAGAAAACGCGATATGCAGTGCTTCAGTTGAGATATCAGTACCTATAACCTGCGCATTTGTTAATTTTGCAATCATGCAGGCAATACAACCGCTTCCTGTGCACATATCAAGTACTGATTTACAATTATTTTCGTTTACAAGTTTAATCGTTTCTCTTACTAAAATTTCGGTTTCGTCTCTTGGGATAAGCACTGATTTATCAACTTTAAATTTTTCACCCATAAAATCGGCTTCTCCGATAATATATTGAATCGGTTGATGAGTAGAAGCACGAAGTCTTGCCTTTTCTTCAACAAGCTTTAGTTTTGCATCATCAAGTTTTTTACCCGTTAGAATATCGATAAGTGAAAAATTTGCAAAATACTCAAGCAAAAGTTTTATTTCAATTTTTGCTTCATTAGGTTCTATCCCCGAATTTATCAGGATTTGTTCAATTTCTTGTATCAGCATAAGTCATCATCTTCTATTGGTTGTGAAAAATTTGGAGCGTGCTCTGTTATTATTTTATCAATTACATCTCGAGCTTCAAGTTTTGAAGTAAGTTCGATTTTTTCTATATTATATTTTTTGCATAATTTGTCATAATAATAAAGTTGTTTTTTTGTAGGAGCTTCTTTAGACATTTTTACTTCCTGCAAAAATTTGCGTTTCTTCTTTTCAAATTCTTTGTTAGCTTCTATTATGGGTCTCTGTTTTTCTTTGTAATCATAATACTTTTTACATTCTTTTATATATTTGATTGTATCTGATTTAAATGTTTCATCTTCAAATTTATCGGATAAAAATTCAAATCTTGAGCAATTTAGTTCAAGATAATACTTCTCATCTGCACAAAAACTTTCCCAAACTTCATCAACCGCTAAATCCGAAGACTTTTTTACCAAAGCACGCAAATAATTACAAAGTGCAGATTTTTGATTTTTTGTTAAATCCAAATAAATTTGTTTTTTAATTTCGTACAAACCAAATACCCTCTACAAAACAAAAAAGTGTAACGAAGTAAAAATCGCTTTTCAATTCTTAGTAAACCGTACAAATTTATGTACGTATCGACTCTCATAAAGCCGTACTACTCGAATCTATCTTTTGAACAAATCTTTGACTGAAAATCTGTCGGTTTTGTTAGCAATGCTAAAGTCCAAGAGCTTTCTTGCAATAGGATTTGTCTGATGAGCGGACTGACGTTGTTCAACAACTTCTTCTCTCGTCTCTTGAGAATCGTTTTCAATTACTTTTAAGTTTTGTTCAGTCATCTCATTCATGATTACGATTATACCTCGTTACATTATAATAAACAAATTGTGAAATTATAAATTGCTAAATTTTATATAAAAAATATATATTATTTACATATTGTTACATATTAGAGAAACAAAATACAAAAAATGACATTCTATTCTATACTTATATATGCTTTCATAATTTTATTATCAACGGTATCATTAATAGCTTTTTGAATCTTTTCAAGGGGGTAAATTGTAGAAAGTCCGCTTACCTTCACTTCTTTGTTTTTTAACAAGTCTAAAGAGGTTTTTAAGTCAGACGGAGAAGGAGAATAACTACCCAAAACAGTCAATTCCCTGTAATAAATTTCATTATTTGCATACCCGAAATTATTAGGAGTACTTGAAAATACAAGTATTTTTCCCCCGTCTCGAACGTATTTTAAAGCTGTTTCTATGGCTTTATCTGAGCCTGAAGTCATAAAAACACAATCAGCTTTTATACTTTCGCACATTTCATTTACATTGAATGCTTCGATTCCATAATTCTTCAATAGTTCTACTCGAGAAGATATTAAATCACACCCTACAACATTCATACCAAAAGCTCTTAATGCTTGTGCCATCAAAATCCCGATAGACCCAAGCCCAATAACAAGTGCCGTAGAATTATTTTTTAAATTTGCTCGTTTTACTGCCCTTATACAACACCCCAAAGGTTCATAAAATGAGGCTTCAATATTAGTAAGATTTTCAGGCTTTAGATACGCAACATTTTGCAAATGTTCTTCTGATACAAAAACCAATTCGCTAAACCCTCCGGGGCGAATATTAGTCTGCTTGAAATGCCTGCACATAGAAACATTACCATTCTTACAATATTCACATTTCCCGCAAGGTATGTGGTGAGAAGTTACAATAACATCACCTTTTTTAAATGATGTTTCAGAATCTATATCAATAATTTTTGCAACGATTTCATGACCTAAAACAGTACCATCTTTTACCAATTGATGCTTTAATTTAACAATATCAGAACCGCAAAGGCCGCAGCCAAGAACCTTGACTATCGCACCTTTTCTACCGTCAAGATTTTCATCTTCACGTTCTTTTACAATTAAGATATTATTTTCAATTTGTGCAGTTTTCATATTAAATCTTTCTTTTATCGGTGCACCGATAAGCACACCTTACTCTTTATTTAATTTGCATTAGCTTTTCTTTTTCTGATTTTTTCATAAGTTAACAAAATAAAACAAATTACTACACAAATCATTGTTGAAACACACCAAAATGCAATTGCACCGTTCCAACCGAATTTATCAACAACAAAACCTGTCCCGCCTGATGATAATGCCGCACCGATATAACCAAACACACCGGTAAAACCGATTGATGCTGATGCAACCTTTTTAGAACTGCTTTCAACGGCACATAATCCACCGATTAACATCTGAGGGCCTGCAGTAAACATACCAATCATCGCAGCATAAACATAATCCATTAAATGATTTGCAGGATTGTTTGCAGCAAATGCAAGTAAACTTAATATTAAACAAACCAAAAATACGATATTGATCGGAGTTCTGTTACCTTTATAAACTTTATCCGAAATTATACCTGCCAAAATAGCACCGGCTGAACCAACTAATGCCAAAGAACTTAACTTCGCACTTGCCATAGGCAGAGAGTTTTGTTTAACTTCTACCAAATATTTAACAAGCCAATCTTCAGTTCCGAATCTTATTATATAAACAAATATATAAGCAATAGCCAACATCCAAATGACAGGATTGCAAAGAATGTTTTCTTTGAATATCTGGAAGTATGAAACGTCATCTTTTTCATCTTTTTCAGTAGGTTTAACCGGTTCGTTATTATATTTTTCAATATCCGGCAAGCCAAGAGTTTGCGGTTTATCTCTCAAGCGGTCAAACAACCAAACTCCTGTAACTACACAAATTATTGCAGGAATATAAAACGCAGCCTGCCAGCCTAACTTATCAATTACAAACCCTGAAAGTGCAACTGCCGCAAATACACCGATTTGGTGAGAAGTTGACCATAATGACCACTTCGTTCCGCGTTCTGAATTTGAAAACCAATAAGACAAACTCTTTGCAACAGGCGGGAATCCGCAAGATTGGAACCAGCCGTTAGCCCCCCAGAAAAATGCCATTACCCACAACAAAACTGTTGCTGATGGTAAACCAAAGAAGCTTACATGTCCCGGAGTTATTAAAAAAGCACTTATTACAAAGCATAAATTACAAATTGCAGATAAAATTAATGCAGTAGGTAAAAAAGTTCTAACATTTGATTTATCAGCAACTACACCATTTATAAATTTACCGACACCATAAGTTACATAAAGTGTTGAACCTAAAATACCAAGCTCGGTATTTGACATATTTAAAGCTTTACCCATAGAAGGCAGAGCTACGGCAATATTTTTACGGCAAAGATGAAATACAACGTATGCTATAAAACTTGAATAAAAAATCCTCCATCTCCAATGTTTGTACATTGAAGCAACTTTTTCTTCATCTTTAATAGTCTCAATTGCAGGAGGCTCTTTAAAAAATGCCCCTAATTTCTTTAACATATTTTTTATTCTCCTACTTATCTGTTATTCTTAATTACTTGTATATTTCGAGTTTCAGTCAATTCTTGTCTGGCATTTTTGATAATTTCTCTTTTATCTTCGTCCAAACTCTTACCGTTCACTAATCTGTCAACAAACCCTGTATTAATTTTTACGGCTTTTTCTAATGCACCGATTTCTTCCAATATTGGTTTTATTGCTTCAAAATCATAACCAAATGATTGTTTTGAATTATAAACAAGCATATCCCCTTCTTGAGAGACTAAAGGTGAACCGCCTTGTTCAAAATACAATTTAAAAACAGATTTCAAATCCTGCATTTCAGATTGCAATGTGGTTACTGTATTTTGCAATCTCAAAAATCTTTCAAAAAGATAATCAACATTATCCAATTGTTTTGTTTCCCAATCATACTTTTGTGTATAAAGTTTTTTCAATTTTGGATAAGCCATTGCAAGTCCCATAGTATCACCCATTGCTCTGTGATGATCTTTTAATTCAACATTGAATTTTTCGGTTAAAGCATTCAAACCATGTGCATCTAAATCCGGATAAACTTCTTTAAACATTTGCTGAGTATCAATACGTTCGTTTTGAATTTCTCTGTCAAATACACGTTTAGAAGCTTCATTTATAAATGAATAATCAAATATAGCATTGTGTGCAACGATAGGATAATCTCCCATGAATTCTAAAATTTTCGGCATTGCTTCACTTTCAGTAGGGGCATCTTCTACCATTTCCGGAGTAATTCCATGTATTGCTATACTTGATTTTCTGATATGTTGTTCGGGGTTGATTAACGTTTGAAATTTATCTTTAATTTTACCATTTTCAAGTCTTACGGCGGCAAATTCTACCATTTTCTCCCTTGTAAAATCCAATCCCGTAGTTTCAGTGTCCAAAACTATTTCTATAACTTTTTTTCTTACCATCTTTTTATCCTATAAAGTCTTTACAAAGATAATAGCACAAAAGTTTTTTCCATGTTATAATTGTGAAGTGTTAGTTAATAAAAAGGAGTTATTTTATGGGAAACGTATTAGAAATAAACGATTCAAGTTTTGAACAAGAAGTATTAGGCGCAACAACACCGGTTGTTGTCGATTTTTGGGCAACTTGGTGCGGACCTTGCAGAAAATTAAGTCCGGTAATTGATGAAATTGCCCAAAGTTATGAAGGTAAAGTTAAATTCGCAAAAGTAAACGTTGAAGAAAGTCTTGAAACAGCAAAAAAATATTCAATCAGCGGAATCCCATGCCTGTTGGTATTTAAAAATGGAGAATCTGTAGAAAGAATGACAGGCTTAATGCCAAAATCCACTATCATTTCAAATATTGAAAAACATATGTAAAAAGTGAATAGGTGATTAAGTAAATAAGTTCTTTATGTTTATTCTTCTTAAAACTTGAACTTGATAAATATTTATAATATTATGAATTAATATGTAAAAAATGAGATAAATTTAACATTTAAGAAAGGGGAAATTATGAAATTTGTATGTACAGTTTGCGGTTGGTCAACAGAATCCGATACTAAACCTGAAAGATGCCCGTTATGCGGAGCTACAACATTCACAGAAGTCGGCGGAGCAGAAAAAGTTTATGCTTGCGAACATAAAGTAGGTGACGGCGTTGTAGAAGATAAAGGAATCATGGAAGGCTTGAGAGCAAACTTCCAGGGAGAATGCACCGAAGTCGGCATGTACCTTGCAATGGCAAGAGTTGCCGAAAGAGAAGGATACCCTGAAGTTGCAGAAGCTTACAAAAGATATGCTTTTGAAGAAGCAGAACATGCTTCAAAATTCGCAGAATTACTTGGCGAAGTTGTAACAGATTCTACAAAGAAAAATCTTGAACTAAGAGCTCAAGCTGAACATGGAGCTTGCGAAGGTAAATTAGCTATTGCAAAACGAGCTAAAGAATTAGGATATGATGCAATCCATGATACAGTTCATGAAATGGCTAAAGATGAAGCTCGTCATGGCAAAGGTTTTGACGGCCTTTTGAAAAGATATTTTTCATAAAAAATGAAATTAATCATAAAAAGACCTTAGAAAATATCTAAGGTCTTTTTTATATATTTGCACCGCCTTCATTTTTAATTTTATCAAGAACTTTTTTTGAACCTTTTATTTCTTTTGTATAATCCAAAACAAATTTACTTGCTTCCTGATCTCTGGCAATAGCTTCTTTTAATGAAATTATTTCTTCCATTGACAAGCTTTTCATACTATCAGGGATATCATCAAATAAAAATTTCTTAAAATTTTTCTGAGTTTCATAGTCAAATCCGGGCAAATCGGATTTTAAAGAATACCAACGATAAAAATTGTGAAGCATATAAAATTTGTCAATTACACCTTCCCTTAAAATAAACATTGGTCCTGTTTTAAATTTTATTCCTTGTAAAGTAACTAAAGAAAGATACAAAGCCTCAAAGCCCCGTTTTTCATATATCAAACCTTCTTCTTCTTTTATAAGATTTAATATTTTATCTGCATTATTTATTTTATAAATAGGAGTTTTTGAAACTTTTATATAATCGAGCAAAGCATCAGGCGCACAATTTGTCTGTTTTACAATAGCAGAAACATTATTTTTAACATCTTCAATTCTTTTTAAGGTTTCACTATTTAACGTTAAATCGGCAGCCTTACTCAAAACTTGTTTAGTAGTCTTATTTGTATAACTTCTTTTTGTTGAACGTTTTAGTTTATTTTGCAAATCTTTTTCTTTAATTGTTAAGAAAAAATATTTTATTCTATCCAAAAAATTACTCATAGCAGCATTATAAACTACTATGAGCAAAATTTTTACATACAAATATATGATATTAAATTATGTAATTTAATAATGTTCTAACCCCAACTCCTGTAGCACCTTTACAGAATTCTTTAGAAGGGTGTTCTAAAAATGCAGTACCGGCAACATCAAGATGAGCCCACTTAACATTATCAGTTACAAATTCTTTCAAAAACATTCCTGCTGCAGAGGCACCGCCATAACGAGTTCCGGTATTTTTCATATCTGCGACATCACTGTTCATATTATCACGATATTCTTGCCACATAGGAAGTTCCCAGAATTTTTCACCGCAATATCCGCCAACTTCAATTATATTATTGACTAAATCACTATCATTACCCATAATTCCGGAAGCCGCCGTGCCCAAAGCAACCATGCAAGCTCCTGTCAATGTTGCAATATCTATAACTTCATCAACATTTAATTCACAAGCATAGCAAAGGGCATCTGCTAAAGTTAAACGACCTTCGGCATCAGTATTATCAACTTCAATAGTTTTACCGTTTTTAGCGGTCAAAATATCTCCGGGTTTATAAGCATTACACCCCGGCATATTTTCACAGGCCGCAATAATACCATTAACTTCAATTTCAGGTTTTAATTTATTTAAAGCTTGCATTACTCCTAAAATACAAGCTGCTCCTGACATGTCATCTTTCATTGTTAACATTGATGCTGCAGGCTTGATATCCAACCCGCCGCTATCAAAACACAAACCTTTACCTATAATTGCAATACGTTTTTTAGGATTAGGACAAGAATATTTCATATGAATAAATTTCGGAGGCTGCTTACTGCCCTGTGCAACCGCTAAAAATGCACCCATTCCAAGGGATTTAATTTCTTCTTCTTCAAAAATAGCGGTTTCAATTCCTTCTATATTTTTTGCAATTTCCGCTAATTTTGTTGGGGTTGCATAAGCAGCCGGCTCATTTGCAATATTTCTTGCGAATTCAACTGCTTCAGCCATAACCTTAGCTGATTCCACCCCTTCAGTACTGACATTTGAAATATAAAGTTCTGAAATTTTATGTTCTTTTTTTGTTTTATACTTATCGAAATTATAATTGGCAATTGATGCTCCAACAATTACAGGTAAAGCAAATATAAAATCTGAATCAATATTGAATGCTATTGATTTAGCTTTCAATTCAATACATTTTTTTACAGCTTTTACAACAGCTTCTCTAATCACATTGTTATCTGTTTTATCTTCCTTACCAAACCCAACCGCCATAACATAAGTTGACGGCAAACTTCCATGAGTATGAATTAAAAAAGTTTCGCCCTTTTTTCCTTTAAATGTTTCAGGTGCAAATTTATTTATCAATTCGTTTGAAGTTTGTTTGTCCTCAAATTTGTTCACAATTAAAACATCACAAACTATTTCCTTTGTATCTTCTACAAGTTTTATTTCCATAACTGACTCTCCTTCTTACAGGTTAATTATATCACTTTATAAAATTTTGGGAAATAAAACTTTTATTTATTATCCTTTTTGTCAACTGCATTTAAAGAATTAATCGCATAAGAACGCAAGTCATAAGCCTGAGTCTTATTTGGCTCAATATTTATAGATATGTTCAAATCATCAATTGCCGGAAGGTACATCTTCAATTTACAATATATTATTGCTCTAGTAAGATATTTTTCGGAATCTTTATCATCAAGCTCTATTGCTTTATTCAAATCCTGCAATGCCTGTTGTAAATCTCCTTCGGTCTTACTTATAATAGCACCGCGTTCTGAATAATATTCTGCATTATCAGGATTAATTTCAATCGCCTTTGTATAATCATCTATTGCAGATACATTGTGATCTAATTTAGCTTCAGCAATTGCACGTTCGTAATAAGCTGAATCATTTTCAGGATTAAGCTCTAATTCTTTTGTAAAATCTAAAACGGCATCTTCATACTGTTGAATACCAAGCTTTGCAATACCCAGATTGAAGTATACACTTTTAAAATTTTTATCTAAACCTACAACTTTTGTATAATCCTCAATTGCACCGGAATAATCCTTTAAATAAAATTTTGCAACTCCTCGATTATTATATGCCTCTATATTTTTATCATCTAATTCTATAACCTTTGAATAATCTTCAATTGCTTTTTCATAGTTATTCAAATTTCTTTGGGCAATCCCCCGATTATAATATGCCAAAGCATTTTCACTATCCAATTCTATCACTTTTGAAAAGTCTTCAATTGCAGAATCATACTGTTTCAACAGAACCTTAGTTGTTCCTCTGTTTAAATAAGCATTTGCATTATCAGGATTGATTTCAATTTCTTTGGAATAATCATCAACAACTTCTTCATAAGCACTCAAATTAGCTTTGGCTATTCCTCGATTATAATAAGTATTAACTCGATTTGGATCTAATTCTATTGCTTTTGAATAATCTTTAACCGCATCTTTATAATTACCGTTCAAAAATTCGGCATTACCACGTTTTGCATAAGATTCCGCATTATCCGGATTAATTTCTATAGCTTTTGTATAATATTCAATGGCAACTTCATACTGTTTTTCGTCAAAACTAATCTGAGCAGTATTCAAAAAACCTGCTTCTTTTTTTTGTTTTCTTGTCAGACGAAAGGCATAAGCATCTGGAATTATGCAAGAAAACTGACTTGCTATAAAACCAACTAATATTACGCTTGTAAGGACATTCTTTTTCATAAAAAATTTCCAAAATTGGAATAAAATATTACAATGTATTAACAAAATAATACAAACATAAACAAATGTCCAGTTAGAAAAATTTGTGTATTTATTTTGTAACGTTTTGTAAATTTACCCTGTTAAAACTACAGAATACCTAAAGTATTAACAAAAAATTCCGATAAAAAATGTATATAAATCAAAAGGATAAGGGTAACTATGGCAGATGATTGGACATTTAGAATAAAAAGAAGTGAAATAGGTCAATATTCCGGAAGCGGAAGAACTCTTGATGTTTCAGATGAATTCTTATCAAAATTTACTGACAAAGTTATTGAACATGCCAAAGAATTACAAGCAAAACATGGCAGCAAATATTCTGATGAATTTTATCTTACACAAGCCAAACAAATAGAAATAGAAAAAATGTTTGGCAGATTTAATCAAATCCACCATAACAACGTAAACAGATGTAATATTAAAGACATAGACTGGGCAGGTTTTTCTTACGAAGAAATCATTCAAATGGAAAATGCAGGATATCCGAATATACCGGAAGAAGTTTTGCAATGGGCTCATTCTATGCAGCAATCAGATATCACCGATTATGTAATAATTACAGAAACAAACGATACAGACATTACAGATGATGCAACCGGTCAAAACGAATTAAACAAATTAAGAACAAAAGCACTGCAAAATATCTCAAAATCCGAAGAAGCTCAAAAAGAAACTGAAGCTAAAATTGAAGAATATAAAATTATTGAAGAAAAAGCAAAAGAAATTCAAGAAGAAAAAGAAGATACATATGAAGATTCAATGAAAGAGATTACAACTCTTACAGATGAATGGAAACAACTTAACGAAAAACAAAAAAACGGTAAATTAACAAACGAAGAAAAATCAAAATTCAACAACCTATCAAAAATGTTGAACGGCAAAGACGGTTCCTTGATGACAGAAATCCAAGCAGACAATGCCGAATTAGAAAATTTCTTGGAAACTTTGGACGGTTTAAATGAAACAATTGAATTAAATTCAAAAATTGCACAAGATACAATTCAATCAAGTACTGATTTAAGCCAATATGAAAAACAATATTACGAAGAACAATTACCGGTATTTGCTGCAGAAGCAAGATATCATGGAATGGGACTTGATTCTGACACATTGTTCAATATAAGAACAAGTGAGATTGCTGATGTTGCTTTAGACAAAGGTAAAGATTTACAAGAATTATCTGATACTATCCTTGCAGATCTGACAAGCGGAGAAAGTATTAAGCTTGCTCATTTCGCAACGAATTATACAAATCTTGCACAACAAACACAAGATAATACCCAAAATACTATGGGTGAAGATTTTGATAAATCATCAGAAGATATCGATAATGAAAATAAAAACGGTTTAAAGGAATATAGCGTTGATATGGAATTCACATACCAAAACGCTTTGAAAGCATCACTTACAACCGCAGAATCAACTGCAGATTTGATTGGTAAACAGTTATCCGTTATAAATTCAAACAACAGATTAAATAAAGAAATGGCAAAAGCTCAAAAAGATGTTCTTAGATTAATAAAAGACTCTGCAAAAGCCACCGAAAAACATGAAGATTTTATGAAACAAGAAGAAGAATTTCTTGTTAAACTTGAAGAATTAACCGGCAAAAAAGAAACAGGTTCAACAGAAAATAAAGTTGAAAATGTTATAGAAGATTCAAAAGAAGAAAAATCAAAAGAAAAATATACGCCAAAAGAAGATTTAGGCCCCGAAGTTCAGGAAGCTAAAAAGAAACAAGAAGAAAAAGTTCAAATCGTAGATCAAATTAAAGATGTTGATGATAAAGACAATAAAGAAAAAGACAAAGTTAAAAAATCCGTATCAAAAGGGGTTCAATCAACTTCAAAAACTCAAGGTGCGGAAAAAGAATTAACAGATAAAAATGAAGTTCTTGATAAACGTAACAAAAACGCATTAAAAGTTGCAAACGACACAATAATAGTAGGTGTCGGAACTTACTCAAGAAGCTTTATTACAACTGCAACAGGAAATATTCTTCACACAACAGGTATCGGAATGATGTCAAGCGCGAACCCTGTCACTGTCAAAGAAGGTATTGCAATGACAATTGCAGGAATCGGACTTGAAAAACAAGGCAATCAAGAAATGACTTACGGACTTTTAGCAATCGGTACCGGTACTGCAGGTGTTGGCGCAAGTGCAGCTGCAGAAGGAACAGAACTTGGTGCAAAAGCTGCATCAAAAAGTTCACAAATTATGGTGAAAACAAATAAAGCTTTATTTAAAGAAACATTGCAAAATATCGGTGAAGAAGCAAACGTCGAAATTAGCGATAATTCAGATTCCGGCTCAAACCCGACAGAAGCAAAATCCGAAAACTCCGAAGAAACAAACAACCAAGAAACAGAAGAAAATCAAGAAATCAAAGAAGAAACCGCAAAAACAGAACAAGCTTCAGACAGTGAAAAAACAACTAACTCAGAAGAAGTTCCCGAAGATTCTGATTCAACTCAACAAACAGATGAAACAAATAACGAACAAGGTACAGAAAATACAACTGAAGCCGGTACTCAAGAAGAAAAACAAGAAGATGAAAATGCCGTTTCTATGGAATTTTCTGCCGAAAATGCAATAAAAGCGACTAAAACAACAATCAAAACATCAACAGAACTTGCACAAAAGCAGTCAGGTATTGAAAAAATTTCAGAAAACGTTGTTTCTGAAACCAAAAAGAGTGTAAACATTGTTAAAAACGTAGAAAAAGACACAAGAAATGCTATTGCAAGACATCAGGCTAATGCAATGCAAACCCAAGCTTTAAGTGCCGAATATGCTTCTGCTGAAAATCAAATGCAAAATCCGACATCAACACAAGATATAATGACCGCTCAGGAAAAAATTTCAAATATTACGGCACAATATGATGCAGTTACAAGAACAGATGAACAAGTAACAACAGAAGCAAACAAAACTGTTTCAGGAAGTATGAATCAAATTAATAATTTCCAAAACAGAGCTGCTGAACTTGGAAAAGATTTGACAGATTTCAAATCAGAACTTTCAACCCAGCTTGATGTATCGGAAAAAACACTTGTCGTAGGACTTGGAACAAGTACAAAAGGTATTTTTAATACCACAAAAGGAAGCGGACAAATTGCAGAAGGAACAGCCTTACTTAGCAATCCTTTAACACACCTTGAAGGTGTAATAGAAATTGCCAAAGGAATAAAAAATATTACTCAAGGCACCCTTGAAATCGGTACAGGTACAGTTGCAGCAACAACTGCAACAAACGGACTTATTCAAAACGGAACTGCTCAAGTAGCTCAACTTGTATCAGAAGCAGTTCAACAAAGTGCAAAAGCTCAATATAAGGAATCAGAAAAAGTTATTACCGAAACATCAAAAGAACTTGATACTTCAATTGAAAAAAACGAAAATCCGACAGGTAATACTCAAGAACCACAAATAGAAGCTTCAACAGAAGAAGAACAATCCGAAGAAGAAACCGCAATTGCCGCATCTGCAACAATAAACGCAAATGTAGCAGGTATAACAACAACTGATGATAAAGAAGATAGAAGATTGACAAGATTTAATACAGAAAGCATAATTGAATCTAAAAAGAAAAAGAAAAAAGTTGTTGCAGTTTCGGCTTCTGCTAAAGGCTAAGGGGTAAATATACTCTATCTCTCCAAGGGAGAGAAAAATTTTTCTTAGTAAACGGCAGTGAACTTAGAAAAATAAGAGAGGGTTTTATTGTTTAAGTCCTACCCCTCTTTTTCCATATTTTTGAGTGCATATTCACAACATTGTTTTACGAGGTTGTTTAAAGAAACCCCTTGATTTTGTGCAACTGTAGCCAACTTTTCGACCAATTCGACAGGCAAACGAAAAGTTTTGTTAATCATTTCTGTTTTTTCTACTTTAAACATAAACACCTCTTTTACAATTTTACAAATAAATTTAGTACACAAAATACACAATTAATTTATTTAAATTTAAGTGCGATTTGCACTTGATTAATATAGTGTAATTTGTTATACTAAATATGGAGGTATAAAACATGAATAATAAAACTAAAGGATTTACTCTTGCAGAGGTTCTCATTACTCTCGGAATTATCGGCGTAGTCGCAGCATTAACTATCCCGACACTTATAGCCAATACCAATGCAAATAAATTCAGAAGTCAATTTAAGAAAACAGTTTCAACAATCAGTAACGCAGCCAGAATGTCTCAAGCTCAGTACGGATTTGATTTTGCTGCTGAATTTCCTCTGTTTACTTCAAAAGAAGCAAACGCGACACCTGAAGAAGAAACCTCACCATTTGCATTATTTAATGGAACTCTATCAGGGTATACGTTTATAGATAATAATGATGCAATTTCAAATTATAGAAATAATATGAGAATAATGGTAAATGAGGTGGCTGATGATAATTATGTATATCAGCTATCAGACGGCTCGTTGTTTACGTTTACACCCGGATTGTACCATGAATGCCATATGGAACCTGGAGAACAAGGGAAAGATATGTCTGGTTGCTACGGAGTAATAGATGTAAACGGATATAGCCTGCCAAATAAGGAAGTAACATGTTCAGATGGAACAGATACAATGTTTGTATGGGACGAAAATTACCAAGATTGTGTGGTTAAAAATGACGCCAATCATATGACAGATATTTATCCGGTATTTTATCATGATAGTATCGTAGAACCTGCCACAAATGCTGCTAAATATGTTTTGAATACTGCAAAATAGGCGAGTAAATATTATTCCTCCTCGGAGGGAAAGCTAGGTGGGGTATATTATTTGTCATTCTGAACTTGATTCAGAATCTATTTCCTAACGGGTTGGGGTGGGTCTTTTTCCCTACGGGCTAATTCCCCTTCGGCACTTCGTGCCACTTCCCCAATCGGGGCAGAGTAAGTTAATATTTTGTCATTGCGAGGAACGAGTGTAACGAGTTACGTCGCAATCCAGAAATATATGTCACCCTGAATTTATTTCAGGGTCTAAAACAGATTCTGAATCAAGTTCAGAATGACAAGCCCTGTCATTGCGAGGTAGTAGTGCAGGTCGGCATTGCTTCAAGTATGCCCAACCTACATGTTTACACGTTATCGGCATAGCAATGCCGACCTACGTTACTTTGCCCTCAGAATGAAACCTCTCAATGCAAGACTTTAATCAAATAATGCATTTATTTTATCTATAATATCCTGCGGATCAATTTCGTTAGTAATTTTGTTTACATCTTGGGCAATTTGATAAAGTTTTGCGGCTTCAATTTTATCACCTGTTATTGCAATTGAGCGCGCGAGGTTAAAATGAGCCAGAGCATAATTAGGATTAGATTCAACAGATTTTTTAAACATTTCTATTGCTTGTTGAACCCTGCCCAAATCGTCAAGATAAATTACGCCTAAATTGTTATAAGCAATATCGTAATTTTTATCAAATTGAATAGCAAGCTCGTATTCTCTTATCGCTTCATCAGTATCACCTTTTCCCCAATATAAGAACCCTAAATTACAATGGATTTTGGCATTTTGCGGATCTAAATCAAGAGCATTACGATAAACAGCAAGTGCGTTTTCATAATCCTGCTTATCATAAAAAGCACTGCCTAAATTTATATAGATATCGATATCTTCAGGGGTTAAAAGATAAGCACTCTGATATGAGGTAATCGCAGCATCTATATCCTGTTTTGCTTCTTGGAAAACAAATCCCAAAGTCTGATTAACTACACTTGTCCATTCTTTACTCGGATTTAAAGTTACTGCAGTTTGGAAATGTGAAACCGCACCTTCAACATCACCTTTTATGTACAAAATATTTGCCAAATTGGAATGATATTCAGGCATATTTGGCATAATTTGAATAAGTTTATTATAAACTTCTATGGCATTATCATAATCCCCTAAATCTTCATAAGCTTTGCAAAGATGTCGATAAGCAGGAATATTTAAGTTATCAAGCCAAATTGCCATTTTATATTCGGTTATAGCATTTTCAAATTGTCCTAATGATGAATAAATATCTCCAAGCAAACAATACAAAGGAACAAACCCAGGAGCTTTATCAATTGCTTCTATATATACATCTAATGCTCCATCTAACCCCTTTGACTGAACTTGAAGATAACCCTTCATCAAAATCGGGAAAAATTTCACATAAGTCAAAGCTTCTTTCACCCTTTTTATTGCTTCTTTATCAAAAGGCAGAGTTAAAACCGACAAAATATATTCATACGCAGATTTAACTTTATTTTTAAAAACTCTGAATGATGAAATTTTATACAAATTATGAAGCAGAAAATGTGAGCTGGAGCTTGCCCAAGGTGCACATTTAATAGCTTTTTTAGCATTAATTTCAGCATCTAAAAATCTCGTTTTTTTAGTATAAGTTTCGGCAAGCATATAGTAAGCTTTTGCAAATTTCGGATTCTTTGCTATAGCATTATCAAAATAATTAATAGCTTTGTCCAAATCTCCTTTGTAAAACTGCGCCATACCTATTTTAAAATAAATTTCAGATGAATCTATATAGGATTCAAGAGCTATTTGATACTCTGTGATAGCTTCGTCAATATACTGACAAGATGAATAAATGTCCAAGTGCCAAGCTAAATATAAATCCCCTAAACGCAAATGTAAATCAGCATTTGTCGGATCTTTCTGCAAACCTATTTGACATAATTCAATCGCTGATTTAACATTTCCTGTCTTAAATTCCTTGTTTATTTTCTTATCCAAAAGTTTTGTTTCATTATTCATAATTTCAATATCCGTTTATTAAGTATTTTAATTAAATTTAGGCAAAAAAGCAAGTTAATTAAGCCGACAAATAATTTCATGCTACAATAATCGTAAAGGGGATAAACATGACAGATAACAAAATATATTTTGTAGACGTAACCAATAGAGACGGTGTACAAACCTCAAGACTTGGTTTAGCTAAACTTCAAAAAACAATTATAAATCTCATGCTGAATGATATGGGTATAACTCAATCAGAATTTGGGTTTCCGACCACAAAACACGAAATCAATTACTTGAACGGGAATCTTGAATTGGTAAAACGCGGAGTTATCTCGACCACAAAACTTTCGGGCTGGTCAAGAGGTATTGCATCAGATGTTGAATTAACTTTCCAAAATGTTCCTGAATTAAAATACATAAACTTATCCCAATCAACTTCAGAACAGATGATTAACGGGAAATACCTCGGAAAGAAAACTCCCGATGATATTATAAAAATGACAAAAGAAGCCGTTGAATGTGCAATAGACAAAGGTGCACTGATTGTAGGCGTAAATGCCGAAGATGCTTCAAGAAGCGATTTGGATTACCTAATAAAATATGCAACAGAAGCTAAAAAGTCAGGAGCATATCGTTTTAGATACTGTGATACTCTGGGTTTTGAAGATCCTCAAACAACTTACGACAGAATTTACAAAATTGCAAAAGCAACTCAAATGCCAATTGAACTTCATTTCCACAATGATTTGGGAATGGCGGCTGCTTGTTCTGTAATGGGAGCAAGAGCAGCAATTGACGCAGGTGTTGATGCATATATTAATACTGCAATCAACGGAATGGGCGAAAGAGCCGGAAATGCAGATTTAGTATCCTGTCTTTTAGCATGTTTAAAATCTGCAGGTTTTAAAGGCAAATATAAAATAGATGAAAATATCCGCCTTGACAGAGCATGGAAATTAGCAAAATATACTGCCTACGCTTTTGGTGTTCCAATTCCTATAAATCAGCCTGCGGTAGGTGATAACGCATTTGCCCATGAATCAGGAATTCACGCAGACGGTGCTTTAAAAGACAGAAGAAATTATGAATTATATGATTTTGAAGAACTTGGCAGAGGCGAACCTGAAATTATTGAAACAGGACGAATGATTACAACAGGTGAATATGGCGGAATTAAAGGGTTCCGTAACGTATACAACAATCTTGAAATAGAATTCAAAGATGAACACGAAGCAAGAAATATTCTTGAACTTGCTCGTTATGCAAACGTTCATACTCAAAAACCCCTAACAACAAGTGAATTAAAATTCATTTACTATTTTCCTGATATTGCGGCTAAAGTAATGACAGTTTCACCATACTATGAGCCAATCGGTGCAATTAAAGATCGCGTGGAAGAACAAAAAATTCACACCCCGGCAAACATTATTTAAAAAATTACATAACTTCCAACAAACGATATACTATTTTTAATTGCTCGGTATTCAATTTTGTCAGCTTATCAGTTTAACCTTAATATACTAACATAACTAGCCAAGATATTTTTGAATAGTTTCACGGTTAAATACTTCTACACTATTTTGAGAATGGATAAATACCATATCGGTTATAATTGATTTCAGCGTATCAAAATCTGAAAATGCCATTTTGTTGCGCAAATCTTCCATATTATTAGCCAAAAACTCCATAATAATAGTTTTATCATTGTATACAAGGCTTGAAAAATAATCGAATGAATCTTTAGATTTAATACCTTCAAGATAAATAATATCAGGGTTTTGGAATTCTATAAATCTTGCGGCTTTATCCATATTAAACCCGACATTTTCATTAAATTCACACTGATTTACACCCTGAAGCTCGTATTTTGAAATACTCTCAAGAGTCATAATATTTTTACGTTTTGATTTTGCAGCCTCTAATAGCAAAGAATAGATTACGTGAGTTTTACCGCTTAATGACGATCCGCAAACAAGAATAATTCCCGGTTTTTCCAGAGCTTGTTTAATTTCTGTCAGTTCAGCCTTTGAAGTAATAATTGAACTTAATTCCTTAGGCGGTTTATATATTTTCAAAAATATTCTCTCGCCCATAATCGTAGGGAAAGTTGAAACACTTGCAATAATTATAATATTATCAACTTTAAAACATAATTTGCCAAGCTGCGGAACTTCTGAAACAGACGGATCAAGCTCAGATAAAGTTTTTAATTTTGCAGTAAAAGAAGAAACCAAAGCAGAAGGGATAGCACCTTTATTATCCAATACCCCCTGTCTTTTAAAGTTTACTCCTAAACCATCTTCCTCACCTTGGAAAGTTACTTCATGAATACCTTCTAAAATAGCCTGTTTCAAAATCGCACGAATAATTTTTTGTATATGATTATCGCTCAAATCTTCCGAATGGAGTTCATCTTGCCAGTCATAGCCTGAATTTGCACCGGTCGAAATGTTTCCGATAGTTACGTCTGTTTTATAATACTCGTCAATTTTTTTCAAAATGCTTTCTTCCGAAGATAAAACAGGATCAATTTCACACTCGGCACTTTCCATAATTTTATCAATCGCAAAAAGATCTCTTGGGTCAGCCATTGCAACAGTCAAAGTATTTTCAATTTTAAACAGCGGAATAATTTTATATCTTCTTGCATCAGAATAATTTATATATTTCAAACATTTTATATCCAAATCATAATCATCAAGATTTACAAAAGGAGTATGAAGTTTTGATTCTAAAAATTTAATTAATTGATCTTCCGTTAAGAAACCGGAATTTATAAGAGCTTGTCCAATATTAATATTTTGCGCATTAGCAATTTCTTCAGCCTGTTCAACCACTTCAAATTGAACCAAACCTTCTCTTACCAAATCATATTTTAAAGTTTCAAGTGTTTTATTTGTAATAATATTCATATTATTTTTCCAAATATTTTTGAACAGTTTTAACTACATCATCTAAATCAAACGGTTTTGTAATATATTCATCAGCACCGGTTTCTTCTCCGATAAGTTTATCTTCTTCTTGTGAACGCGCAGTAATCATTAAAATCGGAATATCTTTATATTTGGTATCGAATTTTAATAACCTGCTTATTTTGTAACCATTAATTCTCGGCATCATAACATCAAGAATTATCAAATCAGGAATTATTTCTCTTGCCAGTTTTAAACCATCTTCCCCATTATAAGCACAATAGCAAGTATAATCGCAGTTCTCTAAAACAAATTTCAAACTTTCAACAATATCTTGTTCATCATCAACGATAAGAATTTTTTTCATACTATCCCCTAATCCGTTTCTATACAAAACAGTATAACATATATTTTTAAGCTGGAAATTTTGTAAAAATCTGTAACAGTAAAAAAATAGCCGGGAAATCCCGGCTATTTTTACCAACCTGACTTTAATAAAGATACGGCTTTTTCAATTACTTTATCCTTAGCACGAACCTTATAGAAGGTTTTCTTATAAGGATTGATTATACAGTAGCCTCGGTTACAAGTTTTGTACAACCATGTATCTATACATACATCATTTTTACATTTTGCATCTAATTCAAAATTTCTTATACTTGCACGATTATCAGTAAGCCTTTTCAAATCCGGGTACAATACAAATCTGTTACCCAATTTTGAGCTATTTGTGTCAAATTGGTTTCTGATATAATTCATATTTTTCAGTGTCAACTCATTTTCAGGTCTAATCCAGTAAATTATATACTTACCTGAATTAATAAAATCAGAATGATTATCGGAAGCATCAGTCTTATTTATAGCTTCTTTTGGAATGTTTAACTCAATAGTACTCAAGAATTTATAATAATCAAATTCCGTTTCTTCATCTTTTTTAGCCAAAGAAGGCTTCAAATACTTATACGCAAAAGGTGCACAAAGCAGCATGAATATTCCTGCAAAAAACAGCCAAGTTTTAACCCATGACCTTTGAGCACTGTGAAAATCTTCTTCGTTCAAATATTGAACTTCTTCCCATGCCCATTGATTACCGTTAATTCCCGCCCATACGCAAAGAACTATACTTACAATAAAACAATACGGAATAAATAAAAGAATAGGGATTAATAATAAAATCCACCTTCTGTATTTTATACCCCATATCCAGTTAAATAAAAAAGCACCCCAGTTAAATTGACGAGAAATACCATACGGGGCTTTTTCTCCCATACCTGAATTATTATCACGTTTATCCAATTGGATAGTTTTATGTTCTTTTTTAGGATTAGGACCTATCATTCCAAATTTTAAGTCATCAAGCTTATGTAAATACTCATCACTTGAAAATTCATTATCTGACATAAAAAACCCCTCTTTTAAAAAACTCTATAAAAATATTATAATATATATTACAACATTTTGCAGAATTTGTAACATTGCTTCAAAAAAAGTTTTACAATAATTGTTTTATTGACATTTTAAAATCATTATGTTAAGCTCCGGTTATGATTAGATTAATCCGACGTAACAGACGATTTTTAAAAGGCTTGTTTTAAATAACAAGACATCTGTTGTGTCGAATATAAAAGTTTAAAACAAGACCTTGAAAATCATCAGGGTCTTATTTTTTGAACATTTGTAAAAAGTAATCATAAAAAAAGCAATTATTTATTATCAGGAAACTTAAAAGAAAAGTGAAGGTTAGAATAATGAAAAAACATAATATCCGACGAAACTCAACTGTAAAAGCGAATGCTCCAATCGTAAAATTAATGAATTTAATTTGGGGCTTGTAATACACAAGTTGAGATAGAATTTTGCTCAAATTAAACAGAGTAAAAATTCTATATAAGGAAAAGAAAAATGATACCAAAAATAACAGCAAGTACAATTTACTCTACATTAGGAAATAATAGCTCACTTATCCCGTTAGGAATTAAAGATGTCGCTAACAGTTGTGGTTTAACCGCTGCATCATACTTGGCAGGCGACAAGTTAGAAGGGAAAGACAGATTTATAGACGAATTTGGGACTCAGGCGATTTGGCTTGGAGGTTTACCTACATTCAATTTTATTTTAGGCAAAACTCTTTGTATGCCTAAGAAATTTGATTCAAATATTGATGTAAGGATTTTAAAGAATAAAGAAATTCTACAGGCTGCCCAAGAATTGGCCCCAACAGAAACCGTTAAAAACAGTATTAAACATGTTGCACAAAATGCAAAAGCATATAAAGGTATTGCTCTTACAAAATTTATCGGCGCAACAGTTTTAACTGCCTTATCATATTTCGGACTAACAAAATTCAGACACAAATATACCGAAGATGAAATAAAAAAAGAATATATAGAAAAACAAATTGCAAAACAACAAGCAAATGCCAATATAGCATTTTCATCATCATTCTCTCAAGTTCACAACTCTAAAACTTCAAAACAACCGTCATTTACAGGGTTCCAAAGTTTTATGTTTGATCCGGTCAAAAATTTAATGATTATTGATGGTGTAATTACCGGCGAAAGATTAACTCATTCAAGAAACGGACAGGATTTTATGGGATATGTAATAAAAGAAGGAAGTTTCTGGTTCTTTATGTACTATGCCGGCAAAAAAATTGCTGATATGTTTGAAAAACATACCGAAGCAAAATTCAATAAATCAATAACGCTTGATGCAAGAGTAATTGAAGCTGAGGAATTTAAAAATGCATTTTCTGACGGCACATTAAAAACACATCTTGAAGAATTCAAACTTGCAGATAAATCAGATTTAGATATTTACAAATTTGCCGTAAATTCTAAAGACAACCTGATTATAAATATGGCTAAAAAATCAAATATTATTGAATTATACAAGAAAACAGATAAAGTTGATACAAGAAAATTCATTGATCTTGATGCATTAAGAGGAATTCATTCACAAATTGAAAAACTTCTTTCTCAATATGAGAATTCAGGTCAAACCACCAATGAATTTTTTACTCAGTTAAGAAAATTAAAAAGAGGAGCCGTATTGAAAAATATTGGGGCATGCATTGGCGCACTCGGAATTATAGCACCTTCGATTATGCTTATTATGAGAAAATTAAGCCCGAATTCCGAATATCAAGTCAAAAAAGATGTTGAAGCAAAACTTGCACAAGAGTAAGTATATCAATTGACAAATGAGTATATAACATATAAACTTAATACATTAACTTAATTGTAAATACACAACCAAAAAGAAAGGGAGTAAATTATGGAAAAATGGGTTTGCACAGTTTGCGGATATGTATACGATCCGGAAGAAAACGGCGGAGTAAAATTTGAGGAATTACCTGATGATTGGACTTGCCCTCTTTGCGGAGTCGGAAAAGACCAATTTGAGCAAGAATAAATTTATATTTAAAAAATTTTTAACAAAAAAGAGGTAAGCGTTATAAATAACACTTGCCTCTTTTAATATCGGGATTTACCTATAGCAAAAAATAAATTCAGCTGTTTTATATTGAACATGATTATCATGCCAGTCGACCAAATTAATCATAATAAATCGAGATATAACCCTCAATTTAAATGCGGATTTAAAATTCAATCTTATTCAGAGTTTATGGCAGAAGGAGCAGATGAATTTATTCGAGGAACTCAAAAAGCCTGTGATTCAAAAATAAAAGAAGAAATACAAGGGCTTAAAGAACTTTATGAAGAATTTATTGAAGAAAATAACAGAATTTTTATGGAACATATTCTGCCAAAAAGCAGAGAAATCGCTCAAAAGATACTTGAACTTCCGGGGTATAATAAAAGTGGTATTCTACCATTTTTAGCTGATAGAAAACCTTCTGAACTAAGATATTTATATAGACTTGCTTTAAAAACGGATCTTTCCGGAGAATTAAGGATTCCGGGAGTCACTTTCCCATATTTTTCAGAAATCCCAATCCCGAAATTAAAAATTTTAGAGCCTATTATTCTTTCGAAAAATGATTTCAATTTGTGGAATTACAGTCCGAGTTATATCCTTAATCTTGATAAATATTACAATGAAGAACAACTATATATTATGTCAAGGTTAGCCGGTACAAAAGTTAACGGAAGGAATTTGCGGTATATTGCAGAAAATCCATATTTAAACCATCAAAAAACAATTGAAAAAGCCCAAGGATTGAATAACTTGTATGGAGAAAATTTAAGAGAAATAAATTTCTTTTCAAACAGATTTCATGAAAACTTCTTAAGTGCTGATATTCAGCTACCGCACAGAGATGATAAACCGGATGCATTAAATTTTGAAAGAGTTTATGCAAGGCTTGATAGTGATGTAAATCCTGTTTTGAATTTAAATTCAAAAACCAAGATAGACAAATATATTAACCAGATGTATTCAAGTCTTGAAAAAAGACTTGCAGTATTTACTCAAGATGATTTAGAACACGTAATATATAACACATTGAGAGAAATCCCCGATACAGATGAATATGAAGTTTTAACAACAATTCAAAGAATTACACAATTTTCTAATTATTCCTCTTTTTCTAAACTTTCAAATGAGCTTAAAGAAGCAAAAATTGACCAAATGTACCCTGAAGGCGGAATTAATCCATTGTTATATTACCTTCATAAAAAGAAATCCTTGTTTGAATTCAGTGATGATATGTTTAGCATCTCAAAAGCCATTTTTGTAACTAAAGAAGATTTAGACAATCGAGAATTTTTGTCTCTCATGAAAAAAGCAAAAAATGGTAAAAATATCGTTTTCATAAATCTTGAAGGCTGGTCAGACGGAATAAATTTATTTACGGACGATAGACTGCTTGAGGAAAAAACAAAAATTGTTCTTAAAAAAGCTAAAAAAATCCAAAAGAAAAATCCTGACTTCACTTTTGATGATGCGTTAGATTACGTATTAAACAGAAGTATAGAATCAAGAATAAAAAATATGGGATTTGATTGCAGAACAATAAAACTTGAAGCTCCTGCAACACGAGGAGTCGTACTTGACCAGATGCGTCCTATTATGCCAACTCAAAGCCTGCTTAAATCCACAGTTGAATCAATTGCAAAACACCATGCAAAAACAAAAAAAGAATTTCGTGAACTTTGTATGGAAATTGCAAAATATTACGATAAAAATTTGAATGTATATTCAAAACAAAGTATTATTGAAAATCTTGAATTGATTAATAATAAAATCAATTATTATCTAACCCGTCATAATATCCCACAAGAAAATTTATACATACTGCTTCCGAATACACCATCGGATAAAAAGAAAAGTTTTGATATTATATCTAAAATGTATATTGAAAAATTTTCAATACCTGACAAAAATATTATCAGAGAAAACTACGTAACTGATCTTAATAAATATCCGCCAAATTCGGCATTTGTAATTCTTGATGACCTTGTAGGCTCAGGTGCTTCAATGGTAGAATTCGGAGAATATATGTACAGAGCCGGTTCGCTGGCAAAAGATAAACATATTCTATTCTGCCCGATAACAACTAACCAAAAAGGTTTGGAATATATAAATTTTCTTATAAGAATATCTTCCCGTACCGAAAATGATATTGTTTTAAATATTGAAAAAAACACTCAAGACTATTCTGATACAGTTTCAGAGTTTTTACAAGGAAGGAATTCTGAGGTTTATAAACAAGTTTTTGGCAAGAAAGGGCACGATTTGGGAGGAATGTGTACAATATTCCCATATATGACACCTGATAACAATTCGACCCTTGCCAATTATCTGGCAAAATTTTTCTTACCTAATGATAAATGCATTACAAACAGAAACAAACTCATTCCTGTAATCGAGGAAGAAACATATTATTACGACATTTTCGGAACAGACAAATCACATATATTAAAAGATGACTCAAAAGTTTTTAAGAAAACAAAATTAGAACAAATATACATGTCTATAATGAATTTCCTTAATAGAAATAACCTATAACAAATCTTTAGCTACACGATATAAAGTGTACTGTTTTTCTTTATTCAATTGCTCATAAATTTTTATAATTTCGGTTTTAAAATCCAAATCATTTTGTCTGGTAAATTGAAAAAGTTCAGCCAGTTCAACATTAAGAGCATTGGCAATTTTTTCTAACGTACCGATTTTGGGGAAATTTCTGCCGACTTCGAGTTTACTTATATAACCGATATCCAAATCAACCATTTCAGCAAGAGTTTCTTGTGTTATATGCCTCTGTTTTCGTATTTCTTTAATCTTTAAACCTAATAATTCACTTGTTTGCATACAAACCTCAACTAAATTGTATTTATTGCTAAATATAAAATTAAGGCACATAAAATAATATAAACCACATAAATAGCACATGGATTGACAAAAATAGCAAAATAAGTAATAATATTAATTAAAAAGTCACAAAAAATAACAATTCTATTATTTATTAGCTTAAAAAGAAAGGAAGTTATGATGAAAAGAGAATTTACTAAAAATGTGCCCTCTCCAAGGGGTAAAAATTCCTCCCCAGAGGGGGACACTAGTTCGAGCAAACGAGGAACGAGTTTTGCGAGACTGCGTGCAGGGAGCGTCAGCGAATCGCAGGTTAGGTGGGGTGCTTCCCGTAAGGGCAAAAGTAATTGTCATTCCGAACTCGTTTCGGAATCCATTTCAAAAAAGACCCTGAAACAAGTTCAGGGTGACAACGTTTGTTCCATCACCCTGCGGGAGAAGGTGTACGAAGGACAGGAGAGGGGATACTTTGCTACTAACTTTGGAAAGACTCCACGAATACTGCGCTCCGCGGGGTTTACACTCGCAGAGGTGCTGATTACACTCGGCATAATCGGGGTTGTCGCAGCAATGACAATTCCGACACTTATGGCAAATACCAACAGTCACAAATTCAGAAGCCAATTCAAAAAAACTCTTTCCACACTAAATCAGGCAGGACGAATGGCACAAGCTCAATATGATTTCAGTTACGGTGATTTGAAAGATAAAACTTGTACAGACCCCGCAACCGATAACCCCGAAAATACAATGTCAATTTGTGCTATTTTTAATGGGACTTTAAAAGGTCTGACATACTTAGGAAAGTACGGCGAAGTTAAAGGAAAAGACGGGAATATTTATAGTGTTTCTGATTCAGACGGAACAAGCTACCAAACCAGTCCAACAAATAACAACTATATTTATGCATTGGCTGATGGTTCATTGATAATAATGTATACTTCATGGTACTCCGCATTTGCACCTGGGAGTCATATAAAATCCGGAGGCGGTATATATGGTTGGATAGATGTAAACGGATTATCTTTGCCTAACAAAATGGTATCATGCAAAGATGCCACGACATCAGAATATGCGGATTATTCGGGAACAGAACCTTGTGTAGTCTCAAATGACCCTGCACATTTAACAGATGTTTACCCGATATTTTTCCAAGGTACAAATGCCCTGCCAAATTCAAATGCAGCACTTTATGTTTTGGATACGGCAAAATAAAACATTTTAACTTTTCATTGCAAAAACATAATAAAATCATGTCATTCAGAGGTGGGGTAAATGTAGGGGAATTGTTACTATTTCATTGTTCACCCCATCTCCCCGTTCCCTCACCCGGTTTCGCTTCGCTCAACCACCCTCTCCCACTCAATTGATGTTGTGGGCGAGGGAAAGTTACAAATTTTAATTTCCGGAGCATCTCCCAATGGGAGGGGCGAACAATAAAATAGTACAATCCCCCAATCGGGACAGAGTAAGTTAAAGTAAAGAACCATTCACGATTCACTTATCTTTCAATTGTAAGATTATTCATTATCTGGATATTGATTTTATCACCGGATTTTGCTTTGTAATAAAGTCCCGGAGTAATTAAGCCTGCAGCAGCACCAACTGCCAAACCAACAGGCATACCTATTGCAAAACCGCCAATTATAACCGCATTAGCAGCAATACCAATTCCACACCCCGCAGCAGTTCCAACAGCCATTCCGCCTAAAGTTGAACCCAAACCTTTACCTAAAGCATTCAATTTACCTCTTGATAAAAATTCTTTCTTATCAAATAGCCTTGCTTGTATCGGTAAAACCTTCCCGTCAGGAAATTCCATATCCTGAAAATCTATGTAAATCTTTCCGCTTTTATTAAACAACTTTGGTTTTTCTATTTGAGTAATTTGCCCGTTTATCTTAGTTGATTCAGGAATAACCAGCGTTCCTTCCTGAGTCTTTAAATCCTTTTGAATTATAAAAGTAATATTATCCCCAACTCTTGCTATTTTGCTTGAAAAATCCTGAGCAAATGCCGCTTCAAGAGTATTATAAGGAAGAATTACAACATTTTCAGCGGATACATTAACCGCATTCGTCGGAGTTTTCTTTTCTAACTTCTTAGATAAATTCAAATGCTCAACAGTTTGAGTTTCTTCTATTGCCAAAACACTTGTACTACTTATCATTAAACCGCATAACAGTAATGCAAATAATCTTTTCATAAACTTCTCCTTTTCAACGGATAATAGCATATTTTTAATATCTTGTAAACATTTATCGAACTTTTATGCTTTCGTCCATATATTTTATTAACGGATATATAAAGAATTCAATTATACGGCGTTTACCGATTTTAATTTCATTTGTTGTAGACATACCGTACTTAATTGTTTGTTCTTTACCCTCAACCAATAGAGTTGTATTTTTGGGTTCTATATAAACCTCATAAACAGGCCCGAGTCGTTCATCTTCTACACTATTTGGAGATACTACGGTAACAACACCGTTTAATATACCGTATTTTTGGAAATTAAAAGTATCAACCTTTATCGAAACAGGCATTCCGACTTCAATAAAACCTACATCTTGGTTTAGTACTTGCGCTTTTATTTGCATTTTTGCATCTTTTGGAACAATTGTCATTATTTTTTCAGCAGGTGTAACAACCCCGCCTTCAGTATGGACAAGAATTTTGTTCACAAATCCGTCAATAGGAGATTTCAAATATTGTTTTTGTTTTTCAATCTGAACTCTTTTATTGCGAATTTCACCCAAAGAAGCACTTAAAGCCCCGATATTATGGGTAAGTTCGGTTACTTCTTTTGCCGCAGCATCATATCTTGCTTGCGGAATTATATCGCGAACAGCAGATAATCTGCTTTTTTCGCTATTTGCTATTGCAAGTTTTGCTCTGTCTGAAGCTAACTGCTGTGAAACCCTTGCTTCTTCTTCCCGTAAATTATTTAATTCCAGCCCCGGCTCATGTTCTGCAGGTGAAACAATTGCGACAATCTGACCTTCCGTAACATATTCACCTTCTTTAACTGATAATGTAGTAACAATGCCTTTATCTAAAGATTGAACAACCTTTTCTTCCCCCGTCGGAATAATTAAACCTCGTGCAGTAACTACAATATCGACTTTGCCCAAATATGTCCATAGCCCTGCTATTACAATAAATATTATAATAACCCAAAACATAGTGTTTCCAATTGGATTTATAGGTGAATCTTCAATTTCAGCCAATATCGGCTTAAATTCATGACTGTCATCTGCTTTTGGGAAGATTTTATTTAGTAGTTTCATTTATAATCCTTTCAGTTCATTTGAGCCTGATATAATTTTTTGTAATATCCGTCATGAGATAAAAGTTCCTCGTGAGTACCAACCTCAATAATTTGTCCGTTATCGAAACAAACAATTCTATCACAATCCTTAATGGTAGATAATCTGTGTGCAATAATAATCGTTGTTCTGCCTTTTGATATCATATTCATATTATCCCGAATAATTCTTTCTGATTCATAGTCAAGAGCAGAAGTTGCTTCATCAAAAATCAAAATGCGAGGATTTGAAATTAGTGCTCGAGCTATTGCAATTCTTTGTTTTTGCCCGCCGGATAAAGATGATCCTCTTTCTCCGACTTCAGTATCATAACCTTTCGGTAAAGTTGATATAAATTCATGAGCACCGGCAATTTGACTTACCTGAACAATCCCTTCCATTGGAACATTTGGTCGTGGAAGTGCAATGTTATCTTTTATTGTGCCGGAAAACAAATAATTATCCTGCAAAACTATACCGATATTTGTTCTCAACCATACAGGATTTATATTTCGGATATCAATACCATCAATAAAAATTGTTCCTTCCGTTGTGTAATATAATCTTTGAATTAATTTTGTTATCGTTGATTTTCCGCTGCCTGAACGCCCGACAAACCCTATTCTTTCTCCTGCCTTAATTTCAAGATTAATATTTTTTAATACCATAGGCGCATCAACATTATATCTAAAGGATAAATTTTCAATCTTAATATCACCTTTTACATGGCTTAATGTAATTGCGTTTCCTGATTGCATTTCAACAGGACTGTTCAAAATATCCCCAATACGATCAACTGCAAGCAAAGTTTGTTGAAATTCATTCCACAAACCAACAAGTCTTAGCATAGGAGCAGAAAATTGTCCCGAAAACATTTGGAAGGCTATTAATTGACCTATTGTAAGTTTGTTCTCAATTACAAGCATAACCCCAACGTAAAGAATTGCGATTGTCATACCCTTTTGCAAAAATCCGCAGATAGAACCCGTAAAATTACCGATTATGGCAAGATTAAAGCTTGATTTCAAATATTTACCCAGCTTATCTTCCCATTTTCTAAACATTGAGCCTTCAATAGCCAATGATTTTACAGTTTGAACCCCTGTTACAGATTCCACAAGATATGAATTTGAATGTGCTCCCATTTGGAATTTTTCTTCCAGACGTTCACGCAATTCGGGAGTGATTGTAACATAAATTATTGCAATTATAGCTAAAAATCCCAATGAAATATATGTTAGCTTAGCACTATATACAAACATTATTGCTAAAAATACAATAGAGAAAAAAGCATCTATTAATACAGAAACAGATTTGTTTGTAATAAATTCCCGAATACTGTCTAATTCTCTGACTCTGGCTACAATATTACCAACCTGACGATTTTCAAAATAAACATAATATAATCTGAATAAATGTTTGAATAATTTAGCCCCTAATTTTGCATCAATTTTATTAGTAGTGTGAATAAATATATAATTTCTTGAAAGATTTAACAATAATTCAAAAATAGCAACAACAATAAAAGCAAAGGCTAAGACATCAAGAGTTGCCAATGTCCGATTGACTAAAACTTTATCAAGGATTACCTGAGTAAATAGCGGAGTAACAAGTCCGAATAATTGCACTACAAATGAACCAAGCAAAACTTGCCCGATTATTTTTTTGTACCTGAAAATTTCATTAAAAAACCATTTGAATCCGAATTTTACATCACTTTGAGAGTTTTTGTGACTTAAAATCAGCACATAATCTTGAATTAGTTCTTGCAATTCATCAATATCGTGACTTACAGGGTGTTTTTCAAGAGGGGTTAAAGTTAAAGCTTTATTCTCATCTGACTTAATCCCTAAAAGAACAATATATGAGTTATCCTTCATTTGCAAAATTGCAGGCATTGGATATTTACTTGAAATATCTTTTAATTCTAGTTTCTTCTTTTTAACTTTAAAACCTTTATTTTTTGCAATCCTTATAATTTCTTCAACCGAAATATCAGCCGTTGTAATACCGTATTCCCTGACAATTGAACGCATATCAATATCTGTATTATTCATTTTGGCGGTTATTTCAAGTGAAATTAAGCCTGTATTAACGTTTTTAGGTTTTTCTTGATGTTCTTCCATTAATTTTCCTCAGTCAGAATTTGTATTCCTCTGGTTAGAGCAATATATGTAATACTGTTTTTTTCAAGTTCGATTTTTTGATTTAAGAGTTCAATTTTTGCATCATTAACTTCAATAGGTGAAACAACTCTTTTTGAAGCTAATTTGTTCAATGACTTCTCCTTATCGGTCAATTCAGAAATCATTTTATTGTTTCCTTCAATTTGTTCATCTAAATAAATCAAATTTGAACGCATAGTAGCAAGCCTTGTCATAAGTTCTGCAATAGCCTTATCTCTTTCAACTTGCAATTGTTTTAACTCTAATGCTGTTTTTTGAACATTTGCACTATTTTTAAAACCATCAAATATCGGCATATTTAATGATGCTCCAACAGAAAAGTTTGACGGTTCAATTCCAAAGCTTCTGCCCATATTACTATGATCTGAACCATACAAGTAATATCTGCCGTAAGCGTTGACTTTAGGCAAATAATTTCTTTTTGCAACTGTTAATTCAAGTTCTTTTTTCTTGATATTTTTTTCGTGAACCTTCCAGACAATACTTTTTGTATAATCCTGAAATTCTAAAATATCAAAATTTGGCTTTTTTAAATCTGAAATTTTTAAACTGTTTATGTCATATTCTTCTCCGGTATAAAAAGACAGCCAATTTAAAGACTCTTGTTTAATTGAATACAACTCAGAAATTTTATTTTGAGTGGTTTTAACTTTAACCTTTGCATCATTTAATTCAGTTTTTGAAATTTCTTTTGCTTTAAACAAACGTTCTTTCATCTCCAAATTCTTCTCATCAAGAGATAATATTTGTTTATTTATTTCAATTTGTTTTGAAGTAACAAGAATTTTTGTATAAGTATCAAGCAGGGTTAAATTCAATTCTTGTAATTTTTGCTTTGATTCTAAGGATTTCAATTCAACGTCCTCTTTTGCGATTTTTAAATTTCCCCCTCTTACCCCAAAGTCAAACAAATTATAAGCAACAGTTATACCTAAAATAGATTGAAAACGGGTATAAGGGTTGATAAAAGCATCACCTATAGACATTACGGTAGTGTCCGAAACATCTCGAAAATTTTTGGTATATTCAAAACCTGCTCCTAAATTCAATTTTGGGAAATATTCCGAGCGCGCCCCTCGAACTTCTTGTTTTGATATCAGTATATTATAATCCGCAATCTGTAAATCATAAGAATGTTCTTTGGCGGTTTTCATAACATCATCAAAATTAATTTTCCCTACTAACTTTGACAAATTTTTATCTGACAACTGTACGTCCTGAGGATTGTTTTCTTCCAAAGCATAAGATATAGTGTATATTTGAGCAAAAATACACATTAAAAATATAAATAATAATTTTGAGATAGTTCTAATTTTCAAAATTTTCCCTTTTTCGGCTAAGATTATCAATTTTTCTATGGCAACATTATAACATGAATTTTATAAATATAAGGGTCACACCAGAAATCTGATAATGACCCTTACATTTTAATCTAATCAATCACCTATGATGCAGGATTATATGCTGCAATAAGAGATTGAATATCAGTTGCATCTCCGCCTTCAAATACTGCGGAGGTTGATGCATAACCTGTGTGTGTCGTAAACCAAGCTGCAACACTCTGTTTAATATCATTAACATCTAATGCATCAAAGTTTGCAACTTTTTTACTACCGGCTTTAATAGTTTCAATTGCACCATCAGCACCGGTTGTGATATTGGTAATATCACCTGCGGCATTTGTTTTTGTTCTGAAATAGTTACTGATTTCAATTCTGCCTGTACCGTTTTTATCCAATACAAACAGACTATTACTTGCAAATGTACCATCAGCATTAATATCAAGGCCGTAAACAATATCATTTTTAGCGATATTATTTAATACCAGAGTATCTTTTCCGGCTTTATCATTGATTTTAATCCTTGCACCATCTGCTAATGAAACATTATAAGTATCATTACCTTTATAATCAGTTATAGTAGTAGTTCCTGCACCACTGATATTATAAGTATCATTACCGTTAGCATCAGCAATTGCAGTTTTTCCGGTATTAGTTACGTTATAAATCTCATTAGCTTTGCCGTAATCTTTAACAGTGATACTGCCGTTACCTTTCAATGTATATGCATCTTGACCTGCTTTATCAGTAATCTTCAAGCTTCCGGTAACTTTTGCGGAATACTTATCGTTACCTTTTGCATCATAAACAGTATCTTTACCGCCTTGAGTCAAGGTGTATGTATCATTTTTAGCACTGCCTGTAATAGCATCATTATAAACAGTACCTGCAATCTTACCGCTGCCTGTAAAGTTCATTATTTGGCTTTGAATATCAATTATGGTACCATTTGCAAATTCGATATTCTTCAAAGCAGCAGCTTTATCAGTTGTAAAGTAATTTGCTAATGTAATTGTATCGTTAACTGTTTTCTTACCGCTTGTGTATGAGTTATAAGTAATAACTAAATTATCACCTTTTCTGTCATACTTCATATTAGAACCGTCATAAACGTTTGTGAATTTAATTGTATCAGCAGTTTTACCGTTATAGATAGTATCAGCACCATCTTTTTTAGCAAAACGGAAAGTTTTTTCATTACCTGCTACGTCTTTAGCATTACCATACAATTTATCGTTGCCTTTACCGCCAACTAACAAATCAACACCTCTGCCGGCTTTAAGAACGTCATTTCCTGAACCGCCGTATAAGTTTTCGTTCAAGAATGAACCTGTAACAGTTTGAGCTTTAGTTGCTTTTGAATTACCAAGTATAAATGTTTCGTTAGCCAATAAGTGATTACGCAAATTAAATTCTGCACTGGCACCGTTATAATCCACATACATATTTTTATAACCGTTTGTAACGTAATCTTTTAGGATTACATTTTCTGATACATACAAACCTGTTCCCGGAGCGATTTCGTATTTTTGAGTAATTACTAAATCAGAACCGCTTTCTTTGTATGATAATATATCACCTGCTTCAAACATCAAAATAGTTTTTTCAGCAGCAGTATTACCTATAACAGTATCAGTACCGTGACCGTGACCAAAGTAATAAGTATCAGTACCAAGACCGGCAGTCATTGTATCATTTCCGATACCGCTGACTACTATTGCTTCATCGCCTACTCTTGATTGAGTTGAGATATTGTTTTTACCGGCAAAAGCATATATAACGTCGTTACCTCCGCCACCTTTGATTGTATTGCCTTTAGAACTTGCGACAATAGTTTCGGCCGCAGTAGTACCTTTAACCGTACCTTTTGTTTCAGCTTCAATTGGGTGAAGATCAGCAAGCGTATCAGTAATAGATTTCAATGAAACAGGTTCTTCTAAGCCTGCATATATAATATTACCAACAGATTTGCCTTTAGCAAAATATTCTTCAACTGTCAATACACTATCATTATCATCATCAGAAACAATTAAATTATCCCCGTCTCTTGTGAATGATAAATTTGCACCTTGGAATGCGAGAGTATCCTTCTTAGAAAAGCCGTTGATTTTACCATTACCAGCAAAAGCTTCACTATATTCTGTTGCTAAGTATGATTCACCATCGCTAAGTTGCACACCAATAGTATTATCTTTAAGTAATGAGAATATAACTTGTTCTTTTTCTTCGGTTTCAGAATTTTCTTCTAAAGCCATAATACTATCAACTTTAGAATCAGCATTGAAGAAATCTTGAACAGTAACTTTGTTGCCTGATTCTGTTGAAATAACTAAATCATCACTGCTTCCGTCACGATTAAATGCTAAATCGTCAATTTTATAACCTTGGAAATTTGTACCGTCATAAAGTGAGAATTTCAAAGTATCGGTAGCAGTAGCACCGGTCAAAGTATCATCACCGAAGTTATTATCAGAGAATACTACAGTGTTGTATCCGCCTGCAAGTTTGATTACATCATTTCCACCGCCTGTCCAGATAAAGTTATTACCTGCTGCAGTAACGGTATCAACTCCGCCTTCACCGTAAACTTCCGCACCATATACCGCAGTAATATCATTGTCACCTGAATTACCTGCAAGCATATCTCCTGCGTTAGCACCGACAATTGTATCATCACCGGCACCTGAATTAATCCAGTTTCTAATACCTGGAACAGAAGTAATATCAGTGCTATCACTTTGTTCTAAATACATATTTTCAAGTCCTGTTACGTTTGATGTATGCCAGCCTAGAGTGTATGTATTTGCAGTTTCATCATTAACTTGGAACTTAGAAATAACATCAGATGCCACAGAACCATCTTCGTTGAAGTAATTTTCTACAGTAATAGTTTTGTTATCACCGTGAGTAATTACAAGATCTGTTCCGGATTTAGCAAATGAGATATTTTCAAATTTTTCTTCGCTGAATTTAACTATAAGATTAGGATTATCATTTGTAATAACCATATTATCTGCATCAGCACCAAATGTAACCTTAGTTAAAGCAGCATCAGAATAATCTACATCATTTACTGTGCTAACTCTGTCAGTTGAAGTGAAGTAATCTTTCAATACAACATTACCGTTTACGACTAAATCGTTATCTTCTCTGGCGAATTCGATATCTTCAGCACCGGAGATAGCAACTGTGTCATTTGAATCAGCACCGATAATAGTTGCTTCACCACTTGCAACAATAGCTTCTTTGTAATCTGTTGCAGTATAAGTATCACCGTCTGCAACTGTTACGTTAATTGTTGCGTGTTCAAGAAGTGAATTATCAATTTCACCGATATAGAATTTATCTAATTGAGTACCATCTTCATATCTTGTAAAATGATCTTTTATAGTCATAGTTTGAACATTTGAGCCATTAGTTTGAGTTATTACAAGATCTTGTCCATCTTTTGTATAAGAATATTCAGCACCGGCAAGAGCACTGTGTTTCAATGTATCTTCACTATTTAAGTCCTCAAGATATATCTTACCTTTTTGAGCACTTACATTAACAGTATCAGCTCCGGCTTCGCCGTATACATACGCTTCGTTATTATCATAGGTACCGGATACTGTTATCGTATCGTCTCCTTCGCCACCATAGATTCTATTTACATCACCACTTGAATGGCTTGTTTCTGTAATTTTATCGTTACCAAGGCCGCCATAAATAGTATCTGATCCTTTACCGCCTGAGATGGTATCATCATCATAACCTCCGTAAATGGTATCATTACCAGCTCCACCATCTATGTAATCGTTACCGTCCCAGCCATAAATTGTATCATCGCCAGCATCACCATAGAGACTATCGTTACCATCTCCACCGTTTAGATAATCATTACCGCTTTTACCGTTAATGTAATCATCACCGTTGTTACCGTAAATAAAATCATCTACACTGCTACCAAATATTTTTTCAGACAAGAATGAGCCTTGGAACGGATTTTCTTCGCTTGATACTATTGTTTGTTGAGCAAATGTAATACCTACAGGGTTGTCATAATTTTGAGGTCCTGTTATATCTTCAACCAAGGCATTAATACTATCAACACTGTATGTTTTTGTACCTTCTATCTTCTTTTGAACTACTGCATCAGCTTTAAATGTTACATTACCTGCACCATTTGTTAAATAATCCGTAATTGTAATTTTATCAACTATCATTCCTGTTGAACTAATATTTCCAAGATAATCAGGAGTACCGGTGTATCTTGCAATGGTAATAGAACCAGTTTCCACGTCTTCTTTTAATATTTCATATTTACTTACAATACCTTCTCTTGTATCAGTAATAAAGTTAAGAACTGTATCAAATTCGCCTTCACCTAAAGTTATGGTTTTGTTTCCACAACCAACTTCAAAATCTAAAGTGTTATTTCCTGCAATAGTTATATTTTCTTTGTAAGCAGTTGCTTCATATGTTTCACCATCAGCAACAGTTACGTTGATTGTTGCATTTTCAAGAAGTGATAAATCTTCTTGAACAACATGGTTTGCATCTACAACATAAAATTTATCTAATTGTTTGCCTTCTGCTAATTTATCAAAATGACCTTCTATTTTTGTTGTTTGAACATTTTCACCGACGGTTTGAGTAATAATGAGATCTTGACCGTCTCTAGAGTATGAATATTCGCTGTCGGCTTGAACTCTATGCCATAATGTATCTTCTGAATCAGCATCTTTTAGAGTAATATTTGCATTCGGACCATATAAACCTACAACTTCATATGTATCAGCACCTTCATCACCATACGCAGAAACTGAGGTAGTTTTATCTTTAGCTCCACCAAGCATTATATAATCATTACCTTCACCTGCGTGTATTAGTTTTACATCTCCATCATTAAATGAAGTGGCAACAATTCTATCATTACCTCTGCCTGCATTAACATTTACATTACCTTTTGCTAAAGCAAGATGCTCAGACAACCAAGAACCTGTATATTCACCGCTGACATTTTGACTGTTTATTGTTAATGCAGTCGGGTCATTCAAATCCATCGCATGAACAATAGACTCAATTAACGAATTCACAGAATCAATACGATAAGTTTTTGTATTTTCATCATTTATGTAGCATGTAGCAGCATCAGCTTTAAAGGTAACTTTTCCTTCTCCATTTGTTAGGAAATCTGTAATAGTGATTCTATCTGTAGTATAACCGCTATTAAATTTGATACCTGAATTATTTACGCTTTTTACTGTACCTGTACGTCTTTGAATAGTAACAGAACCTGTTTCTAAATCTTGTGAAACTATTTGATAATCACTAACATAACCTTCTCTTGTATCACTAATAAAGTTTAGAACTGTGTCAAAACCGCCTTCACCTAAAGTAATGGTTTTGCTACCACAGCCAACTTCAAAATCAATCGTTGTGTTTTTCGTAATTTCGTAATCTGCCATTTTTTCCCCTTTCTTTTTTAACTTATTCTAAACGTTTTATATACAACATAGCGTGAAAACCTCAAGGCTTCCACTTTTTAATTACATTCCCCTATTTTTGGACCATTTGTTACTCTCTGTTCGAATCATTGTTAGCATATAAATTCACATAAAAATAAAAATAATTCAAGTAATTTTAAAAAATATTTCAAAATATTAACCAAGTGGTTAATACAAAATCGGCTAAAGTTAACTTGTTATCTTAATACACGTATAAGGTGTATTTTTAATATCTCTTAATGTTTACTTGAATATCATGCAGGGTTAATATAGTATTGTATTAATTGGTTTTAAGAATGTTTTTTTTAGGGCGAGATAAAGGATAGCAAATGATAAATTTTAAAAATGTTTTGAAAAATTTTTCTGATGAACAAAAAATGTTCTTTGTTTTTTTATTAATTAACATAATATTATTTTCGGCAGTCGGCATGATTAGACTGGTACTACCAACAGATTCTTTAGAAGGAATTTATTGGGGCTCGCTGCATGACTTTGGAACTCCAAAACACCCGCCATTTGCAGGCTGGATTACTTATATCGTTTATTCAATATTTAAAAGCGATTTTTCGATTTATTTATTGTGCCAAACAACTATTACAGTCGGAGCATTTTATGTTTATAAACTTGCTAAGTTTTTCCTGAACGACACTTTATCAATGCTTTCTGTAATATTATTGGAAGGCTGTTGGGCATATACTTATGTAACAAGCTATTACGGTTTTAACCCTGATGTTGTTCTTTTGTGTATATTGCCTATTATCACTTACTATTGCTACAGAGCAGTTGTTGAAAATAAATTCTCCGATTGGATTAAACTCGGAATAATTATCGGAATAGCATTTTTAAATAAATACCAAACTGCACTTGTTGTTTTACCACTTTTAATTTGGGCAGTTATGTTTCATAGAGAAATTTTTAAATCCAAAAGATTCTATATGTCTATCGCAATTGCTTTTGTTATCTTTTTACCACATCTTTTGTGGTTAATAAAATATGATTTCTTCCCGCTTCTGTATTTTGAAGAAGAACTAAGCAGCGACAGTTGGCTTGCACATATAACTGCACCTTTAAAATTCTTGGTTGTTCAACTTTCTGCAATTGCGGGTTCATTGGCAATTTTTACACTTCTAAAATTAAAACAAAAATCAAAATATGCTCTGAATTTTAAACTAAACGAAAAAACATGGTTTATTCTTTTAGTCGGGCTTTTCCCGTTTATTATACATATGATTATGGGATTTTGTGCAGGCGGAACAATGAGACCGCGCTGGGGTTTTGAATTTCTGTATATGACAGGAATTATGTTATTCTATTTCATTCCGGTAAAAGAAATTTCGAAAGAAGATTTCAAATTTGTTTTAAAACTTTCATATGCGGCAGTATTTATTATATTTACTGTAATGACAATTTTATTCGGTGTTGAGAAAAATTACAGAAGCAGATATCCTGTTACTCAAATTTATAATGATTTAACAAAGGCTTGGACTGAAAAATATAATACTCCATTAAAATATATCGGAGGTTACATTGAATGGACTCTGCCGTTAACAATTTATTCTTCGACACACCCTGATTGTATTTTAGATACAAACGGCTATCCTAATCCTTGGATAGATGAACAAGATTTAAAAAAATCAGGTTTAATAATTATGGACAGACACTTATGGGAGTTAGAAGAACATTTCAAAAAAGCTTGTCCTTATCTTGATGAAAATTATAAAATTGAACCCGTTGAATATAAATTCACAGTTAAAAACGCACTCAATCAACAAAGAGAATATTCAATTTATTATGCAATAATTCCACCAATGAAACATTAATTTACAAATATTGTAAATTAATAGCTAATATGTTAGTATCACTCAATATGAAAGAGGAAGCCAAATATACTCCTGCAGAAGAATTCGCAAATGCTTTTACGCATTCAATCGGTGCGTTGTTTTCAATTTATGCCATAGTTATGCTTGCGGTTAATTCAAATACTCCGATGGAAGTAGCTTCAACCGCGATTTTCGGTGCAACTCTTTTTATACTTTTTCAATCATCTGTTTTGTATCACGCAATGGTAAATAAAACAGCAAAAAAAGTTTTTCAAAAAATTGACCACAGTGCAATATTTATGCTGATTGCAGGAACTTATACTCCGATTTTACTTTTAGTAGTTCCGTTCCCTTTATCTGTGGCTTTACTTGCTATGACTTGGTATTTGGCAATTTCAGGAATTATTTATTCATGCCTGACATTAAAATTTAAGTATTTGTCAACGGGATTATACCTTGTAATGGGCTGGTTATCTTTGTTTTTGGTTTACGCTATTTGGAATAACGCAAGTCATTATGCCGTTTGGTTATTATTGGCAGGCGGGTTGTTTTACTCGCTGGGGTGCTTTTTTTACCTTAAAAAAGGTAAATTTATGCACAGTATTTGGCATTTGTTTGTAATTGCGGGGGCTATGATGCATTACTTGGCAATTATGAACATATTGAATACGGTTAAAACTTTAGTATAATTATTTGAGCTTTTTAAGTGAAGATATGTAGTTATTATTTACTACATCACCTTCAACCCTTGTCAAATATATTTGGGTATCCTTTTCATCTGCATCAATTTCAGGTAATTCTGATAACTCGATTGCATAATAATTAGCATCATTACGACTGCTTATAGGAAGCCTGTTAGCTAATGAATTCAAAGAAATTTTCCTTAAAAATCCTGTAAATCCTTTTTTTGAATTGGAAAATTTTGTATAAACTCTAAGAGAAGTATCGCCGTTATCAATATTATACCTGCCTGAAATATAATTACTTAAACCGGAAGAATATGTTTTTATATTTATATTTGTTACAACGTTTTTATCTAAATTAAGATTACCGGTAATTTTGTCAAAATGTCCTTCCGGAACACTCAAAATATCTGCAAAAATCAACGGATTAATCATTGTTACGGTATTTCTGAAAATTGATGCACATTTTAGTACATATTCAACAAGCCCAATTTTTTCGATATTACCATCATCAACTTGAAATTTTATACTTCCGCTCAATTTCATTGTATCATCTGTACTTAAATCCAAAAAACCTTTTGCTTTTCCGCAGATTTCCCGTTTCAAATCAAGCAAAGCATTTGCAATTGTATCAGAATTAACATTGATGAAGCCTAATTTAACATTATATTTTTTATTAATTAAATCAAATTTAGCACGAAGCGAAGATGTTCCTTCTACAAAATCAAATCTGTTAGATTTAATATCAATTACCCCGTTTTTATCCAAAGTTAAATCCGCATCAAGATTTGAAAAAGCTATCTCTTTATATGAACCTTCATCAAGATGGAAATGACCTTTTTCAACGATAACATTACGAATATCAAATTCTTCACTCGGATTATCAACTTTAATTACTCCGGTTTCGGTAGCAATAACATCAGATGCACTATCCTGATTATTAAAGGCTTCTAACAACTTGTATGTATCAATGCTTTTTAAAGATAAACTAACATCTTTAACTATTATCGGATAAGATAATTTATTTAAAACATCACCATTAAAGGTAAACTTTGAATATCTGTATCCGCCGATTGCATTCATATGAATTAAATTCTTTTTTGTTTCAAGTTCAGCTTCTTTTATATATAACATTTGAGATGGAATAATAACTTTGTCCATACTCATAAGACCATCTAAAACAGGATATTTACCTCTGTAGTCAACAGACATTTTACCTGCGATTTTACCTTTTTTAAAAATTTCTTGTTTTAACACTACATTCAATAGTTCGCTTGGCAAAGGCTGCGGAATTTCAAAACTAACAAATTTAATGAAATTATTATGAGCTAAATCTACACTGCTTTTTAACCTGAAAATCGGTTGAGGTTCTTCTTTTTTTGCCCGTCTTTTTTGCATTTCTTCTTTTGAAAGTATTTTATCGGACGGAATCATATGATAATCCAAAGACTTAATATCCAGTACCATATTTTCAAGGTGCATAACAGACTTCATAAGTCTTAAACTATCTTCAAATGGTAAATAATCATCAGCCACTTTTATATTTTGTCCGGGTTTTAACATAAATAACCAGACAAAATCCATTATATTATTTTTAGATTTAAACATTATTCTTGTTGGGGCTTCGCCAATCATTTCAAGATTTGCACCCGCCATTTTTGAAATATGCTTTTTTAATAAATTATTTCTCACAACGGCATTACCGACAATGTCAGTATCAATTGAGCGAAGATAATCTTTAACAGTTCCCTCAAAATCTATTTTGTTTTTCAAATTATCATCATAGTAGCCTTTGAAACCTTTTAATTTAACTTCGTTTGGAGTCAAATCAACATTTCCCTGATTTAAAGTAATCGGAATGTTATCAACATCTTTTATTTTAAAACTTACTTTATTAACCTTGAAATTTCCGTTTACAGCGTCTTTTTTAATATTTAATTTAAAATCCAAATTCCCGTAAATATCATTAAAATAAACCAATGAATCCTGAATATTATTTTCAATGATTTGAGTATTCAGAAAGTCTAAAATATCGCCTAAATTAAAGTTTTTAGAATACAAATTAATATCAAAATTTCGTTTTTTATCAGCGGTCAGGTTAATAAAAATATTTGATTTATTAATACTTAACGGGCATTCTTGAATATGAAAATATTTATCTTTAAAAAATACACGTCCGTTATCTTTTAATTTTAATGTAACTTTATTATTTTTTCTTGAAACCAGAGTATTTAGCTGAAAATATACGTTCCTTTTAAATTTTTCGGCATTATTAACTCCGATATGCTCACCTTTTAAATGTATCATTGTATCTTTGTTTAAAGAATACAAAATTTCGCACTCTCTCACCCCTAGCAACGCATCAAAAATATCAAAATTCCAATCTGATTTTTGTTCTTTCTTTTCCGTTTGAGGAATCAAACTTTGAATACCATTGACATCAGCATAAATACTTTCCGCAACGAGTTTTTTGATTATTATATTTTTATTAAAAACTTCTCTCAATGAAATTGCGGTATTAAATTTATTCAAATCTAAAAGTTTTTTATTATTTTTACTCAAATAAATTTTCTCAACTTTAAACTCAATTTCCGGAGAAAATTCAGTATGTAAGACAGGTTTTTCCAAAACCAAGTCCGCATTTGTATATTTTTTGGTTAAATTTTGAATATACTCTATGGATTTAGGGTGAGAAACAATATAAGGCAAACCTTTTATATAAAACGCAATAAATCCAAAAACCGTTAACCCTATAACGACACCAAAACCAATAAATATTTTCACTAATGTTTTAATCTTCATTCCAAATCTACCTCTTGATTTTTAGTCTGTTACGAGTATCTGACAAAGGTCCGTTAAACGGATTTCGCAAATGTGCATAATATTTTTTACTAAAAGTAACCGGATATTTCGGAATCCAGCTGAATTTTTTTAATATTCCGACAGTATCAACACCATGAGATAGAATCAAATCATCTATAGTTTCTTCATGAGCAGGTGATATTGAAGAAAAAACTTTTATAAAATAATCGGAAAATGTTAAAACCGAATATCCGGAAATTGCGCCGGTATCCACAATAAACTCTTTAAAATTAAGTTCGGTATCATCATTTTCTTTTGCAATTTTAGGCATTGTAAGAGTATCAGCATCAACTCCATTAATTATATACCATTCTCCCAGATACTTTATTTTCATAGTATCCTTTTCCGGCATATAAATATCATCACAAATATTAGGGATTAAAACATTTCCCTTAAAATCCGTTACACCGTACCTGTAATTTCTTTTCGTTAAAAACATACTGCCATATAACAGGTCAATTGAAGAATAAACAGGTTCTAAAATAGCTTCACCGTATTCGTTATAAATTCCAAAATCATTATCATTACCGAGCTTGATATATCTCCCTAAAATTCTGTCAGCATACCTGAATTTAGGTTCAATTAAATAATTACCTTTAGAATCCATTAACCCGTATTTGTTTTTCTTTTGGACAATCCAGCCGCTTCGACCGGTCATAACTATTTTTTTATAGATTGGAGGAGCAATTATATTACCGCACTTATCCTTTAATCCAAAAAATTCACCATCTGCAAATACAACAACATCACGTTCCTGCTGCGCCGCAGTATAAAAAACCGGTGCATTGTCAGAAGGGTTTGTTAATTGTTGAGCATCTGCATAAGTTTGTAAACAAAAAATACAGGATAGTATGATTATTATTCTATTCATAAATTATAAAGTCTCTTACAAATATAATTTGTATTTACATAATAAAACATTAGCATAAAAATTTTATTTTTTTCTTAAAACAAGTTCATATCCCAAAATGTCATACAAAAGCTTAATTTCACTATATTTTATAGTATCTCTGTTCAATTTCCCGGAAATATTATGAATAGTATAAGGTTTTCCGAGCTTTTCGGACATTTTTCGACAAAGCTCTGTCATCGTCATTTCGTTTATTACAAGTAAATGCTTAATTTGTTGCTTGGTGTTCATTTACCAATTATATAGCTCACTTTAATTTTATTATTGACTTTTTAACTATAACGACTATAATTTAACTATAACGACAAAGGAGTAAATTATGAAAAAAGCTTTTACACTATCAGAAACCATCATTACAATTGGAATTATCGGAATAGTTGCAGCAATAACTCTCCCTTCATTAATAGCTCATATACAAGATATTCAGTATCGGAATATGTGGAAAAGACAATTTAGCATATTCCAAGATGCAACAAAAAATATATTAAATGATTATGAAGGCAGTTTTTCTAATGCCGGTTTATCCGAACAGGATGATACTTTAATGCTTCTTTATACAAAATATATAAAAACCGCACAAATATGTAACTCTATGCACGATAATAACGGAAGGCCTTTTAGAGATCCAATTTGCTGGTCTGAGGAATTGAAATATTTGAATAAAAAAGCTCAAATAAATGCTCCGAGTACCGCTTTATTTTTAAACGGGACAGGAAGTGCTTATTATACTTATGCTAATACTTGCAAAGATTCTACGCAAAGATGCGGGTACATTCTTGTAGATATAAACGGAAAGAGTAAACCAAATACTATTGGCAGAGATATTTATCGTATAGAGGTATATGATGATAGAATTGAAGCAAATTCCAATAACGATTGTGAAAAAACTTCTAACGGATTTGGCTGCTCAAAAAAATATTTAAAATAAAATTCTTAAAATAATATATCTCCATGCCCGAGAATTGTGATAAAATAAATACGTAGTCATGTTTATATTAGGGAGGAGTGTGTATTATGAAGGATAAAACTTTTTTGATGATTCCGGGTCCGACACCGGTTCCGGAAAGTGTAATGTTAGAAATCGCAAAACATCCGATTGGACACAGAAGCGGGGAATTTTCTAAGGTTTTACACAGTGTTTATGAAAATTTAAAATACGTTTTTCAGACAAAAAATGACGTATTTGTTTATACATCATCGGGAACGGGTGCAATGTGCGCAGCCTTGGAAAATCTTATAAATGAAGGTGATAAGGTTTTATCCTTAGTCTTAGGTAATTTTGGAAATCGCTGGGCAAAAATTGCACAATCTCGCGGAGCGATAGTTGAAAAAATTGAGGTAGAAACCGGTGAAGTTATTGAGCCTGATGTTTTAAGACAACGTTTGGCACAAGATGTTAATAAGGAAATTAAAATTGTAACCTTAACTCATAGTGAAACTTCTACAGGTGCAGCAAATGACATAAAAACATTATGTTCAATAATAAGAGAACATGGAGCATTGTCAGTTGTTGACGGTGTTACCTCTGTTTGTGCAATGGAATGTAAGCCTGATGAATGGGGAATTGATGTGTTGGTTTCTGGTTCTCAAAAAGGGTTTATGATTCCGCCGGGACTGGCTTTTCTTGTTGCAAACGAAAGAGCATGGAAAGTTTACGAACAATGCAAACACCCGTCTTTCTATTGGGATTGGAGTGCTTACAGAAAATCTGTTCAAGCAGATTCAACCCCGTTCACTCCTGCGGTTAACTTGTTTGCGGGCTTAGACAAAGCTCTTGAAATGATTAAAGAAGAAGGAATTGAAAATATGAATGCCCGCCATAAACGTCATTCAATGGCATTGAGAGCTGCAATTAGAGCTATAGGGCTGGAACTTGTCGTAAAAGAAGATAAAAATGCCAGCCACTCTATAACCTCTATTTACCCCCCTGAAGGGATTACTGTTCCTGACATAAGAAAAACAATCACTCAGGATTTTGATATAGTTGTTGCAAACGGTCAAAATGCTTTAAAAGATAAAATCTTCAGAATGGGTACATTGGGTTTCGTATGTGACAGAGATTTAATCTCCGCTGTCGGAGCATTAGAAGCAACATTATACAAACTCGGTTATAAATTCGAGCTTGGCAGTGGGGTTGCAACAGTTATAAAAGAATTGGCAAAGGGGTAAATAGTAAAAAAGCAGGTTGGGCATACCTGCCCAACAACAGCACCCTCCCTGGACGGGGAGGGTAAGGGTGGGGTGATAGATATTAACGAAATCGAAAAATCCAGATATTTAAGAAAAAATATGACAATTCAAGAAAGAAAATTGTGGAATATCATAAGAAACAGACAATTTTTTAATTATAGATTTCGCAGACAATTCCCAATAGGTAGCTATATAGTTGATTTTGTATGCAGAGAAAAGAAAATAATAATTGAAATAGACGGAGGTCAGCATAACGAAAAAAATAATATAAATTATGATATTAAGCGTTCTGAATATCTTGCATTAGAGGGTTTTAAAGTGGTAAGATTTTGGAATAATGATATTGATAATAATATAGATGGGGTTTATGAAAAACTCAAAGAGATTTTTGAAATCACCCCATCCCAGCCTTCCCCATTCGGGGAAGGTGCCGCGTAAGTAAGCAGGTCGGCGTTGCTGCGCCGACAATAAGGAGTAAATAATGAAAGTATTAGTAACAGATAAAATAAACGAAGCTGCGGGAAGAATTATAGAAGCAGCGGCAGAGGTAGATTTTTTGCCGACAATGAGTGAAGATGAGTTGGTTAAAATAATTCCTGACTATGATGCTCTTATGGTAAGAAGTCAAACAAAAGTAACCCCAAGGATTATAGATGCGGGTAAAAATCTAAAAATTATCGGCAGAGCAGGTGTTGGGGTTGATAATATAGATTTGGAAACTGCAACCCAGAGAGGTATAATTGTAGTAAATTCCCCTGACGGAAATACAATGGCGGCATCTGAACATACAATCGCGTTAATGCTTGCAATGGCAAGAAACATTGCGCCTGCTGCAACATCAACAAAAGAAGGTAAATGGGACAGGAGTAAATATACCGGCTGCGAATTATTTAAAAAGACCCTTGGGATTATCGGATTTGGTAAAATCGGTTCTCATGTCGGAGAAGTTGCATTGGCACTTGGGATGAAGGTTATAGTTTATGATCCGTTTACTTCAAAAGACATAGTTGAAAAATTTGGCGGAGAATATGTTGAAAATCTTGATAATTTTTGGGGTAAATGTGATTTTATAACGGTTCACGTTCCAAAGACAAAAGATACACTGAATATGATAAACAAAGATACAATAGCAAAGATGAAAAAAGGTGTAAGGCTTGTAAATTGTGCCCGCGGCGGAATTATCAATGAAACTGACTTGAAAGATGCAATAAATTCAGGCTATGTAGCGGGTGCGGCAATTGACGTTTATGAAAACGAACCAAATATCCAAGAATGTCCGCTATTACAATGTGAAAAGAATATAGTTCTGACTCCGCATTTGGGTGCAAGTACGCAAGAAGCCCAAATGAATGTTGCCATTGATGTTGCAGAACAAATTAAAGAGGTTTTATCCGGCGGTTCGGCATCTTCTGCGGTAAATATTCCGTCCTTGCGTCCTGATAAATTAGAACCGGTAAAAGATTATATGCAAATTGCGGAAAATACCGGAGAACTTGCTGTGCAGCTTTCTAACGGAGCGGTTAAAACAATTGAAATTACCGTAGACGGCAGTTTGGCGGATTTGGATATTCAACCGCTTGAAGTCGCCGTATTAAAAGGAGTTTTATCATCCCGTCTTGAAGGTATCAATTACGTTAACGCTCCTGTAATCGCGAAAAAACGCGGAATTGATATTATCTCAACAAGAGCTAATATTGAATCAAACTTTGCAGGCCGTATAACTGTTAAATTGACAACAGATAAAGAACAAACAGTTGTTTCAGGTGCTTTGATAACAAAAGATATTCCAAGAATTGTTAAAATAAATGATTTTGAAACAAGTATAAGACCTGAAAAACACATGCTTATTGTTCCTCACATAAATAAACCGGCAATGATTGCACAAGTTGCAAAAATTATCGGCGAAAACGGAATAAATATTGGTTCAATGAACGTTGTTCAGAAAAATGATAAACACGAAACCGAGTCTATAATGGTTATTAATATAGAATCTATGGTTGGTGAAGAAACCCTTGATCCAATTTCAAAAATAGACGGGGTTCATAATCCGAAATATGTAAATTTGACAGTATAAATACAAGAACTCAAAAATTTTAAAATTCTGAAATAAATTCCGAATGACAAAATTTTTGAGTTCTGCGATAGGAACAATATGACAAATAAGCTTGCAGTATTTGATTTTGATTCAACTTTAATGGACGGGGAAACTTTAGAGTTTTTTGCCCGCGAAATCGGCATAGAAAAAAAAGTTAGAGACATTACCGACAGAGCTATGCGCGGGGAATTAGACTTTTTTGAAAGTCTGACCCAAAGGGTATCGTTTATGAAAGGCTTGCCTCTTTCTAAGGTTAATGAGATATGCCAGAATTTACCGCTGATGACCGGAGCGCAAGAAGTCGTATCAGGTTTAAAGGCAAAAGGATATAAAGTTGTTTGTTTCTCCGGCGGGTTTAGAAATGCTACATCATTTTTTGCTCAAAAACTTGGTCTTGACGGAGAATTTTCAAACATTCTTCATTCAAAAGACGGTTTACTAACAGGTTTTGTCGGGGGTGAGATGATGTTCAACACAAGCAAAGGCGAAATGCTTGAGCGTTTGCAGAAATTACTGAACGTTAAGCCTCAAAATACCATTGCTGTTGGAGATGGAGCAAATGATTTAAGTATGTTTAAATATGCTTCTAAAAAAGTAGCTTTCTGCGCTAAACCTATACTTAAAGAAAATGCAAACATCATAATAGAAGAAAAAAACCTTAGCAGTATTTTAAAATATATTGATTAAAAATTGTTATTTTGAACAAAGGAGAATCTATAATAAACAATGTCAATGAACAAATATACCCACAAATACAATGTAATCCTTGATAATATGGATTTGAGCGAATACAGGCTAAGACCTATTTCCGCAATAATGTATCTGCAAGATGCATTTGCAAGATATTGCGCAACAAAAAAAATGGCTGCTTATGATTTATTTGCGACAAATCAATATTGGATAGTAACTGAATTTAATATGGATTTTATTGATAATTTACCATTCTGGTCTGAAGAAATTAAAGTTGAAATCTGGATTTCTGAGTTATCAAAATTAAAAATTTATACGGATTTTAAACTTTATTATAATGACAAAGTTTTTACGAAAGGTAATGCTCTCTGGTTTGTTATTGATAAAAATTCTAAACGACCGACAAAAACGGATATGGTTGCCGAAAAATTTGACATATGTAATGAATTGGTTTTAGGGGAACATAAAAAATTTGTACTTACTAAATCAATTGAAAAAACAAATGAAATAATACACACAAATAATTTATCAGATCTTGATTTTAATCATCACGTTAATAATAAAAGTTATATAAATCTTGCAGAAATGGCAACAGATAATGAATTCAAAAAAACTCATACTCTTAAAAGTTTGAATATAAAATTCAACAAAGAAACTTTTCTTGGAGATGTTTTAAACTGCAAAACTTATAAAACCGAAATTCCGAATATCTATAACCATATTATAGAAAAAGACGGCGTTTCCGTATGTGATATAACAACATCTTGGGATAAAAAGAAAAATCATATAAAAATAGAAGATTATGATTTAAAAGTAAAAAATGAAAAAGTGTATATAAAATAATAGCAAAAAATTTTTTTACCTATATTATTATAATTAAGTTAATATTTTAAGGTAAAAAAATGTTTATAGATTTTAATCCTCAAACTTTTATAAACCCGGCAAATATAAGTTTTCAGTTGAATAGAAAACATAATTATTTTCAACAACCCAAGTTTGATGTATTTATAAAAAGCATCAATACAGAAAGCAAAACTAATATAAACAACTTTGACGGAATTAAAATTACCAAAAGCAATTTCGGTAACTTACAAAAAATAAATGATACTGCATATTTATACACTATAACAAATAAAAACGGAGTAAGTGTTGATTTGTCAGATTTTGGGGCAACAATAACTTCTATTAAAGTTCCTGATAAAAACGGGAAACTTGTAGATATTACCCAAGGATACGATAATGTTACTCCTTATGAAAAATCTCCGATAGGACATGCCGGAGGAACAATAGGACCTGTTGCTAATAAAATTGATAATGGAGAATTTTCACTAAACGGGGAAATATATAAACTTGAAACTAACAAGGATAATGGTAAAACCCACTGCCATGGAGGAAGTGAAGGTTTTGATGTAAAAAAATGGAGAACCAATATTCTTAACGACGGAATTGAATTTATATACGACAAAAAAGATATGGAAAACGGTTATCCCGGAAATGTTCAAGCTAAAGTAATTTACAAACTTGATAATGATAATAATTTACATATAAATTACTATGCTGCAACAGACAAAGATACCTTAATCAATATGACAAATCATACATATTTTAATCTTGACGGCAGTGAAAATACCCAAGAAAATTCAATATATAGTCATATCGTAACTTTGCCAAATTCATCTTACATTACAGAAAATAATGAAATTTCAATTCCTACCGGCAAACTTTTAAAAATTAAAAATACCCCTTTTGATTTTTCAACTCCGCACAAAATCGGAGATATGATTAATAAAGAATCAGAGCAGCTGAAAATCGCGGGAGGCTTTGACCACAACTACACTATCGATAATTATGACGGTAAAACACTAAAAAATATTGCAATAGTCAAATCTCCAAAAACAGGAATAGTATTAAATGTCTCAACAAATCTTCCGGGATTTCAATTCTATAGTGCAAATCATCTTGGGAAAAAAGCTCAACCGGCAGGTAAATCAGGTTCAAGATATGAAAAACGTTCAGCACTGTGCATTGAACCCCAATTCTTTCCCAATGCAATAAATACCGAAACTTTTAAAGAAAAAGGGATATTGCATAAAGGTGAAGTTTATGAAAGAAAAATTATCTACTCTTTCTCAACCGAAAATAATCCTTAATTTAACCCCATAAACATTAAACATATCAATGCAACAGGAACAATATATTTAAGTCCGATATTAAAAAACAAAGCCAAAACTCTATTTTTTATAACATCATGTCCGTTTAATTTTAAATACCAGCCTGAAATAAGACATAAAAACAAAGTATTTAAAGGAAGCATTATATTTGATGTCAGAAAATCCAAAAAATCAAAAATTGACTTATTAAATATTTTAAAATTTTCTAAAACTCCAAAAGATAATGTTGCCGGAATTGCAAATACCGAAATTAAACAAAATAAAATAACACAAGCTTTAGTTCTTGAAATATTAAATCTTTCTGTTAAAGTTGCACAAGGGCCTTCTACTATACTTATCCCGGAAGTTAACGCCGCACAAAATAACAAAATAAAAAAGGCAAAGGAAATAAAATTTCCAAACGGAACTTGTGAAAATATTTTAGGTAAAGTAACAAAAACTAATCCTGCCCCGGAATTAGGCTCCATACTAAAAGAAAATACTGCCGGAAAAATCATAATACCGGCAAGTAAAGCAAATATTGTATCTGACAGAATAATTGTATAAACAGATTTTACAAGGCTTTTGTCCTCTTTTATATAACTGCCGTAAGTCAATAATGCTCCCATACCTATACTCAAGGTGAAAAATGCCTGCCCTAAAGCTGCCAAAATCATTTTTGAATTTAATTTTGAAAAGTCAGGTTTAAACATATATTCCAAGCCTTGATTTGCATTTGGTAAATTTAAAGAAACTATTACAAGAAATATCAAAATAACTGCAAGCAGCGGCATTAATACCTTATTTGCAGCCTCAATACCTTTTTTTACACCTCTTGCAGTAAAAAATATACATATAAATAGAAATAATATAGTTAAAATACACGGATATATCGGATTTTGTATATATTCAGTAAAATATTTTCCATAATCCGTTATCTGATTACAGGTAAAACTTTTACAAATATAATTAATTATCCAGCCGCCAACAATAAAATAAAATGCTGCAATCAAAACCCCTGTAATAGGATTCAATGCCCCAAGATATTTAAATTTTGGACTAATAGCCTCATAGGCTCCGACACATTCTTTTTTTGTCAATTTACCGATATAAAGTTCATTCATTAGCGGAACAAAACATATTGTTGAAATAAGCAAAATATATACTGCTAAAAATATTGCACCGCCATATTGTCCCATAATATACGGAAATCTCCAAATATTACCAAGCCCAACCGCCGAACCTATTGTGGTAATAATAAATGAATATTTTGATGTCCAAAAAGGTCTTTTATCTTCCAATTCCAAATTCTCATGCTTATACTTCCAATTAATTATACAAAAAATATTTAGATTATGAAATTACCGTCTTTTAGAGTTTATGATAACATAAAACTATGAATTAAAATATTGCGAACATATAAGAATAGTAAAAGAATTATAATCAAGGAGTGGTGTATGATAAAATTCATTAAATATTACGCATTAGAAATTTATACTGTTATTTCAATGTTAATTCTTGTTATTGCAGGAATTATGGGTGATTTATCTGTTATTCAAAAGTTTGTGCTTGTTTATATCTTCTTATTTATTTCGCATGAATGGGAAGAAATGTCATATCCGGGCGGTTTTGCTGATTTAATTGCAAAAATGATTGAAGTTGATATTAACCCTGAAATGAAACGAGCAAGCAGAATACCTACAAGTATATTGCTTTTAACATTTACTATTACGCCTTTTATTTTGCACCAATACCCGATTACAATTTTACCGCTTGCATTTTTAGGGCTTTTTGAGGGGTTTGTTCATATTTTTGCAATTAAACTTTTCAAATGTCCTAAATGCTACTCTCCGGGATTTGTAACCGCAGAAATTCAAGCCGTTGTTACAATAATTTTATTTACTTATTTAATCAAAAACCAGATTTTATCAGGTTTTGATTATTTAATCGGAATTTTGGTTATGTTTGTTTGTTTTGTAATAATGCAAAAAACTATAACTATGATGATAGGTTATAAATATAGCAACTTGCCTAAAATGTTGAAAAAACAGCTTGCTAAAAAGGATTGATATAAAAAAGAGTTTCAATATTAATATTGAAACTCTTTTTAAAACTCATAATTCATTATGCTTGTGACAAAGTATCATAAACCTTTGCTACAATTTTCCATTCCCCATTGATTTTGTTTAGGTTCAAAATATCTGTGAATTTGTATCCATGCCAGTTATCTTCAATAACCTGAACAACTGCAATCGTTTTTTCAAGCATAAGTACATCAATTCTTGCGATATAATCTTCACCACAAGCACCGAATGTATCAATAGTCTTATAAAATTCTTCTATTGCGCCTGACTGATAAGTTTCTTCATTAAGTTGTCCGAAAAATACCGCTTTTTCATAAAAATATGGTTTTACAATTTCGCTTTTTCCGGCTTTAACTGCTTCGCAGAATTTACGTGCAACAGCCTCAACTGCATTGTATTCTTTAATATCATCTCTCATTTTTTACCCCTTTCTTTTTAACTATAAATATGTTAAACTGTCAGTATAAATTTTACAAGTACGGTAATAAAGGTAACTGCCAGAAGTAAATGTAAAATGGGTTTTATTTATATTTCCAAAAGCGTTACTAATAAAGGAATATAACATGTCAGATGATAATAGAGATTGTTTAAAAGAAGTTGAAAGTTTTGATAAAACTGGATTTAACTATACAATGTCGCTATTTACGGGAAAGTACAAACTAACTGTTTTATATGCAATATATAGACACGAAGTTATAAGATTTAACGAACTGCAAAGATATTTGAATATTTTATCACACAAAACTTTAAGCAATACATTAAAAGAACTTGAAAAAGATGATTTGATTATAAAACACGATTATAAAGAAATACCGCCAAAAGTTGAATATAGTTTATCTGATAAAGGTAAATCTTTTATTCCTATACTATATGCAATGTGTGATTGGGGTGAAAATTATATTTTATAAAAATATAATCAAGCAATATAATAAATATGAATAAAAATTATAAGATAGAGGGAAAAAATGTTTGATGAAAATAATACAGCAATAATTTGTATTGATATACAAGAAAAGTTAGTAAATATGCTTAAAAACTCCGAAAAAATTTCTAATAACACCGAGAAAATTATTAAAATAGCAAGTATTCTTAATCTTAAAACAATAATTACTGAACAATATCCAAAAGGTTTAGGTTTGACAATTGAAAAAATCAGAAATATTAAAGATTTTACAACATTAGAAAAAAATACATTCAGTGCATTACAAACTCCGGAATTTTATGAAAAATTAAAACAGTTAAGCGCAGAAAATATTTTGATATTTGGAATTGAAACTCATATTTGTGTTTTACAAACAGTTATTGATTTACTTGAAAATGGTTATAATGTTTTTGTAATAAGTGATTGTTCCGCTTCAAGAGATGAATATAACCATAACACCGCCCTTGAAGTTATGAAACAAAAAGGCGCGTATATTATCACACTTGAAATAGCATTATTTAATCTTTTAAAAAGCTCAAAACATATGCATTTCAAAGAAATTCAACAGTTAATAAAGTAGTGGGTATAAGTTATGAAATATCAAATTATATTATTTACAGTTTTGTTTGTAATTATTTGGATTATGCACAAACCGTTTGATGTTCATAATACAAAATTCAAAAAACCCCACGAATGGCTTGAATATATTTTAGTCATTCAAGGTGTGATTATTTTAAATGAATTGTTAAAGTTAATATAATTATCAAATATCTTTAAACAAAAATAATCTTCCATTCTTCAATCAGTTTATCTAAACTATATCTTGCATTAGCGGGGCTGGTTGAAGGCATTTTATGGCAAGTATATTTTTCTGATAAATCCGGAAAATATTTGTTGAATGCTGAATATGATTTATTCCCATTCAAACATATGGTTTTAATATTCGGGTATTTTTTTAGCAATCCTTTAATATTATTCGGCTTTTCATTTTGAATATCAGAATCTAAACTCCCTTCTCGTTTGCAGGATTTTATTGTATCCCAGAGCGCAATATTGTTATTTAAAAGTGTTTTTAATTTTGTATCATAATCAAATTCCGACAAATTTGGTTCATCGCAAATTGCACCCATAACTTTCCAAAACCTGTTTTGCGGATGTGCATAATACTGTTGTTCCTCTAATGATTTTACTCCCGGCATTGAACCGAGTATAAGGATTTTAGAATTGTTATCTACTGACGGTTTAAAACTTTTACAGTTGTTCATAAGAGAATAATAGCATTAAAATACATAATTATCAGACATTCTGCGAATGCAATATTTATTTAATTCTATGTAAAATTCTTAAATGCCCAAGATTATAAAAAATACTCTTTTAAATTACGTACCATTAAAATTTGAAATAGAGAATAATATAAATCCCGCAAGGATTTTGGCGGTAAATAATAAGGCTATAAAATCCGGAAGTGTCATTTATTTATGTGAAAGAGAAATCCGGACAAAAGATAACTTTGCTCTGCAATTTGCCCTTCAAAAAAGCAAAGAACTAAATTTACCCCTAAAAATTATTCACCCGAAAATTAATTATGAATATCATCCAAAACAAATGTTTATCAATAGTCAGATAAAACAGGTACAAAAAAATTTTCAAAAATTGAATTTGGATTTTGAAATAGTTGATAAGAAACCTTTCGAAATAATTAAAAATTTTGCCCTTGGTTTACCCATTGCAATATTAATCATTGATTTTAACCCGATTTTAAAAAGGAATTTTTTAAAAAATATTGACTGCAAAATATATGAAGTAGATGGGCATAATATTATTCCGGCGAAATTTGTTTCAGATAAGCAAGAGTATTCCGCTGCAACTTTGCGCAGAAAAATATATTATAATATCTATCCCTTTCTAACCGAATTTGATAATTTAACAACAGAAAAAGTTGAAGCAGATTATGTTTTAGAAGATTTTATAAAAAATAAATTGCCATATTATGCTGAATTAAAAAATAATCCGTCAAAAAATATTTTATCGGATTTGTCTAAATATTTGAATTTAGGTTTTATTTCAAGTCAAAGAACCGTACTTGAGGTTATAAAATCAGATGCAGCAAATGTGAATAAAGAAACCTTTTTAGAAGAACTTATTGTAAGAAAAGAACTTGCAGATAATTTCTGCTTATATGCAAATAGCTTTAAGGATTTTTCTTCAATTCCTTCTTGGGCAAAAATGTCGCTTGAATCTCACAAGTACGATTTAAGACCGTACATATATTCTCTTTATGAGTTGGAAAACGCTAAAACCCACGATAAACTTTGGAATGCCACACAAAATCAATTAATACGTGAAGGGAAAATTCATGGATATTTAAGAATGTATTGGGCTAAAAAGATTTTAGAATGGACCGCTTCTCCTGATGTTGCACTCAAAACAGCAATATATTTGAATGACAAATACGCTTATGATGCACCGTCAGCTAATGGGTATGCCGGAATTTTATGGGCAATTGGAGGGCTGCATGATAGGGCTTTCATTGATTATCCGGTTACGGGAAAAATCCGAAGAATGACTTATGATTCAATCAGAAAGAAATATGATTTAAGCAGATATATTAAATAAATACAATTAATGCACTCATCAAAAATTATCCCTAACTTTGAGAGTGATTTATAAGTGAGTTTTGAAATTCTTCCCCCGAAAGTTAAAAAGTTTGAGAATATTCTCAAACTTCCGGAGGTAGGTAGTATTCTCAATCTCTCTGATAATCTACAGTGTCAGACATGTTCAATTAACTTTTGTCTGCACAATGAACAACCCTTGCACCTTTTTTGCTCTACAATATTCACCGAATGGGCTATTTATATTATCTTAGATTCTGAAAATTTCTAATCAACTAATGACAAACATTTGTCCTTTATATCTAAAGCAATTTCGTGCGCTTGTTTTTCTTTGATTCCGATATTTTTTGAGATAGCAAAAATATCCTCAAGAGTAGGATTTTTGCCCTCCCCATTGATTGTTGTTGCATGTTCACCATTAAATGATGAGCTATAAGTTAAATCGTAAGCAGGGGTCAAGTGCCATTCTTTTTTATTTTCATCATATAAAAATGAAAAATTCTTTGAATGGTCATCTCTGTTGTGTGCAAAAACATTGAAGCACATTAACCTATATAATTGTTCAATGTCTTGATAATTTTTTGTTAATTCTAATGTTAATTTCATCAAAATATTATAATCAAGATTAGGCAATCTGTGGCTTGTTTCCAATAACCCGCTAACTGATACCATATGAACCTTTTTACCGTTTTGCCTATCAAATCTTTTAATCCCAAAATACCCGGAACAAATTTTTGATTCAAAAAGTTTTGTTTCAGTCATATTTATTCCGCATTTTTGAGCGCATAGTGAATATTTATATTCCTGTTCTCCGATATTTTTAGAATCTTGTGAAGACGGAAACTTTATTATCCAATCTTCACCATTTATTTTGGTAAGAATTTTTGGTCTTGCACCGCCTGACGAACCGCCTAATTTAAAAAGCTCATCTAAGTTATCTGAATTTTGCGATTCTAATATTTTTGAACACTCTTGCGCTAATTTGTCATAATCAGATTCTTCTATTGTATTTTCAAATTTGTATTCGGGTTTATATTTTAAAGCTCCCATACCGCTTTCCTGAACAATCGCAAGCCTATTTAAATTATCAATTTCGCTTGGATTAATTTTGTTTTTTAAAAGCAATCTATCAACAAGCAACCTCCCCCAACCGTCCGGCAAACTGTCATTGAATACCCCAAATAACCCCTCAAAAGGTTCGTATTTGGGTAAATACACTTTTTTTTGAAGCGGAAGTGAAAAAGGTGAAATGCTAAAACCTGTTGCTATCCACTCATTATCATATTCAAAAGCAACGAGCCTATTGGGAGTCCTAGCTAAGGTCCCTACTAATTTATCATTATAAAAAACCTTAAGGTATTTATAATTATCCATTAATTACCTCATCTATAGACGTGTAAGTTTGGTGCGAAAATAGTTTTTCAAAGTCATTATCCAAATCAAGTGCAATAGCGATTTTTATCAATGATTGCAGTGATATTTCATATTTTGTCTCAAACCTTTTTATGCTGCCTAAGCTAACATCTGACTTTTGTGCAAGACTTTCTTGCGAAATTTTTAATTTCTTTCGTTGCTGCTTAATTTTTTCTGCAAGATTTTTCGCAATTTCATTAGGAGTTTTTTGATTTAAAAATTGATTGTTCATAGATAATATATTAACCGATTTTACTAAAAATGTCAATGTATAGATAATATATTATCTAATTAAAACCACGCATCAAAGTTTTATTTTGATGTATTTTTATCAACTTTTGACAAAATTTTCGAAGAAAAATTTCGCATGTCTTTCCCTATGTCCGTTTCTGACATAGGGATAATTTATGATAAGATTAAAAAGAGGTAAGTATCATGAAAAAAGCGTTCCTAATATTTTTAGCGATTTTTCTTTTTATATATAGTTTCTTTATAGAGCCTAATATGTTGACTGTAAAACAATATAAAATAAATGATAGTACTTTAAAAGGGATTAAGATTGTTTTTGCAAGCGATTTTCATATAAAGCCTAATCAAACAAAACGATTGAATAAAGTTGTTGAAATGATTAATGAACAAAACCCTGATATTGTGTTGTCAGTTGGCGATTTCGTAAATGGACACGAAGAAAATATGACTATGCCTATTGCTGACATAGTTAAACAATTAAAAAATATAAAATCAAAATACGGAATTTATACTGTCTTGGGTAATCACGATTGGTGGATTGACGGAGAAGGAATTATAGCTACTTTAACCTCAAATGGAATTAAGGTTTTGACAAATTCAAATACTAAAGTCAATATAAATGGTAAAGATATCTTTATTGCAGGTGTTGAGGATAAAACAACAAGAACTCCTGAAATATATAGCGCACTTGAAAATACCAAGAACCCTGTAATATTATTAACCCACTCCCCTGATGTGTTTCCGAAAGTGCCTTCGGATATAAATTTAACACTGTCAGGACATGTTCATGGCGGTCAAGTCAGATTGCCTTTACTCGGTGCGCTTATTGTTCCTTCTGATTATGGTGACAAATATTCTCTTGGGTTAGTTGAAGAAAAAGGCAAGAAAATGATTGTTACAAAAGGAATAGGCAATAGCATTTTAAATGTCAGATTTAATTGTGTTCCTGAAATTGTTGTTATAGAGTTTGAATAATTATGGATATTTTAGATAGACTTGCAAAATCAAAATTCAGGAGCAGATTTAAACTTCGAGCAAAAGAATTAGAATACATAAAGGATAAAGGACTTGATACCATTCATTCATTCTCATGCCTGCGATTTTATAAGAGATAGAGTTGCTCCGGCAGAACCTATTAACGAAGGTAAACAAACTCCGATGCGAGGACACCCTGTTTTTATAACTCAACACGCAATAGCAACCTGCTATCGTGGTTGTATCGAGAAATGGCACAAATTTCCAAAAGGTAGAGAACTTACAAAATCCGAACAAGAATATCTTGTTTCAATAATTATGAAATGGATTAAGATGCAAAATTCATAAAATAATTATCAGAGAGAATTGAACAAATTATCTGCTTAATTTGAACTGTCTGACAGACAAAATTAAACAACTTCCGACTTAACGACTCACAAAATTAAACTTGCTTAATTTGGTTGTCCGACTTGTTTAATTTTAACTGTCTATTTATAGCCAAATAAGTGACAATAAAGTGACTTTCTGAGTAGTTTTAGTCAAGTACTCGGAATGGGCTGTAACTCAAACGTGAAGCCGAACTTCGGCAGAAAAACATTTTTTCAAATGCCCCATTAAAACCCACTACACTAATCAAAGAGGTATTCATGGTTACTATATATACACAAGTCCTTAAAACTGTCCAGGTTGGACTCGAACCTGTTTAGTCTTAAAACGCTTGCTATGTCACTATTCATCTTAACTCTCTTTTATAACAAGTCAAGTCTTTCAGGCAATAATAACAAGCATTTTAGACATATTTTTTAACATGGGCTAAAAACGAACCGATGACAAAATTAAATAAAAATCTCGTCTATTGCGGGGCAACTTCTGAATAAATCAGATCTCGCAGCTCGCTTGCCACGCTCGACGCGGGTCAACCCGCTATTCGCTATCTAATATACCTCTTGAAACTCTCGCTCACGACTACATATTTATCGTGAGAGTTTTTCGGTCAATTAAATGGCTTTTACTCTCCTTGAAATACTATTATAAGTTTATGTTTCTGCTTCAATTTTGAATATTACAGGTCTTATTCCATCATTACAAGAGCAAATTGCGACACCGGGCTTTCTCATCCAGTCACCGTAATAAAAAAGTTCTTTTGTCGCCCCGCCATGTGCAAGAGTGAAAACATATTGATAAATTGCTTTCCAAGCCTCATTGCAAAATCCTTGTGGGCACTCCCAATCGGCATAAAATACTTGTCCCTCTTTTAGCATAGGGCAAGCTGTCAAACCTTCAACGCCGTATTCTTTTGCCAGTTCTTCATCAAAATTTCGTTTCAATACCGTTATTTTACATTTTTTCATTTTTTATTTTATCTCTATTTCTTACAATAACTTAAACCAATTCTTCTCACATTCAATAATTCCGTCATTTCGGAGTTTACTTAATTCTGCTGACATTGCACTTCGCTCAACCCCTAAATAATCCGCTAATGCTTGACGGTCAAGCGATATTGTAAATTCCTTTGAATTATTTTTTATTGATTCCAAACTTAAAAAAGTTAATAGTTTTTCTTTTGTCGTCCTTTGCGACATACATTCTATTTTTTGAGTTAAATTGACATTCTTATTTGATATTGTATAAAGCAGGTTTTTCACAAGTTGTTTATGAAAAGTACAGCAATTCTCACAAGGAGTTGATAATTTATCGGAATCTAAAAATAAAACTTTGCTTTTTTCTATTGCTTCCACATCTAATGAAGAAATTTTATCTACATAGGCAAATGCTTCACCGAATATTTGTTTTGGTTCAATAACAGATACAACAGATTTGTTGCCTAAATAATCATATTGAACAACCTGCAATTTCCCCTCTATTAAAAGTCCGAATTTATTAATCTTATCTCCTTCTGAAATAACGGTTTCGCCCTTATCGTATTTTTTAATTACACACCTTAAGCACCCAAGCATAGATGATAATTCTTGTGTTTTTATGCCTTTAATTAAAATACTGTCTTTTACTTTTTCAAGTTCTTCTATCATAATTTTCCTATTTATCTTAAAAACTTGTTGGATTTCCAACATACTTTTTAATAAATCTAATATAAACAAAATCTATAATCAAGGGGGTAAATGTATAATTAAAGGTATAACCCCCGCAAAAATAAAGGAGATAATTATGACATCAATGTTTTGTTTTCAATGTGAGCAGAGGGGTAGGGGTAAATCAGGAGATAAAGTAATCGATGGTTGCACAATATGCGGTGTATGTGGTAAAAAAGCCGATACTGCAAATTTACAAGATGAAGTTATTTCATCTCTTGTTGAATTAGCAAACTCAGCAACCCCGAATGATGAAACGACAAAAACCATTATAGACGGACTCTTTACAACAATTACAAATGCTAATTTTGACAATGAAAAATTAAAAAAGATGATAAAAAATCCAAAATTGGATATGAACACAATTAGGAACAGCAACGAATATGTCAGAAGTTTAAAATCCCTGCTTTTATTCGAACTTAAAGGTATGGCGGCTTATGCTCATCATGCTTGGGTATTGGGTTATAAAGATAAAGAAGTAAATGAATTTTTCTATGAAGGTTTAAAAGCATTGAAAGAACCCCTCACCCCTACCCCATCTCCCTCAAGGGGCGAGGGGAAAACTCTCGAGGAATTTATTGCTATTGTTCATAAATTGGGCAAAGTAAACTTAACTTGTATGGAAATGTTAGATAGAGCCAATACTGAAACATTTGGAAATCCTGAACCAACAACGGTTACAAAAAATATTGAAGCAAAACCATTTATAGTTATTACAGGACACGATTTACTTGACCTTAAAATGTTGCTTGAACAAACAAAAGATAAAGGAATTAATATCTATACACATGCCTGCTCACGCATACCCTGAACTAAAAAAATACCCGCATTTGAAAGGCAATTTCGGTACTGCTTGGCAAAATCAACAAAAAGAATTTGATAATATTCCGGGTGCGATTTTGTTTACAACAAACTGCATAATGCCTGTAAAAGACAGTTATAAAGACAGAGTTTTTACAACTGCGGTTGTACATTACCCTGAATGTCAATATATTGATGATAAAAAAGATTTCACCCCTGTTATTGCGAAAGCACTTGAACTTGGCGGATATAAAGAACCACAAGTTATAAAAGGAATTAATGGCGGGGAAACAATTACAGTAGGTTTCGGACACCATACAATTTTATCCGTAGCGGATAAAGTTGTGGATGCAGTTAAATCAGGAGCTTTAAAACATATCTTTTTAGTCGGCGGATGTGATGGTGCAAAACCCGGAAGAAATTATTACACCGAATTTGTAAAACAAACACCGAAAGACACTCTTGTTTTGACTTGTGCTTGCGGTAAATACCGATTCAACGATTTAGAATTAGGCGATATCGGTGGTATTCCGAGGTTATTGGATTTGGGACAATGCAACGATGCATATTCAGGAATTAAAGTTGCGATTGAACTTGCAAAAGTATTTAATTGCGGAGTTAATGACTTGCCATTATCTATCGTGCTTTCTTGGTATGAACAAAAAGCAGTTTGTATTCTTTTGACCTTGTTGTATTTAGGAATTACAAACATTAAACTCGGACCATCACTTCCTGCATTTGTTTCGCCAACTGTATTAAATTATTTGGTAGAAAAATACAAAGTTGCACAAACTACAACACCTGAACAAGATTTAGCGGAAACTTTAGGTAAGTAAAATGAAAGAAAAAACAGGACAAATATTTTCAATTACAAACGATAATCCCTCTGTTAAAGGGTGTACGGTTTCAAAAAGTATTTATAGCGAAAACGGTTATGACATAAATTATTTTTCACTTGCTGAAAATACAGATATTAGTGCCGAAACTTATGAATATCCCAAAATTTGTATTGTTAATTCGGGCGAAATGGAAGTATATACTTCTGATAATGAAGTTTGGAAACTTTCAAAAGATGAAAGCATAGTTCTTCCAATGGGCAAGCCTGTCGGGTTGCGTTCTGAAACAGGATGTATTTATGTAGAAATAGCAATAAGAAAGGAGTCAAATATGAACCAAGTTTTAGAATCGGGAAAAGTATTGAAATTAGCAGATTTATTGCCTTATCAGAAGGGCAGAATTGTTAATATGGATTTGATAAACGATGAGAAACTAAAATTTGTTATTATGAGTTTTGATGAAGGCACAGGATTATCTGAACACTCTGCACCGGGCGAAGCATTGATTTTTGCACTTGACGGAAACGGCATTATAGGTTACGAAGGAGCTGAACATAAAATTAAAGCAGGGGAAAACTTTAAGTTTGTTAAAAACGGTAAGCATTGGGTTAAAGCAGACGGCAAATTTAAAATGGCATTACTGCTTACATTAGAATAAGTAATTTTGTGTTATCATCAGTTAGTTTGAGAATGAATTATCAGTAAGTTTTAGAGTTTGTATCAGCGGATTTGCGGACGGAATGAGTAAAACAAATTCCGGATAGCGAGGAAATTGAGCTGACGTGAACCAAAGGTTCAAAAGCGAAACTTTCCGAGCATGGAGCAAATCCAAAACGGGAGTTTTGAAGTATTTCCACTGCCTAAAGACATGCAGTTTGATTAATATAAACAGTGTCAGCACACACTTCAGATGATTATTTTGGGTTTTTTAAATCAAAATTTTTTTAATAATCACTAACATTTTATTATACAAAAAATAGAAAATTGTCATCGAGTTTGAGAAAAATAAAATTGAAATTGAGAAAAAGTGACAGGGATTTTAAGAAAAGTTCCTCCTTAAACAAAACAAAAGTGCCAGCATGAAATCAGAGCAACAAACATTGATTCTTCCAAGTGAATAACATAAGAGTTTGATTTGTCATTTCAAATCAAGCTCTTTATAAATAAGCACATAATATAAGTTTATGTTATTATCAGTTTGTAAACAGTTGTCGGAGTTTAAGTATTAGTTTTAAAATCTGCCTAAATTTTTCTTAAATTTGTCTGACAATTTTTCTTGAAATTCTTTTGATTCTGCTTTGAATTTATTATAACACAGTCAATAATTCCGTTGCGAAAGTTAGCAAACAGCTCTATTTTTAGATTTGGCATTTCATAATATTTAAAGGCTATATGCCGGAAAGGGAAAATATTATGGGTGTACACTTATTTTATATGCTTTCTGATAAAAAGAAAGCTGCTGAATTTAACGAGATTATGGGACAAACCGACATAGGAAAAAGGCTTATTAAAGCTCATTCCTTTTGTGGTGTTAATGATGAATCGGATATTGAGATAGCAAAAGAAAAATATCCTTGCTTAGTTAGTTATTATAAAGAACATATCGGAATGGGTGATTTTAAGGCTTCCGGCATTTCAGAAGAAGAAATTACTGCTGCCGGCTGTTCTACATTAGAAGAATATTTTGACCTGATAACAGAATATTTTGTATTTGCTCAAACCAAGTTCAAAATGTGGTTTGCTGCTCGGTCCTGTGCTTTTAATGTTCAAGAAACATATTTTTCTATTGAACAGATGAAAAAAATTACTCAAAACGGCAAAAGATTAAAACCTTCTAAGACTGATCCCGAAAAAACAGAACAACTTTTAAAATTACTTAAATAGGGGCAGTTTATGATAGATTACAATAAGGAATTTATAAAAATATTACATAGCACTGATTATTCAAAAAGACCTGCAACGGTTTTTCAAGATTTTCTTACTGTTGCTTCAATATCCTTTGCAAATATTGTTCATAAATCTGAGGAACTTTAAAAGCAGTATTTTGAAGTAATAAAAGAATATAAAAACCCTAATATGTTAGCAGAACTTCTGACAGTAACAATGCTTGCTCTTGAAGAAAAAGTGCAAGACTTTTTAGGGACTATTTATATGAGAGAAAACTTTGCTAACAAAGGAACAGCACAAGTCTTTACACCGTTTCATATTTCTGAATGTATGGCACAAATGACTTTTGGTGATGAATTAGAAAAACAAATTCAAGAAAATGATTTTATTACTGTTTCTGACCCCTGTTGTGGAAGTGGGGTTATGACAATAGGAATGTCAGAAGCACTTAAAAGCAAAGGTTATAATCCTCAAAAAGTTATGTGGTTTCAGGGAACTGACATTGATATTACTTGTTGCAAAATGGCATATATTCAAACTTCCCTTTTAGGTTTATCAGGTGAAATCGTTTATGGAAATACTTTAACTCTTGAATCTTGGAAAAGATTTATTACACCTATGACATTGATGAACCCTAAAATTTTGAATGATATATATTTCAAAAAGCCTGAAGCAAAGGAAGAACCAAAGAAAGAATTAAAACAGGAATCTGAAATAATCTCTGAAATTAAGCCTACTTTCACTATAAAACAACTTTCGATATTCAGTTAAATCTTATTGCAAGCATTTGCAACAAAATTTGCTAAAAGGGGCTTAAATATGGCTCATAGCACGCCATAATAAAAATGTGAGCAAACTAAAACAAAGAAAGGACACACGATTATGGCAAACGAAAAAAAATTAAATCAATTACAAAGAGAATTAAGAAACTATTGTAACGGTGTAAATCAATTCTTTTACAACCCATTATTTAAGACAATTCAATATTCTGACGGTGTTAAATACTTTTTAGAAAATGCAGGACAGGGTGCTTATTGGTTTTTAACTCTTATTGCAACTGAAATTAAACCCTCAATAAAAAATGATGATTTTTATTTTATTGAACTCAAAGTAAACGAAGATAAAACGGCAGTTATAATCTGTCAGAAAGATAAAAATGAGCCTGTTTTATATAAGAAAGAATTAAAATATACTGACTGCCCTTATTCAGAAGTTCCATATAAATTTTATTTTGACTGTTACCCCGAACAACAAACATTGATTCTTCCAAGTGAATACTAACATAAAAGAACCCGATATGGCTTTTCATATCGGGTTTATTTTTTGGAATTAAGAATAATCTATTTAAAATCTGCCATTAAATCATCAATAACTTCTTTGACGGATTTAATTTCGTGAATTAGGGAAACTCCGTTACCGACTGAAACATAACCGTGTTCCAAATCTCCTAAGAGCATACCTAATCTCATTCCGCCGACACCGCCCATTGCTTTGCCGTTGGCTTGTTTTGCTTCTTCCGTTGGAAGATTATTGTCATTTTCAATTAAAGTTGGGCAAATTGCCGTAGGTAATGATCTGTAATAATCAAATGGGGCTCTAAACATTACCAAATCTTCTGCCGTTGATTTTACAATTAAATCTTTTACATTATCAGCACAAGGCGATTCTTTAACCGCTAAAAATAAAGTTCCGCAAAATACTGCTTCCGCACCTAATGCAAAAGCGGCTCTTGTTGTTCTGATATCACAAATTCCGCCTGCAATTGCCAAAGGCATATCAATAGCATCTCTAATCATTGGAAGTATTGAGAATGTTCCTATTGCAACACCCGGCATTGTTCCGCCCTCGTCAAAACCTGTTGCTACATAAACACTTGCACCTTGTTCTTGGCACTTTTTAGCATCCGCAATGCTCGGTTGAAGCGAACGAACTACCATTTTAATACCGTGTTCTTTGCAGGGTTCAAGCAATCCTTTTTCAACACCGTAATTTCCCTCTTTACCAAAGGAATTGATTAAAACAATAGGCACTTTTTCTTCAATTACCACATCAAGGATTTTAAGAGTAAATATAGAGCTAAATTCGCCGTTTGAGCCGATTAATGTTACACCAAAAGGTTTATTTGTTAATTCTCTGACTTTTCTAATTTCCCTTCTCATTCGCTCTGCGGTTTCAACAGGGTCTTTAGTTAGTTCTGTTTGTCCTGCATTTGGTCCTAAAATTCCAAGACCGCCTGCATTAGAAACTGCCGCAACAAGTTCAGCGTTAGTCAGCCAAGACATCGGTCCTTGTATAATCGGATATTTAATTCCTAAAACTTCACATACTCTATTTGACATAATACTCTCCTTTGGTTAAATTGTGTTTATTACATAAATATTTTATTTAAGTAACAACACAAAAACAAGTATAAAGAAATTTGTTTGTTAGTATATTTTATATAGTAGCAAATATTTTACTTCATACTTGTTTTTTTATTGCAATAGTTTATACTATAAAAAAGAGGTATATTATGAAACATCTATTTGAAGAAGTTAAACTAAATAATTTAAAATTAAAAAATCGTCTTGTTCGTTCTGCAACTTGGGAAGGTATAGCAAAACTTGACGGCAGCATTGATGATAGTGCATATCAAATTTATGATGAACTCTCAAAAGGCGGTGTCGGTCTTATAATTAACGGATTTACGAGTGTTTCAGACAATGACCGATATTTTGACGGAATGATGAGATTATCCAATGATGAACTTATACCGCAATACAAAAAATTAACTGATATTATTCACAAAAATAATTGTGCTATAATCGCTCAACTTGCATTAGGCGGATATTATAAAAACGGCAGACAGTTTGAAGTTGATGAAATGGCAACCGATGATGTAAAAGAAGTTGTTTCGTGGTTTATAGAATCTGCCAAAAGAGCAGAAAAAGCAGGTTTTGACGGAGTACAAATCCATGCGGCTCACTTTTTCTTTTTAAGCAGATTTATAAGTCCTTTGGTAAATCATAGAATAGATAATTACGGCGGCAATACTGAAAATCGTTCAATAATTTTAGTTGAGATTATACAGGGTATAAGAAAAATTGCACCGAATTTACACATAACAATTAAAATAAATTGCTCTGATTTTTATTCAGGCGGATTAGACGAAAATGAAAGTCTTGAAATATGCAAAATATTATCTAAAAACGGTATTGACTCTATTGAAGTGAGCGGAAACGGAACATCCGTTGCGGGAATAAGACCGCTTGTTAATGAGGGATACTTTGTAGATTTTGCTTCAAAATTAGCTGATACCGTTGAAACACCTGTTATTGTTGTAGGCGGTTTAAGAAGTAAAACTGTTATGGAAAATATTTTAAATAATACAAATATACAATTATTATCACTTTCAAGACCGTTATTAAGAGAACCGGATTTGCCTAATAAATTTTTGAATAAAGAAAGCGATGTTTCAAAATGCGTTTCTTGTAATGCGTGTTATAACAGTTTTAAGCATAAGTGCATAATAAGACAAAGGGAATTAGTAAAATGAAAGAATTGCAAGTCGAAACAAAAAGAGGAATATTATTAGACGGAGTTTTGTTTAATAATACACAAAACCCCGATACCGTTATGATTACAATAACAGGAATACATGGCAATTTTTACTCTAATCCTTTTTACTATAATTTCGGCGATACCTTAAATAGTGCCAATATTGATTTTATCTATGCCCAAACTAATGACGCATTCGGACAAATAAGAACTATGAATGTAAAAACCAAACAAGAAGAAATAATAGGCTCTTGGAACGAAGATTTTAATTATACTGATGAAGATATTGAGGCATATTTAGATTTTGCAGAAAATAAAGGTTATAAACACATAATTCTTGCAGGGCACTCGCTTGGTGCAAATAAGGTTATTTATTATTTATCACGACATAATGACAAAAGGGTTGAACACTTTTTCTTATTAAGTCCTGCCAATATAAAACATCTTTTGAGTGTCGTAACAGAACAAGAAAAAGAATTTATTAAAAAAATGGTTGAATCGGGAAATGGAAACAAATTGCTTCCATTTGAGTTATTGGGTTGGATTCAATGTATAGGAAAAACTGCTTATGGTTGGGTTTTCAATAATATTTTAGATAATGTTTTTGTTGAGCGTGACAGCAATTTTTCACAAGTCGAAAAAATTCAGCACACAGGGGCATTGTTAATCGGAACTTATGACAATTTTACTTACGGTGATCCAAGAGGATTTTTAGAAAATATAAATAATCATTTTCCAAACAAAGACGAAAACAAACTGATTTT
>JAFUSQ010000072.1 GCA_017467605.1 bacterium | reverse complement strand
GTTGAGCGTTACAGTTGGTTACGAACGGAGTTCTGTGCTCCGGTTTTGTGAAACTTTTGACGTCAAAAGTTTCCCTGTCCGGAGGACCCGTCGGAGACGGATTCTCTGTTTAACAAAATTCGTTTGATTTTTAATAGCCCGCTTTCTTTGACCGCAAAGAAAGCGGGCAGAAAGAAACTCTCGACCATCACTTTGTTCGCTAATAAATGTAATATACTCAACCTAAAGCGGATAACTCGCTTCGCTCAAACAAATCCGCTTTTGTTATTGTTTCGTATAACATTTATTGCTCACTTCGTGGAGGTAGAACTAGATTTAATTTTTGTTAAATATGTAACGAATTGTTTGACATATATAGCAATGACAGAGGGATTAATAACCGTAAAGAACTATTCTTCATTCTTTTCAGGAACGATATTCACTCCCGGATTTTCATATTCTTCATATTGTTCAGTTGTTTCGGGGGTAATTTGTTCTTCAATGCCTTGTTCATGTAAAATGTCTTCGTAGTTGGAACCGTTTAGAAAATTATTCATACGTTCTTCTCTGTCTGCGCCAAGTTTATCGGCTTTTTCTATTTCGTCCAGCAAATTTCCTAATTCCGTTTTGTATTCATATGATTTTTTACATGTTTTATAATTATCAAGAGCATTATACAAAGTTCTTATATTTCCTGCCGCAACATTTTTTTTAGTTATATCGGAGTCCATTTTTTTACTTGTTAATCTGTATAATTCAATTGCGTTATGCTGAGCATAATCAAGATATATGCAGGAAGAATTTTTTATGGGAATATTTTTATTTTTTTCTAATTTTTTCTTTAAAAAATCGGCTATGGCTAAATATTTATAGTATTTATCAGTGGAAGAAAGTTGATTGTTATCGTCAATCATTTCAAAGTCAATTTTTTCTCCAAGGTCTTTAATTTCAACATATGTGGATATGGAATATATAGCTAATATTAGACCGATTATTAAAATTCCGACTCCAAGCATCATCATTTCATTGTTTGAATTTTTATCCATATCCGAACCTTTAGATTAGCACTCTCGTTATAAATATATAATAAAATTTTTCAAAATACCATTTAAACGTATTATAAAAAATTTTTTAATATGCTATATAATAACATCAAAGGTGAAAATATGAAAAAGATATATTTTTTAATTACTTTGTTAGTATTGTCACTTGTAGGAACACAGGTATTTGCTGTTGTGACAACTACAAGAAAAATTACTCCAACTTCTAAAACGGCAAGTCCGGCAGCCCAATCACGTCAAAATACAAATGTTGTACAAACTGTCAGACCAACAGGGAATAAGCTTGCAGATAATGTTATGATGTGTAAACCATATAGTGAAAGTTTAAATTCTAATATCGGCGGGGTTGATTTTAATTTTAACGTAAGAATTGAGGGTTGGGTTAATAACAAATGCAGATTGAATTTTGTAGCAAAATCTACAGGCATAAATGATATGTTTAAGAGTTTATATGGAGTTGATGCTTCACAAGCTACCATAATGACTTTTGAACCTAAAATTCGATGTGATTTTACTAAACAGCAACTTCTTGCTGTGGGTGATTCAATTTTGCAGGAAGAAGAACGCAATAAAGGTGCAAAAAATAACATGTTAAAAAATCCGAGTGAAATAAATATTTCTTCATTTGGAGCATCTGATGCAGCGTTGATGAATGTAATACTGAATGATAGAGCTTGCAATATATTGAATGCAGATGATTCTAATCAAATGTTTCAAGATTTGTTTTCGTTTTAGATAAATATATAAGATAAGGAATTAAGAGTATGAAAAAATTTAACTTAGCAGCAATATTATTATTTTTGGGAATTTCTTTACCAATAAGTGTTAGTGCCCTTCAGCCGATAAACATAGATGATCAAAAGGCCGTTAATGAAAATGCGGCAATTCAATTAAAAAATAATGGCGGAGCTATTGACTATTTAACAAAATTAGATATTCTTTCTCAAAGGTATTATGCTGATTTGCGTACATGTGAACCGTTACATTTTAATCAGTACATAGACTTTTTTGGATTTAAATTGAACTTTAATTTTGATATTAATGGTTGGGTGAATAACAAATGTGAATACAAAATATCAGGTAAAATTACTTCGCTTGGTAAAGATATAAGAGAAGTTTACAATGTAAAAATATCTGATGAACAAATTGCAAAAATTCAACCTGTAGTACTTTGTAACTTTGATAAAGCACAACTGGATATATTAACAGATGCACTGATTTCAAGAAATCAAAAAAATTCAGAAGTTTTTGAAAAAATGGTTGGTTCACCGGAGAAAAAACTAAATATAACCAAAAATAAATTGACTCCGCAAGAGGAAAAATTACTAAAAATGGTTACAGACGGAAAAACATGTACAATTCCAAACAAAGATGAGTTAATGCAGCAATTTATTGATATTACAAATCCGGAAAGTCTCTGATTATCATACCAGTAAATTTTTAATAAATGTATTTATCGCAGATAATTTTGTTTTATCTGCGGTAATTAATTGCAAATTTTTTTGTATTTCATTTAAATAATCTTCACATGTATATGCCTGTTTAAAATCAAACAAATCTGAAAGAGAAACATTAAGAGAATTTGCGATTTTCACCAGATTATCCGGAGAAGGAAAGTATTTACCTGTTTCAATAGAACTAATACTGTTTATTTCAATATCAACCATTTCGGCAAGTTTAACTTGTGTAATTTTGTTAAGTCTCCTGTATTTTTGTATGTTTTTCCCAAGTTCCTTTTTTAACTGCATAAATACCCCCTTATAATTCTATAAAGGGTTGTGTTAATAAAAAATTTGGTGTTACTTTGATTTAAGCTTGAAAAATATATGCAATACATGTATAATATAAAAGTAATACTTATAAAAATGAGGATAATATCAATATGACACATGGAATTAATGAGCAGGATTTAGAAAGCATTAAAAATAATAATATATTCTCCACTCATCACAATGACTGTTTATGTCATTACGAGTCCGAACGTAGTGAGGACGTAGTAATCCCCTGCAAATTCTGCAAGGTGTTGCGATTGCGACGCTCATTTCATTCGCTCGCAATGACAGGGGTAAATGTTAATACCCTCGCCCCTTGTGGGAGAGGTTTAGAAATTCAAAAAATAAACTTTCCCTCTCCCACAACATCAATTGAGTGGGAGAGGGTGCCCGGAGGGCGGGTGAGGGAAGGGAGAGGGGGCAAAAAAGTTGCCTTCACTTTGGCAGAAGTCTTGATAACAATCGGCATAATCGGGATTGTTGCTGCAATGACAATCCCGTCACTCATGACAAAAATTTATAAACATCAAACAGAAAGCAGATTAAAAGATTCTTTTGCGATTATGGCTAATGCAGTGAAACTTGCTGAAGAAGAACAAGGAGTCGGGTTTGATATGACTGATGTTGTTAAAAATATGGGAGGCACATGGTCTCCTCAAAAATCTGCAAAAGTTTTTGATACCTATCTTGCTCCGCACTTAAAAATAAATTTTAAATACAATCAAGATGAATGTGAAAAATTAATCAAATACTATCCTGCAAATGGAGATACTCCGTATACCGATTCAAATGGAGCTTGTTACAGTTTTATGAATGGTACATCTATTGCCTTTTGGGCAGGAAAAATGGCTTCTGACGTAAGTATGAGAATAACATTTTTTATATATACATCTCCTACAAAAGTAAAAAAAATTGCAGGCAGAGATGTTTTTGGATTTTCTATAGTAAATAATGAAAACGGATTATTTATAGCAAGCCAATATCCTGAATTAACCAGAGATGAATTAAAAACAAAGTGTGGTGCTGATAATGGAAGAATTGCAATGAATGATGGGCTGACTACAGGAATTTCACATTTTTGTGCGGCATTAATTCGCAGAGACGGTTGGAAAATTATGGACGATTACCCTGTAAAATTTTAAACTCCAATCAGATTAAAATGTCCTAAAATCAAACCGATTAAGGCCGATATCCCAAGATAAAACAATGGGTCTTGTTTTTTTACAAAACTCGTTGATATTAATATCAAAAGTATTATTGTTCCAATTAAATGCAGGTTTGATGTGAATAACAATCTTATTCCAACTGCTGATAAAAGTGCGCAGCCTGCGGGTTTTAACGCGTGGATTGCTCCTTGAACCATTTCATTTGTTTTAAATTTATCGAGAAATTTTGAAATAATTGTAACGATTATAAATGATGGTAAAATTATTGCACTTGTGGCAATTAATGCTCCAAATATTCCTGAAGTTGTAAATCCTGCGTAAGTAGCAACATTTACCCCTACAGGTCCGGGGGTAATTGATGCTATTGCAAGCATATCGGTTAATTGTTTTGAACTGTACCAGTGGTATTTTTCTGCAATATCGTACAAAAACGGTAATGTAGCATACCCCCCGCCAAATGAAAATATCCCGACATGAAAAAATTGAAAAAACAAAAGAGCAAATAATTTCATTATTTAACCTCCTTTGTTTTATATTGCCATCTATGGTATAAAATCCCCATAATTATTGCACATGTTATTATTAATGCAAGCGGAATTTTTTTTGTAAGTGCAAGTATTAAGCAAATTATATATATGATTGCCGAAAATTTATCATTAACAGATTTTTTCCACATTTCTTTAACAGCAAGGAATAAAAGGGTTATGACACCTATTCCCACACCCCAAAAAATGTATTTGACAGAAGCTATTTCAACTATTTCATTGATAATTGATGCAAGAAGTACAATTGCCAAAAATGCAGGCAATATTACACCTGTTATTGCTGCAATTGCGCCTTTTGTACCTAAAAGCTTACGACCTGTAAAAATTGCGGTATTTACGGCAATTATTCCGGGTAAAGATGCCCCTATTGAATAAAATTCTACTAATTCATCTGAGGTTATCCACTTTTTTTTGTCAGCAAGTTCACTTGTTAAAAGCGGTAATATCACATATCCCCCGCCCAAAAGCAATGTCCCGACTTTGAAAAAAGTTTTGAATATCCCGTAAAAATTCTTCTCCATAAATTCTGTATACCACAAAAAATTAAACTTTTGTAACAAAAATCGATTTCATTGCAATTCCATTCAAAAAAAATACTTTATATATTTGGTTAAAGGTTAAGGTTAGGTTATTTTTTGGAAAGGTTTTAACTTATAAAAATGGCTCCTCGTGTAGATTTAAATCCGAATTTGAGTAATAATTTATCGTTGACAGGTAGTACTACACTTTCTGCCAATAAAAATGTATTTAATAACAGTTTATTTACCCCTTGCGCGAATAATTATGATAATGATTTGTTGATGTCAGGCATGAATTTTGGTCAATTACCCGAAATTAAGACTGATACTTTCCAAAATTCTCAAAATACAGCTCAGACAACATTTACTTCAAATCCGGTTGAAGAACAAAAAACTGAAAAAACTAAAGTTGAAGTTCCCGAACAAGAAAATGCTGAGGATTCTGTTCAAGAAGTTCAAGGCTCTAATATTGCTAAAATAAGCGGTGCTTCTTTAGGCTTTCTTGCCCCTATCGGGGGTAAACTATTAGAATTGTATAAAGGCGGGTCATTTAAAGAATTATTTAAATTTAAACCGTTAGCGATAACTTGTACTGTTCTCGGGGTTGTTGGTTATGGTATTGGTATGCTTGTAGATAGTTTGATTGATGCAAAAAAAGCTCAAAAAACTTAAAAACGTCTTACATAGTAGTTTGAATCATTTTTTAATTCTTCTCTTGCTTGGTTAAGTTCTTTGTCATTAAGGTTTCTTGAAAGAATTTTTGCTGCTTTTTCTCTAATTGTGTATTCTTGAATATTTTTGGCACGCAACAGAATATTTTTTAAATCTTCAAAATTGATTTTATCGTAAAATTCATAAATTGTTTCTAAACACCAATATAATTTGAAAACTTCCTTATTAACCTTATACTTGCCTTCTTTGAAATTAAACATTTCTATCAAATTAAGCAGATTATTTGTTAAATCTACCAGCATAGGGCAAAATTTTTTATAAAATCCGGCATCATTTTTCAAATTTGAAATGGCACAGATTGAATTTCTGCAAATATTTCCGTTGATATCAATTATTGCATCTAAAAATATTTGGCAATATTTTTCACCTTCAAAGAATTGCAAATATTCAGGATTAGACATAAATTCCACAAGTCTTAAAGAAACAGCTTCTCTAACTTTACCGTCTTGTCCCGTCAGGTTCGATAGTAATACTTCCGCATCATTTTGAGAATAGATTCCATCAAGCCTTAAAGCAGAAATTTGTTTTTGTACAATATTCCCTGATTTTAAAAATTCTATAAGTTCATTATGCGTATAATTTTCTTCGTACAATTTCAAAGCTGAGGTAAAATTTATATCCAAATTTTCATAATAACCGTTATTCAAATTTTGTTCCTTTTATATTTACACCTTGAATATAACATAAAGTCTGATTATATTTTACCCCCAAATCGTTTAAATGAATGATATATATAGAAAAACGTGCGTTATAATACGAGTAGGAGAAATATTTATGGGTAACATAATTTCAATATTGCAAGAAATTTTTATGATGAAAGAGGATAATAGTTCAAAAGTTGGGCTATCAAGTTTTAAAGATGTTATAACTCCTGTTGAAAAACCTAAAAAAACATCTTCAGCACCAAAAGAATTAAAATTATCAGAATTGATGCGTAAAGGCAGTTACTAGAATTTAATTATCATCTGCCTCTGGCGGCTCAGAATGATAAGCTACGTCGTTACTATACATGTCAAGTAAAAAGGTCATCTGGTTCGACCTCCACGAAGTGAGCAATTATTGTTACACGAGACAACAATAAAAGTGGACTTGTTTGAGCGTCAAAATAATAATAGACCCTGAATCAAGTTCAGGGTGACATTAAAGCGAGTTGTCCACTTTAATGTCGAGTGTTACAAATAATTAGCG
>JAFUSQ010000027.1 GCA_017467605.1 bacterium | reverse complement strand
TCCTCTTGTTTCTGTTTGTTTTGTTCCAAGTGCTATTGCTTGTAAATCTGCTCCTGTTTTAATTGTACTTACGTTCTTTGTTTCAAATGTTCCGTCTGGTTTTGGTATATTTATTACTTTTGCAGGCCAGCAGTTTTCTAAATGATTATTGTCACATTCTGATATTATTTTATAATGTCCTGATAATACCTTGATAAATTCGTGAGTATTTTCATAAGGTATCATTTGACCATCTGCATTCATCTTACTTGTTGAAGTAGTTAATTTATACTTAGCGGTTCTTACCTGTTCTTTTCTTACTCTTTCTTGGACGTTAGTTAAAAGTGTAGGCAGAGATATCGCTGCTACTACTCCGATTACTCCGATTGTTATGAGGACTTCCGCTAATGTAAACCCCGCGGAGCGCAGTAGTCGTGGAGTCTTGTCAGAGTTTGCAGCAGAATACCCACTCCGGTGAGGAGTGAAAGTTGCTTTCTTATTGCATTGTAAACTTTTCATTGATTGAACAATAGGAGATTCCACGGTGCAAATTTCCGTGTCATTCAGAGCAAAGCGTGGAATCTCGGAAATTTGCACCTCTGAATGACATGATTTTGCTAGGCTTTTGCAATGAAAAGTTAACAAATTAAAAATGTTTTTGTCACCACAAGGGGCGAGGGTATTATATTTACCCCTACATTTACCCCTGCATTTTTTATTTTTTACTAAGTTCATTTTTGCCTCCTTTAAAATAATTATAGTATATTTTTGTCTGATTTTCAATAGCATAAGACAAAATTATACTGTAGAATTAGACAAAAATAATCTAAAATAAATAAAAAGGTTAGAAAATTGCTCGATAATTTTGATAGAAAATCTATTGGAAATGAAATAAGGCTGGCAAGAAAAAAGAAGAAACTTTCGCAATTTGAACTTGCAGAGTTAAGCGGAATTGATGAAAAGCAAATCTATAGGATTGAATCCGGAATTTCAAGTCCGAAATTAGAAAATTTTTTAAAAATTGCTAAAATTCTTGAATTGGATATACATTATTTTTCCAAATCAGATATAGTAAACAAACCTTACGGTAAGGAGATTTTAGAAATTTTAGCTGGCGAATCCGAAGCAAAAATGAAAATATACTTTAGTGTTATAAAAAGTTTGTCTGAAAGTATGAATTAGATAAACGTTTGCATGATAGTGAAATTTTAGTATTTTTTTAGTATAATCTGCGTATGATAACTTTGCGTAAATATTTGAAGCAATCGGCTACGTATAAAGTATTTTCTCATTTTCTTATAGAATTTGCGAATTTTCTTGATACATTGGGTAAAATTGCTCAAATGGGTATGCATGTTTTCAAAAGTATATGCAAAGGCGAAATTAGGAAAAAGGAATTGTTGGTCCAATGTGACAGGTTTGGAGTAAGTTCTTTACCCATAACATTGTCGATTGTTGGCATGACATCTATTATTGTTGCTTCTCAGGTTGCTCATGAAATGGTCAAACAAGGAGGAGGCAATTTCGTCGGGCTTTTGATGACTATGTTGATAGTTAGAGAAGTCGGTGCAATTATGTCAGGGTTTGCAATTACATCAATGATTGGTTCTTCACTGGCATCTGAGCTTGCGACAATGAGAGTTACCGAGCAGGTTGATGCAATTGATGTTTTAAATGTGGATTCTGTAAGTTATCTTTTTGTTCCAAGAGTGTTGTCAGGTGCAATTATGATGCCTTTTGTTGTAATTTTGGCATCAGTTGTCGGGGTTATACTTGGGGCAGTTACGGCGGATATGTTTGGCGGCTTGCCTTATAGAGCTTATTTTGACTCGGCATGGCTCGGCTTATATATGAAAGATTTGGGTGTATGCTTATTAAAAGCTATGACTTTTGGTGCGACAATTGCTCTTATCAGCTGTACTTGCGGATATTTTGCTTCAGGAGGAGCTAAAGGTGTCGGGCTTGCTACAAATAAGGCTGTAGTTTGGTCTTTTATTGCAATTGTAATTTTAGATATGGTATTTGCAGTTTTATTTTTCTTTTAATTTGTGTAAGGATATTATTATGAGTATTGAAGTCAAAAATTTAATAAAAAAATTTGATGAAAAAACCGTTATAAATGATATATCATTCAAAGTCAATGACGGTGAAATCCTTGCAATTGTCGGGTTTTCAGGTTCAGGTAAAAGTACGGTTTTAAAACTTATTTGCGGTTTAATACCTTATGATAGCGGAGAGGTTATAACTTCTGATGGTGATATTGCGATGGTTTTTCAATATTCAGCACTTTTTGATTCTCTAAATGTTGCTGATAATATTTCATTTGCACTTCACGAAAGAAAAGATTTGAGAAAAAAATATAAAGAAAATGAAATAAGGGATATTGTTTCTCAAAAGCTTGAACTTGTCGGTTTGAAAGGTATAGAAAATAAATTCCCGTCAGAATTGTCAGGTGGTATGCAAAAGCGTGTAAGCTTTGCTCGTGCTATTGTAACAAATCCAAATACAATTCTTTATGATGAACCGACTGCAGGCTTAGATCCGATGTCATCAACTTTGATTGAAGATTATATTGTAAGTTTGAAACATGAAATCAATGCAGCATCAATTGTTGTAACTCACCAAATGTCTACAATTACAAGAACTGCCGATAGAGTTATTATGTTATATGACGGCAAGATTGTTTTTGAGGGTACTCCCGAAGAATTATTAAAACAGGAAACCCCTTATACAAAACAGTTTGTAACGGCTTCATTGGAAGGTCCTATGCAAATGCAGGCCTAAAATAAATATAAAACATTAGCTGAAAGTAAAAATAGAAGGGATAAACATGGAACACTTATTTAATGAATATGCAATGTCTATAGATACCTATATTATGGTAAAGCTTAAAGAAAAAACTGCTCAATTGGCAGATAGTTTAGCTAAAAAAAACAGAGCCCCTATATCACTTTCTATGGGTGCTCCGACTGCCAATCCTCCGCAAGCTTTAATTGAAAAGCTAAAAGAGTTTTTAACAGAAGACAATATTCATACTTATTCTGTTACAAGAGGGGAAGCTTATTTTAGGCAGGCTGTTGCTCAAAGAATGTTGACTCGCTTTGGAGTTAAAGTTGATGCTGACAAAGAGGTTTTTTCTCTTTTAGGTTCAAAAGACGGACTTGCTAATTTGATAAGATTTTTAATTAATCCGAAATCAAATGAAGAAGAAAAAGAAATAATAATGGTTCCGGATCCCGGGTATGCGTCATATGGGCAAATGATTCAAATCGCAGGCGGAAAAGCTTATTCAATTCCTTTAACTAAAGAAAATAATTATCAGCCAAATATGGAAGAAACATATAATCAAATGATAAAAGATGGGTATGATGCTTCAAAATTAAAGGCTGTTATTATAAATTATCCGAACAATCCTTTAGGGGTTTCAGCGACAAAAGAATATGTTCAAACGGTTGTTGATTTTTGTAAAAAGCATAATATTTTATTGATTGCTGATGCGGCATATTGTGATTTGTATTTTTACGAAGAAGATAAACCCTTCAGCGTTTTAGAACTTAAAGGTGCGAAAGATATAGCAGTTGAAATGTTCAGTCTTTCAAAGCCTTATGCAATAACCGGTTGGAGACTGGGCTGGATTTGCGGGAATTCTGATGTGATTTCCAGATTTGCCAAGGCTAAATCAACTATTGATAATGGTATTTTTAAAGCCTTACAAAAAGCTTGTGCATATATTATGAATTCGCCTGAAGGAGACGACTATATTTTAGAGCGAAATGCCGGCTATAGAAGAAAACAAGCTATTATGATAAAAGGTTTGAGAGAATTAGGCTGGGAAATTGATGATGCGGATATTCCTCATACGACTTTTTATTTATGGCTTCCGATTCCAAGAAATTACAATTCCTCATTCAAATTCTGTGAAGATATGCTTGAAAAATCAGGTATTGTAGTAGTTCCCGGTGATGCATTCGGGAAATACGGCCAAGGATATTTCAGAATATCTTACGTTTGTTCCGATGAAAAATTGCAAGAAGTTATTGACCGAATGAAAGCAGACGGATTTAGATACTAATTACTTCAAAAAATCATTCCAATAATCACCGTTACCGGTCGGACTTGTGTTTCTTAACGCAAAATAAGCACAGGTATGTGCAGGGTTTTCTTCTCCTAAATCATAACTGCACCCTCTTGCAATAGCATTAGAAGCAGCTTGTTGAGGATTTAGTGATTCCCATTTTTGTCCGGTATACGGAACAACCGCATTATCTTCGGTAAAAACGAAAACAAACCTGTCATATCCCCAACGATTTGGCTTGTCAATCCCGTTTATATCAATACAGATTTTTGGTCCAAAATTATATGCTGATGATGAGTCATCTAATACCCACATTCGACCGATAATATCTGAAATAGCATAAGATCTATCACACGGATATTTAGGGGTTTCCATTCCGTTTAAATTTAAATTTTTTATCCCATTTTTACTATCTGCTGCAGCCCAATTCATCATACCACCTCCACGTATAACAGATGGGCTTTTATAATATGACATAAATTTTTCCAAAACTTCTTCATTATGAGATGCGTTTGAAATACTAACATCATAATCATGAACTGAGGAATCTGTGTCGGCATAAAACGCGCGTGCAGCTTGATTAACCTCAGAATAAGCTTTTTCAAACTGAGATTTGAGTTTCCTGTGTGTAATGTTTGTTGTTAGCGGCGGAATAGTCAAAGCCGCCACAACCCCGATTATGCCTATAGTTATGAGCGTTTCAGCTAGTGTGAAAGCAGGATTGTTAATATTTTTCATTTGACCTCCATATCAATGTGTTGAATGCAACATTATTATGTTGAATATGACACATATAATATACTAATTCGCTAATACTGTCAAGTAAAATATAATATCTGTATGGATATCAAAAGGTATGTAAAAGTTCAGCTTGCCCTAAATCAGATGACAATGGCTCAGCTTGCAGACAAAATGTCTGATATTTCAGGAAAAGTTTATACACGGGACAGTCTTAACGGAAAGTTTTATAGAGAATCTCTTTCTGTTAAGGAGCTTGAACTTATTGCAAAAATTTTGGATTTTACTATTGAGTATAAGAGTAAATTTGTATAGAACAGACTGTTTGTTTAGATTATAATGTCTTGTTTTTTATAGTTATTATAACTATTGATAATGTTTTTTGTTTAATATAGAATATGCGTGTCAGGTAATACTTATAAAGGAGAATTTATTATGTCAAGAAAACCTATTATTGCAGGAAATTGGAAAATGAATCTTTGTCAAAGTGATGCTAAAGCTTTGTATGAAGGAATTAAATCTTTTGTATCAAAATTTTCAGCAGTTCAATTGCCGACAGTTGTAATTGCGCCTGTATTTACTTCAATTAATCAAGTTGCTGAAATTCCTTGTGATTGCGGCTGCAGCGGAAGTAAATTATATGTTGCAGGTCAAAATTGCCACTGGGAATCATCAGGTGCTTTTACCGGTGAGATTTCCGTTGAAATGTTAAAAGATGCAGGCTGCTCTTTTGTTATTATCGGCCACTCAGAAAGAAGACAATACTTTTCTGAAACTGATGAAATGATTAATAAAAAAGCTAAAGCTATTATTGCAGGCGGTTTAACTCCAATTATTTGCTGCGGTGAATCTTTAGAACAAAGAGAAGCAGGTGTGACAGATTCTTGGATTGCATCTCAAATTCGTGCTGCGTTAGATGGAATATCTTCTGATGATGTTGCAAAATCTGTTATCGCATACGAACCAATCTGGGCAATCGGCACAGGTAAATCTTGTGATGCTGAAGAAGCAAATCGAGTTATCAAAATGATTAGAAGCGTTGTTGCTGAAGTTGCAGGTCAAGCTGCTGCTGATTCAATCAGAATTCTTTACGGCGGATCAGTTAAACCTTCTACAATTGAAGAACAAATGTCTAAATCTGATATCGACGGTGCTTTAATCGGCGGTGCTTCTTTAAAAGCTGACAGCTTTAATGAAATTATTGAAAAAACAATGAAAGTTGCAGTTTAATTTGTATTAAAATTTGATTGACAGTCGAAAAAGATCTGAAAAAATTTTTTTCAGGTCTTTTTTATTACTATTATTAGTTTGGGTAATTCAATTATATTCTTTCTATTTGCCCCTTTATTTCTTTACTCCTTCTTCTTCTCTAAATTGAGCAGTTCCGGGGAATTCGTTTGAACCTGTTCGCCATTTTGTTATTTGATATTGAAGTTTTGGTATAAATGTAGATAGGAACATAGCAGATGTTATAAATCCTGCACCCCAGTTAATTGCGTTCATCTTTAGATTGTGGTTTGAAGCTTTTCTCAACATTTTGCTTGTTATTTCGCCTGATGTTGTTGATTTTGCTTTTTTAATTATTGATTTTACATAATCAACGAGTTCTTGTTTATAACTGTCAAGTTCATTTTGGGCAACAAATTTATATTGATTCATGAATTTCTTACCAAATCTGTTTTTAAAGAATTCTTTTAAGAATTCAGGGTTATTTATATGCCCGCCGGAAAGAACTGCTTTTGCCTGTTCCTGAGTAAGGATTGAAACTCCTTTAATTTGCGGTTGGAGAGTTGACATTGCATCTGCCACTTTTTCCAATTCTTTTATTTGTGCTTTATATTGTTCTTCGTTTCTGAGAATATTTTTGAAATCTTCAAGTGAAATTATTTTTATTTTTTCACCTTGGAATTTACCGTCAAAGCTTGATGGTAGTTCAACTTTTTTACCAAACATATCTTTCTCAAATTGTTCTGCTTTAACAGATTTTGCACTGCCGGCTTGAGTAGATATACCTGCATCTTCCACATATGATTGCATGTATTTTGTTGCAAATTCTGCGGATACCGGATCAATTCTTGTCGGTGAACCTTGTTCAATTCTGTTCAACCAGTTGTTCATATTTTGCATATTGAACATGTAGAAGTATATTGAACTTAAATCTCTAAATAAAATTTCAACTCTTTCGTCATTATTTCTTGCAGAATAAGCACGTCCTGATGCAGTTCCGGCATCAACTGCAAGAAGTTTATAATTTCTGTCGCTTTCAAATTTATTTGCCAGTGTTAATAAATTTAATCCGAATGAGATATCTTTCTTATCTTTCTTATTATCATTAGGTTGAGCAAAATTATCCAGCGATGGTTTTTGTGTAAATGAAGGATTTGTCAGTTGAACAATATCACCATTTTCATTCTTTTTATTTTTATGATAAGAGCGGGTTATTGCCTGATTTACTTTTGGCAGTATAAATCCGATAAAAGCATTTGCAATCAATACACTTGAAATAACTTTTGCAAATTTAAATCTTGCCATAGTTTTTTCAAGAATTTTTGCACCATCTTTTGTTCTTTCGTGTTCTAAAAAGTTTGCAAGAGGATTATGAACGTCATCTTTTGCTATTGAAACGTTTATGTTAGGTAATTTTAGTAATTTTTGCCCTAATTTTTCAAATAAAGCATTTAATGCAGTGACCCCGCCTAACCAAAATATTGCACCTGAAAATTCTTCTGTTATTCTTTCTCTTGCTTCATCAAATCCACCTCTTTGATAAGCTTGATAAGTCCTTCCTGCTTCAACGAAAGCTTCAAGCGCAATAACAGGCAAAAAACCGTCACTTGCCATTTGTTTTACAACGTTTCTTGAAATTACGTTATTTATATTTGCGGTGGGGATTCTTATAGACATGACTATTCTTTCGTTTCAATAAATATTTAATAACAGTCAAGATGTTTTTTTGCTTTATAATTTTTCAATTTTAATATTTTGTTACATATAAAGTATTCTTGCTACACTTATTATTGGTGATTATATTACAAGATATTAATTTTTTAGCCGATACTAGCAATAAAATTTTTGTTTTGTTTTTGGTATTTTAAAAATGTAGGATAACTGTGATGATAAGCAAAATTGATACAAATACCTCATACATAAAGAAAAATACATATAATATCGGTTTTGGCAGTAGTACTGAAAACAATATGTCAGTAAAGCAAAAAGCGATTGTTTTGGCATCTGCTGCGGCAGGTATGACACCTGTTTTGGCAGTTATGGCAAAGCGTAAAGGATTTTCTTTAAATCCTGTAAAAATATTTAAAACTCCTATAAAAGATTGGGCATTATTTAAATATGCTCCTAAAGGCAAAGTAATTAATCTTGAAAAACCCGGCAATATTATTGCTATTGCCTCCGGTTCTGTCTTGGGAGGCTTTATTGGTGGTGCATTAGTTGATAGTAAAGCTAATTTGAAGGCTAAAAAGCGTGAGGTTTTAAATCAAATATTGGGCAATGTTCTTGTTCCTGTCGGTTGTGTATGGGCAGGTGCAGAAGCTTATGACAAATTTATTGCTAAATATGAAAAAAATATTCCACAGTTTAAAAGTACAGGCAAAGTTTTAAAGGTTGTAAACGCTTGTTTGAAAAACTTACCTAGGGCTATTGGTACAATTACTTTCTTAAGTGCAGGAATTTTTGCAGGTAACAGAGTTTCTAATTTGATAAATGAAAAGCTTTACCATAGAAAAGTTAATAGGGGGGTAAGAGCAACAGATTTTGCACCTCACGTTGATGATTTGTGTATGGCTGTTTCTATGATGAACAAAGAAACTGAATTAGGTTCAAAAATAGGCAGAATAATTCCTTTAGCATTGCTTGTTCCCGGTTATGAAACAGGGATAGCTCAAGAGGGGTAAATAATTCAGGTATTTCTTAGCTTTTTAAAGAAGTCTTTTAATATTCCATCACATTCTTCTTCCATAATTCCTCCGTAAATGTTTGTGGAAAAATTTGAAAGTTTTCTTAGATTAATTTTAGAAGAAAAACTCCCGTAATTTGTATCATAACTTCCAAAATAGACATTTTTAATTCTTGATTGTAGAATCGCCCAACCGCACATCGGACAAGGTTCAAGAGTTATGTATATATCACAATTATCAAGTCTCCAATTATTTAATACTTTTTCGGCTTTACGCAGGGCTAAAATTTCTGCATGAGATGTAATATCATTATCAATTTCTCTGGTATTGTGTGTTTGGGCTATAATTTTACCATCTTTTACAATTACTGCTCCAACAGGTACATCTTTTGTAGTTTTTAGAGCTTCTTCAATGGCGAATTGCATGAAATTCATATTACAATTCCTCATTTTCGACAATATTCAATGTTATTGTTGCACAGAAGCCGAATTCATCATCAGAACTTAAAACAATAGTTCCTTCCATTGCTTCAACAAGTCCTTTAACAATAAATAGACCTAATCCAGTTCCTCTTGTTGTTCTTGTCATTTCATCATCAAGACGTACAAATTTATCAAAAAGGGTTTTAAGTTTTTTTTCGGGAATCTTGTCACATTTATTTTTGATTTCGATTACAGCTTTATCTTTATTTTGTTTTACATTTACAATAATAGGGGTTTCAGGATATCCGTATTTTATTGCATTTTCGTACAAGTTGACAAAAACTTGTTCAAGTCTGCCTTTATCAGCAAAAATTTGCGGGAATTTTTCATCTATATTTACAATAATTTCTCGGCCATTACGTTTTCTTAAAAGCAGTTCAGATTGTTCTAAAACTTCACTAAGCCAAATTGGAGCATTAACTGTTCTAAGTCTCATGCCTTCAATATCAGGGATAGTAAGAAGATCATCAATTAAACGTTTTAGTCTTTCGGATTGTTCTTTGATAATTCTTAGAGATTTTTGTTTGGTTTCTTCATCAATAACAATATCTTGACGCATTAAACGAGATGTATACCCTTGAATACTTGTCAAAGGGGTTCTTAGTTCGTGGCTTACGGTATCAAGTAAATTTGAACGAAATTCATTCAACTGTTTTAGTTCAATATAATTTTTATGAATTTCAGATGCCATATTATTAAATTCATTCGCTAAAAATACAATTTCATATGGCGTGAATGAAGTTGTTAAAAGTCTTATTTGCCTTTGGTAATTACCCTTTGAAAGGGCGATTACGGCTTTGAATAATTGCCTTATATTTATGTACAAGTAATAAATATAAAAACCTATTAAAACCATCATTGCTAAAATAGCAATAAGGACGGATAAAATAATTCTTACTCTGTTTTCTAAAATAGTTTGTTTTGTTATTTTTTCTGAAGTATTTACAATAACGGTAAGATCAGGATTTTTTCTATATATATATACAATTGGTCTGTTTTTTTCGTCTCCGAAGATAACAGGAGCTTCTTCAATTTTTTCTTTAGGAAGGAGATCAAGAGTATCTTTAAGTCCGTCAGGGCTGAAATTATGAGATGAAATCATGTGATTGTTTTTGTCCAGAATATAAATTTGTCTGTTATCATTTTTCAAAGATTTAAATAACTGCTTATCCCAATTATTGGCATTAAATATTATTACAAGAAAAGAGCCGTCCTTCATTTGTGTGGATAAAATAAGTCTTTCGGTTGATCCGGCTTTATCCATAAGGGCTTCAAGTTCTTTTTGGTTATTTATAATCAAAATGTCTTCGCAATTTGGATAACGCTTAGAAACATCTTTAATAAATTTATTTTTTAAAGATTTTGACGGAAGATATTCGAGTGTATCTGCTATTTGGGCTAACGTTGTTTCATTTGTTTTAAGGAAATAATCAATTTCATCAGATATCATATTGGCGATAAGAATTGCAGATTCTCTTAATTGGTATCTTACTGTATGCTGGCTTATATTATTAATTATAAATCCACTGATAGAAATTGGTATTACGACAGATATAAAAAATACTATCGCAATTTGCTCTATAATTTTTAATTTTTTTAATCCGTAACTGTATTTTTTCATAATAACTATTCTTGAGAAAACGGAGTTAATTTATACCCGACATTTGTAACAGTATGAAGATATTTAGGAGTTTTAGCATTAGGCTCAATTTTATTTCTCAAGCCTCCAACGTGAACTCTGAGCATTCTTACATCTTCATTACTGTCATAACCCCATACTTCATCTAATAATGTTGCTAAAGTGACAGGATTATTAAAGTGCTGCATCAAGCAATATAAAATTTCAAATTCTGTCGGTGTAAGTTTTACTCTGCGATTTACTATTATGCATTCCAAAGATTCCGGGAAAATTTCAATGTCACCACACTTCAATACTTCATTTGATAAAGGTGATTCTTCTATCTGAATATTATTACGACGCAGAAGAACTCTTATTCTTAGCAAAACTTCTTGAATGTCAAACGGTTTAACCAAATAATCGTCAGCACCGTTGTCAAATCCGCTTGTTTTATCATCAATTGTACCTTTTGCCGTAAGCATTAAAATGGGAATTGAAAGTTTTGCCTGACGAATATTTTTGCAAACTTCAAAACCGTTCATTTTAGGCATCATTACATCAAGCAAAATTAAGTCATAAGTGTTATTAAGGGCTTTGTTCAGACCTTCCAATCCGTCTTTGGCGGTGTCAACAAAATAACCGCTGCTTGCTATATCGAATTCAAGCAATTCCCTGATTTCATCATCATCATCAACGATTAAAATTCGTTTTTGAGCTTCACTCATAAAAACTCCCTTATTTTTAGAAACATTTTACAAAACCTTAAACGGTTTTTCAACAAAATATAAAGATTTATTTATAGTAAAATTTGAGTTGCCAAAATTATTTTATGACTGTTTTTATCATTTTGTTTGTCACAAAAAACGTAATTCAAAACAACCTTTAATGCCTGACCTTTTATAAACCAGTTTAAACCTATAGTATATTCTCTTGATAAATCTCCTGAAATATCCCTATTAGGGTCAAATTGATCCACTCTGCCAATAAGCTGGATATGAGGAGTAAATTTCCAACCAATAGTATATGCCAAACCGCAAGATTTATTTCCGCTTACTCCTGTTGAACCGTTTGAACCGTTAGCAATTGCAGCTTCAAAATTTGTCCATAATTTCTTATGATTGTATGAAACATATCCGCTTAAAATGCTATAATCAATTCTGTTATGTCCGCCATTAAAACCTCCGCCAATAACGAATTTCCCATATTTTTCAGATTTATTGCCGAATGGTTTAAAATTTATCCACCCGTTAAATTCAGCACCGGGCATTCCATTAGGAATATACCTTCCTGAACTTCCGACAGATAAATTGTAATCAACGTATTGATAATTCCCTATAACTTTTACTGCTAAAGAACGGGTGTTTCCGTAGTTTCTAGCAATTTGGGATCTTGCCACAAATGGCAAAATATATGAAGATTTTCCACCTTCTATCCCGATTTGTTCTCGAGAGTACCCTGCAACAATTTGATGATGCGGAATACTAGTATTTACCAAAAAAGCATCAGCTACAAATCTTTCCAAATAACTTGTTCCTTCAACTCCGACAGGGTTAAAAGTTAATTGAAATTTATAATCAGGGTTTTTGAATGAACCGTACATACCGACTTGGTTTTCAAAATTTTCGTATTTTGTAGTGTAATTGTCAGCCCTCCAAAAAGAACTAATTGCCCCTCTATATGTGAAAAATGGTTGTATTTTTGAAAATGGCCCTTCTTTAAATTTAAATGTCAATTCATCTTGCAGTAAATATGTAGGGACATCTGTTCTTGTTATTTTGCTATGCAAAATTTTTCCAAAAAGAGAATCCTCTTTTATATTTTCAGATTTTTCATTATTTTCATCAAGTCTGTCAAATAATGCGAAATCAACTTCGGTATTATCTGTTACTTCATCATTTTTTACTTCATCATCTGCTATGGGAACATTATTTGACTCGGATTGATCCAAATCTAATAAGATCTCATTTGCCTGATGAGTTTCAAGAAGTTCTTCAGATATTTCGTCATTAGCCTTTGCAACCGTAATCGGGATAAATAATAATGTCGAAATCAAGATGATTTTTGCAATCTTTTTCATTGTGTTAAGATTGTATCACAATTTTATGGAAATTGAAAGTTTTTATTGTATATTGTTGCTATGCCGAATAAAACAATAAATAATAAACAAACTAAAATAAAAGCCCCGATTGTAGAAGCGTTAAAAACTGCATATAACAATCCTACTTATCAATTTCATATTCCCGGTCATACAAAAGGGCTTGGAACATTAATAGATTTTCGCAATTTAGTCGGACGTAAGGCTTTAATGGTAGATACCACAGATGAATTTGATAATCTTGGTACATTGACACCTGCAACAGGTCCAATTAAAGAAGCTGAAGAATTAGCGGCTCAGGCTTTTGGAGCTAAAAGAACTTTCTTTTTGTTAAACGGTTCAACTATTGGTAATCTTGCAATTGCTATGGGTTTGACTAAAAAAGGTCAAAAAGTTATAGTAAACAGAAATTGTCACCGCTCTGTTTTGACAGGGTTGATAATATCAGGGGCAGATCCGTTATGGATTATTCCTGAAAAACTAAATGAATGGGGTATTTGGGGAAATATTGAAGCAAAAGATGTCGAAAATTTATTAAAAACTAATGATGATGTTTCTATGGTTTGGATAACAAATCCGACATATGAGGGTGTTGTTTCTGATATTAAAGCTATTGCTGATATTTGTAAAAAATATGATGTTCCTTTGATTGTTGATGAAGCTCATGGCTGTTTGTGGAATTTTAATGAAAAATTGCCGGAAACTTCATTAAAATTAGGAGCAGATATAGTTGTTCATTCTTTGCACAAGACCGGTGGAAGTATGAGCCAATCTTCAATGCTTCACATAAGTGAAAATTCAAAAGTATCTGTTGAAGATGTTGAAAGAGCTTTAATGCTTTTACATACAACAAGCCCGTCATTAATGCTTTTGGGAAGTCTTGATGCCGCCAGAGCAAATTTGCAAAGTCAACGCGGACAAAAACAACTTGCTAAAGCGATATCTAATGCAAAATATCTTCGTTCCGAGATTGATAAGATGAAATCTATCCATCACCTCAAATCAGGTTTTGGCTATAAAACTGATGTGACCAAAATTTTCATAAAGGCTGATGGTTTATCAGGTAAAAGACTTGAATCAATTTTAGAAATTGATTTTGGAATTGAGGTTGAAAGTGCATCAGATGAAGGCCTTTTAATTCTTTCAAATATCGGTAACAAACGCTCTGATTTTGAATATTTGGCGCAATGTTTACATAAAATTGATACTCACAATTACAAGGATATTTATTATCTCGAAAATAAGAAACATATGCCAATGCTTACTCCGATTATCAAAAAAAGTTTAAGAGAAGCTTATTTTTCACCAAAAGAAATTATTTCTAAAAGTGATGCTGTCGGACGTTTATCCGGAGAAGTTGTAGCAGAATGTCCCCCGGGAATTTCTATTTTATTGCCGGGAGAATTGATAACAGAAGCTCATTTGCCGTATTTGACGGATTACGACAGTATAGAAGTTTTGAAGTAGTATAGTAGTGCAATTTGTAAGTTACAGGCATTATTAACGTGAATAAGTAGATAAGTTGGTAAGTTCTTTACTTTTATTAATCCCGTCATTCTGAGCGTAGCGAAGAATCTGTTCCAAGGTCGTTCGACTATGAGATTTTTCACCCTGCCGGCTCAAGATGATAATAACCGTCATTGCGAGGGAGGAACGACCGAAGCAATCCAGTCAGAATTGTACAACTTTGTCTGGATTGCCGCGCCCAAACGGGCTCGCAATGACAAGACACATGTCATTACGAGTCCGAACGCAGTGAGGACGTAGTAATCCCCCGCAAATCTTGAATGGAATTGCGACGTCGGACTTACATCCTCCTCGCAATGACAAAACATGGAATTCTTCGGACTGATTAATTTGAATTTGCCTATGGACTTTGTTCGAAAACTACGTTATAATTATAATGTAATTTAATTTAATATATGAGGATTGGTTGAATAGTGTTTGATAATAAAAAATTAGGTTTTACTTTAGCGGAAGTTTTGGTTACATTGGGATTGATAGGTGCTATTGCAGCTTTGACTATTCCAAATTTGGCTTATAACTACAAAGCTAAGGTATTAGAAGAACAATTCCGCTCTACATATAGTGATGTTGCTCAAATTGGGGCAATGATAAATACAGAAAAAGGTGATGTCGGCAGATTTGCACTTAATTCTTCACTTACAGACTGGGCACAAGATTTTGTTTCAAGATTGAATGGCGGTAATAAACTTTTTGATATTTCTTCTCCGCAAGATTTGCAAGATAAATATACCGCTTATTACTCTCAAGCCGGAGCAAGCCCCGGACCGTATGCTTTTAATGTTGATGGTTCGGGACAAAGAATAAAAGTAGGCAATATATGTGATAATACTTCCGTTTGGCTTGATTCTAAAGGCAGATTATGGTCATTTAATTCTGAAGGAAGGACTGTTTGTGTTGATATAAATGGTACTGCTAATCCAAACAGATTAAATATTGATATATTTGCATTTCTACCGATGCCTGCTGAATATGTAGCGACCTGGGTTTATAATGACAGAACTCACCCGACTGATTATACCGCTCAAATGGTGCTTTGTGATATTGACAAATTAACAAGAAAAAGTTTAAGTAATACACAGCCGACAGTAGATGAAGACGGATACTATACTGCACACAAAGATGATCCAAAGTCTATGTATGATACTTGTCCGTTTACTGAACCTATAGAAAATATAGCTCCAATTAATGGCTTTGTACCGGGTAAAAATGCTAGGAATAAAGATGTAACAAATTCAGATACGTATTGGAAAACTTATATTAATTATAAGTAGGTAAGTAAGTTAGGAAGTAACTGTCATTGCGAGCCCGTTAGGGTGCGGCAATCCGGAAAAAGCTGCGCAATTCTGGCTGGATTGCTTCGGGGGTAAATAAAACAAATTTAATATGCCATAACATTTACACTCTCCTTCGCAATGATGGGGGGATTAATAACCGTAAAGAACTTAATCACCTATTCACTTTAATAATAACCGTAACAATAAATTCACAATTCACTTCTATATTATATTTGCGAAGCTCAGGAAATAATCCTCAATAATATTCATTAACATCGGCAAAATCCAGACCATGATCGCCGCTCCTAAAACAGGTTTGAAAAGAAAGCTTAATTGAAATACATTGACCTGCGGTGCTGTTCTTGAAATTACCCCAAGGATAATGTCTTGCGCCAAGGTCGCCAACAGAACGGGAGATGCTATTTGTAATCCCATATACAATGTGTTTGATGACATTTTGATGAGTAAATCCATTTTAATAAGTTGTGCAAGCGGGATATGCGAACTATACATAGGAAATATTTCAAAGCTTCTCAACAATGCTTTAAATAGCCAATAAATTCCTCCAAGATGTATAAAAATTAAAATACCCATTAGCGAAATCATCTTTGTAAGAATGGATACCTGAGCAGATGTAGTCGGATCGAGGGCGGTTGCTGATGATAGCCCCATTTGCATATTTATCATTTCTGCCCCGCAATCAATAGCAATAGTTATAAGTTGCGCCATATAACCTATCATTGCCCCTACTACAACGTTTAGTAATATAGACAATGCAAATGAATCACAGTGGGTCAAGCATTTTTCCGGTGACAAAAACGGCACTATAAAAATAGTCACAATAAGAGCTAACGGAATTTTTACTAATGCTGGTATATCTTTTCTGTTAAAGATGGGACAAAACCTAAAAAAGCCTATCATTCTTGCAAATACTAATGCACCTGCCATAAGGTAGGTGTTAATTTTAGGAAACATTTGTATTAGTGCTGTATAGAAAGTGTCCATTTAATTTTATCTTCCGAGAATTTTCTTTGTTTCAACCAAATCCGGTTTGGGCATTGCCGTTTTTGCTGCAGGAGTATATTTTGCTTTACCGTAATTGTCAATATAAGGAACTTTCCCCGGATTTTTCATAATTTCGTTTATGTTATCAATATTTTTAAATTTATCTTTCATTTCGCCTTCAAAAGGTGTTGTATATTTATGATAATTTGAATCAAGAACAAAATTTTCGCTTTGCGGAACGGTGTTAAATGCAAGAACCATACCTTCTTGAAATAAATTAGTCAAAAGTCTTATAAACCCTACTCCTCCAATAATAATTACCAAAAATACTCCTAAAATCTTAGGAGCTGCTGCGATAGTTTGTTCTTGAACTTGAGTTACAGCCTGCAAAATCCCGACAACCAAACCTATTCCTGCTGCAACAAGTACGCATGGCATTGAAATTGCAAGCATTATCATAAAACCTTTAGCTAAATATTCAAGTAAAATTTCCATTTAATTTCCTTTTAGTTATAACTTGAAACAAGTCCTTGTACTATTAATGCCCACCCATCAACCGCAATAAATATGAGCAGTTTAAACGGCATTGAAATAATTGTTGGTGATAACATAAACATACCAAGAGCCAGCAATATATTTGCAACGACCAAATCCAAAATGATAAATGGTACAAATATAATAAAGCTTATTTCAAATGACGTTTTAAGTTCACTTATAATATATGCCGGTGCTACTTCCCAAATTGAAATATCATCAGGTGATTGAGGTTTTGTTTTGTGGGTTAATTCTACAAAAAATGTCAAATCGCTTTCTCTTGTTTGTTTGAGCATAAATTCTTTCAGCGGCTTTGAACCCTCTTGAATTGCAGCAATCATATCGTGATTTTTCTGATATGGAACAGAACCCATATCATACATTTTTTGAAAAGTAGAGCCCATTGTATAAAATGTCAAAATTATGGATAAACCTATAATTACAATTGCGGGAGGAACTTGTTGGGTTCCCATTGCGGTTTTTAACATTGCAAAAACTACGACAAATCTTAAAAAACTTGTCATACAACAAAACATAAACGGCAAAAGTGAAAACATAGCCATTACTATAAGCATTTGTAAAACGGGATTTAAATTTTGCAGTGCGTCCATATATTTTGTCCTTTTTATTCTTTGTCACTCTAAACTTGTTTCAGAGTCTTTTTATTTTATAATTCGTTGATTTTCTTTGCCATTTCTCTCATTGTTGAAAGTCCATGGTTTTTGGGAGTTTCAAAATCAAGAACTACAGTTTTTTGAGCCGGTTTTTGCCTTTTATTTTTTCTTTGGATTTGCCCTTCGCCGGCTCTGTTATCCATTTTGACCGGTTCAAGGTGAACTGTTTTGGATTGAGTTTGAGTCGGCTTAATTTCCGGTTCGCTTGGATTTTGATAAGACGAAAATTCAGGTTGAATTTCTCTTTCAATATTTCTAAATTTATCAAATTCATTCACTTGAGCTTTTCTGTTCCAATCAAGTTTAGAAATAAGGGTAGTTCTATCCACATCAGATGCGATAAGAAATTTTTCATTTCCGGCTCTTACAACATGGAGAGTTTTCCTTGGATTTAAGCTCATTGTTTCTTCAATTGACAGGAAATTAGTATTGTTTGAGCGTAAAGTCCCGTCCATAACTTTTTTATAGACAAATACGGCAAAGAATATAAGCCCTGTCATAGCCATTGTATATACCGTAAAATTTACTATGTATCCTCCCATAAGTCTCTCCTTAATTTAAAATTTTTCAAAGTTGAATTTTAAATATTTTCGTCTTCTAATTCAAAATCACTATAGTCGAATTCTTCTTCTCCACCTTCAGCACCTTCGGCGTATTCTGTATTTTCATCATAATATTCTCCGTTATCTTCTTCGGAATTGTTTTCAGAATTTTCTTCATATTCTTCGGATTCATTATCGGAGTTTTGATTTTGAGCCGGAGTTCTGACAGTTCCGTCAGATTCGGCAATTACGTTATTAATTTTTACTCCGTATCTGTCGTTTACTATTACAAGAGTTCCGCTTGCAATAGACTTTCCTTCAACCTTTAATGTTACGTTATTTTCGTATAATGAAGCTAAATCAACGACCAAACCTTCTTCTATATTTTTTAATTCTCCAAGGCTTAATTTGACTGCATCAAATTCTGCATTCATTTCAACTTCTATACTGTCCCATAAGTTATGAGCTTCACTCATATGTTCTCCTCCGTCATCTTCTTGCGGTATAAGTATATCCATATTAGGATTTAATTTAACCGGTAATTCTTGTCCGTTAACCGTTATTGTAATATTTTCAAGATTGCTGTTTTCAAAAACAACAACATCATCAATTTCAAGATTTTTTAAATCGTGCAGTGAAAATTTAGTTTTTCCGATTAATGCTTTTGCAATTGTTGTGCTTGTTGGAAAGTCATTTTCGGAAAATTTCTCATTTTTAGATTTTACAAGTTCCGGTTTTAAAAGAGCAATAGGAAGTGTTACAACAATTTTACCCGTTTTCTTGTTGTATTCTTCGGTTTCTTTTATCAAAAATGTTAAGTGGATTAAATCAAAATTAATTCTTTTAATTTCATTTTGCGGGGGAGCACTAAGGCAAGGTTTTAAGTGCTCAAACATAAAATCGTTAAAAGAAGTTATAATTTTTGCTTCAAGTTCGGATATTTTATTTATGTTGAATTTGTTTTTTGACTGACCGAGAATTTTATTCAATATAATATCGATAGCTCTGTCAGTAAATCTAAAAAACATATCATATTCGGTGTTTATTCTTATTTTAGTGACAAAACAAGATTCAGTTGTGATAAGACAGTTTATATTTTTACTTATTCCCATTAATTCAAGTCTGAAATTGGGATTGAAAAATTCATTAAAAGATTCTTGAATGACTTTAGGAAAAGTAGCATTAAACCAATTGTATTCTTTAAACAATTGGTCTGTGGATATTGAATTTTGCAATCTGTCTTCCATAACTACTATCCCTTGATTATCCCCGAGAATATTAAGTTAATATTCCCCATAACTACCTTATTATATAAATGCAAGGTTTACATCAATCTTTTAATTGATTTTTTGGAAATGTCAACGCTAAATTAAGGTGTGATTTGTAAAAAAATCATGTTCTTGATATTATGCGGGTATGAAAGATATGTTAGATAAAATTTTACAAATAGAACAGAAATATAAAGAATTAGGCGAAACTTTGTCTGATCCCGATATAATACAAGATTATAACCGCTTTAGAGACCTTTCTAAACAGCGAAAATCAATGGAAGAAACGGTTAATTTGTATTACGAATGGAAAAAAACAACCGAAGCTATTGAAGATGCTAAAGAAATGCTTCATGAAGAAAAAGATGAAGAAATGAGAGCATTTTTGAAAGCTGAAATGGAAGCAAATGAAGCAAAACTCCCGGTTTTTGAAGAAAGAATGAAAGTATTGCTTCTGCCTCGCGACCCTATGGACGATAAAGACATTATGCTTGAAATTCGTGGAGGAGCAGGAGGAGACGAAGCCAATATTTTCGCGGGTGATTTAATGCGTATGTATTTGCGTTATGCCGATAAAATGGGCTGGCAGACTCAAGTTTTAAGTAAAACAGACTGTGAAGCAGGCGGGGTTTCCGAAGTTATTATTTCAATGAAAGGAGATAGTATATATTCCCGATTGAAATATGAATCAGGTGTACACAGAGTTCAGAGAGTTCCGGCGACAGAATCGCAAGGCAGAGTTCATACTTCGACTGCTACAGTAGCAGTTATGCCGGAAGTTGATGATGTTGAAGTTGATTTGAATATGAATGATGTAGAAATTACTACTGCGCGTTCCGGTGGTGCCGGCGGTCAAAACGTTAACAAAGTTGAAACTGCTGCCAGAGTATTCCATAAACCTACAGGAATTATGATTTTCTGTACTGAAGAACGCTCTCAACTTCAAAATAAAGAACGAGCTTTACAAATCTTGAAGGCAAAACTTTATGATATGGAAGTTCAAAAACAAATGAAGGAAATTACAGATTTGAGACGTTCCCAAGTCGGTTCGGGCGACCGCTCAGAACGTATCAGGACCTATAATTTCCCCCAAGGTCGTTTAACAGACCACAGATTAAATCACAATTTGAATGTTTGGACAGTAATCGACGGTGAATTAGATGAATTAATTGATTTGCTTGTTGAATATGACCAAAAATTGAAATTGGAAAAGTTAGCACAGGTAGAATAGAGGTATTAAGTGACTGAAAGGCGTTGTGTTAGTTGTTGGCAGGTTAAAGACAGGCAGGATTTAATTAAAATTACCGCAGACAGCACAAACGGAACAGTTGTTATAAACCCCGATTCCTTAACATTTGGCAGATCTGTATATCTTTGCTATAATAAATCTTGTATAGAATCTGCTTTTAAGAAAAATAAGTTAAGCAAACATCTTAAAGCTCCTGTGAGCGAAGAATTGAAAGGACAATTACTGAATGAGTTACGAAACAATTAGAATAAGTGAATTAGCAAAAGAACTTGGACTTGCAAGCAAGGAAGTTGTTGAAAAGTTCGCACAGATAGGTATTACCGGAAAAACTCATTCAAGTACGGTTACAGTTGATCAAATAAGCAGATTAAAAGATTTTATTGCAAACGGCGGAATAAAAAAAGCATCTAAGCCGAAAGCTTTTGTTGTTAAAAAAGCAAAAGCTCCGGAACCTGCTCCGGTAGTTGAAGAAACAAAAGTAAAAGAAGAAGAAAAACAACCTGAACCTCAAAAAACAGTTAAAGTTGAAAGAGTTGAAAGACCAAGAGTTGAAGTCGTAAAACCTGTTAGTCGTTTGGAAATCGTCAGACGTGCACCAAAAAGACCTGTTCCCGCAGATAATGGAACATCTGACAGACCGGCAAGACGTCCTTTTGGCAGAAATGATGATAGAAGATTTCCACCCAGAGGGGAACGGCCGACAGGTGATAGAAGGTTTGCAAAAGGTGATAAACCGGCATCTCCAAATGGAGAAAATAAAGATTTTGCAGGCAAAAAGCCGCTCCAACGTCGTATAATTCCGCAAGAAATTTATGATAACAGACCGGGTGGGGCTAATTCTCGCCGAAGAACCGATGGTAAAAAGAAGGATAAAGAATATAATAAACAAGAAGAACAGGAAAGAATTTCTCTTGAAAAGGCGGCTGCTCAACATCATAAAAAAAGAACTCAAAAATCAGAATCAGTTGAAGAAGTTAAACAAATTGTTGTTAATCAAGCTATGACGATTTCAGAATTGTCAGATAAAATTAAAAAAACTCCTGCCGAAATCGTTAAATTCTTAATGTTGAATGGTGTTATGGCCACAGTTAACCAGCTTATTGATGTTGATGTTATCAAGAAAGTTTGTGCCGAATATGAACTTGAAGTTCTTGAAGAAGATTTAGATGCTTATATTGAGAAAGAACTTGAAAAAGAGGAAAAGGCCAAAGCTTTAACTGAGGTTGACAAAAAATTATTAAAACGCCGTGCACCTGTAATTAGTATTATGGGTCACGTTGACCATGGTAAAACAACTTTGTTAGATAGTATCAGAGCTTCTAAACATAAGATTGTTGCAACCGAAGTCGGCGGAATTACTCAATCAATTGGTGCTTACACCGTTTTTGTCGGTGATAATAACGATAAAAAAATCGTATTCTTAGATACTCCGGGTCACGAAGCTTTCACTGAAATGAGAGCGCGTGGTGCTAAAGCTACAGATATCGCAATTCTGGTAGTTGCAGCAGATGACGGAATTATGCCTCAAACAATTGAAGCTATTAACCACGCAAAAGCTGCGGATATTCCTATTATTGTTGCTGTTAATAAAATTGACAAACCCGGAGCAAATCCTGATAAAGTTTTGCAGCAATTGACAGAACATGGTTTAGTTCCTGAAGATTGGGGCGGAGACACCATTACAGTTAAAGTATCGGCACTTCAAGGTACAGGTATTGATGAACTCTTGGAATACATTTTGTTAGTTGCTGATGTTCAAGATTTAAAAGCAAATCCTAAAGCTGAAGCTTCAGGTGTTGTTATTGAAGCTAATCTTGATAAAGGTAAAGGTCCTGTTGCAACGTTACTTGTTCAAAACGGTACACTTCGTGCAGGAAACTGTGTTGTTGTCGGAACAGCTTGCGGCAGAGTTCGTGCTTTATTATCAGATAGTGGTGAAAGAATTCAAAAGGCAGAACCTTCTACTCCTGTAGAAATTCTTGGTTTATCCGAAGTTCCTCAAGCCGGTGATTATTTTGAAGTCGTTCAAAATGAAAAGGAAATGAAAGCAATTATTGCTGACAGAAAAGAAAAAGAACGTGACAAACGTCTTGAAGCTATGCTTCCTGCTCATATAAGGAAAGAAGCAGTTGCAGGTGATGATGCTATCCCTCAATTGAATTTGATTATAAAAGCTAACACTAACGGAGCCGCGGAAGCTGTAGCACAAGCAATTGCTCAAGTTGAATCCAAGGAAATTACAACAAAAATCATTCACGTTGGTGTTGGTAATATCTCAGAAGCCGATGTTATGTTAGCGTCTGCATCTAATGCTTTAATTCTTGGGTTTACGGTTAAAGAAGATGCTAATGCTCTTGCATCAGCTGAAAGAGAAGGGGTTACAATCAAAAAATATGATATTATTTATCAATTGCTTGAAGATATTGAAAAAACACTTCTATCTCTTCTTGAACCTGAAATTAAAGAAGTTGCACTTGGTAAAGCTGAAGTTCGTCAAGTATTTACAATTGGTAAAACTGCTAAAATTGCAGGCTGTTATGTAACAGAAGGTAAAATTGTCCGCTCTAAAGATGCAGTAATTTACAGAGACGGAGTTGAAATCTATCGCGGCGAAATTGACCAATTAAAACGCTTTAAAGATGATGTTAAAGAAGTTGCACAAGGTTTCGAATGCGGTATTTCTTTCGGCAAGTTTAATGATATTGAAATAGGTGATATTATCGAAGTTTCAACCACAGAAGAAGTTGAAAGAAAATCACTTTAATTGGTAAAATTACTTATTAGCGAATTTTAGTTCCAATTCTTTTTATTTGTGCCCATAGTGCATGAAAAATTGTTTTATATTTTGCGCATTCAGGATCTATAAGATATAGCTTCCCATCTTTAGATAAACCGATTTGATGTATGTCAAAGTCTCCTAAATCTGAAGGTTTGTATCCGCATTTTCTAATCATATCTTTTATTTGTTTTACAAAACCATAATTTAAGTCATGCTGCATTAGTTTTTCTTCTAAATAGTAGAATATTTTTCCAATATTTCCCTGTCTGAAAATCGGAACATCAAAGTTTTCATGAGGTCTGCCTTGCGGGAAATGGTTTCCTTTCGTTAGTTTTAAAATATCTCCGTTAGCAGTTTCAAAAACAATTGCAGCAACACCGTTTCCAAGATATTTTTTAACCATTATTGATGCAACGTTTTTATCTTTAATTACATTTTTAAAAAATGTATCAAAGCTTATTCCGTTGCAATTATTATTTTGTCGTTGAGAATAGACCCGTTCCAAAATTGCTTGATCAAGTCTTATAGGCCGTTTGTATTCAACGGTATTGCCGGTTTTATCAATATTAAAAAATGGGATATCGCAATTTTCCATACTGATTTAATGATAATAAATCTATAAAATTGCGTAAATATTTGAAATAGTTAAGAATTTTTAAAATTATTTACGTTTTAAACTTTTAGTCAGATTATATATTATTTCAAGTTTTTCAGAGTTATTTCCTATTTCTGAAATATTTTGATTTATCATTTTTAATAATTCTTGGGGTTCTTTAAATTTATTTGCTGCAAACAAATCTTCTGCATCTATTTCAAGGGCATTTAAAAGATTATCAAGTGTTTCTGCCGTTATAAAGTTTTCCCCGATTTCTATTTTGCTTAATGCACGTTGAGAAATATCTGCCATCTCAGATAGTTTTTCCTGTGTGTAGCCTTTTGAAATTCGTATGCTTTTTATTCGTTTCCCAATTTCTTTTTTTATACCCATAAGTACAATTCTAAATTCTTAGTTTATAAATTTTACTATTTAAAAGTATTATATATTACGTTTTGTAAAGCTAGAACATATTGTTAATATTGAATTATAGAAAATTAGAATTTAAAATAGTAAAATTTTAGCAATTTCTCTGAATGGTAATTTTTTATAGATATGTAAGTGATACGTGAAGCTTAAATTCATATCACAGAGGTACAAATTAAGAGATAAAGGAGGCAAAACATGAGTGGAAACATGAACATTTCAAATCTTGGAGGAAAGGCAACTGATATTGGAGGAATTAAATTTAACGAAGAAGACGTACTTAGCAAAACTGCCAGAAAGACTTCATCTAAAGTAAATGGCAAACCTTTATTTGAGTACACAGTTCAAACATCATTCGGAACATTTACTTATAACGATAGTGATGTATTAAACTTGAAAAATGATCCAAATAAACAAGCATCAATCTTTAAAAAAGACGGTAAAGTAATCATTGATAACTGTAATTTGAGGGAAATTAAGGGAACTCAAAAATCAGATACATATATAGTTAGTGATTCATATGTTCATGGTTTAGATGTACAGGGAGACCCGCAAAACCAAGACACCATAATTTTAACAGGTCAATCAAATTTGGCAAGAAAACGTACAGATAATAATGATGTCATAACCGATTTGACAACAGGTGGAGCACCAATGGAACCTGTACATTTTAATATTAAAATGTAATTATTTGAAGCAGAATTTAGGTTGAGTGAACCTCAACGATAACAAAGTCTGTAGGTTGGGTGAAACCCAACGATAGCAAAGCCCCTGAAAAGGGGCTTTTCAAATATTTTTAGAATTCAATCGGTTTTTAATGCCATATGCAAAATAGATCTAAAATAACAGGCGGTTTGAGGATTTTAAACAGAGTGTTTAATCATTTAACCACTTGACATATTGTAGTGAAAACACTACAATATAATTATGAAAGAAATAAAATTCTATAAATTACCAAACGGAAAAGAACCTGTTAAAGATTGGTTATTTGATTTAGACAAATCTTTGAGGGTAAAAATTATCCGAAGAATTGAACGAATTTATGATGACAATTTTGGAGACTTCAAACAAATTGAACCAAATCTTTATGAATTGCGATTTACGTTAGGCAAAGGTTATAGAATTTATTACACAATTTAAAATGATGTATTGGTTTTATTGCTAAATGCAGGTGATAAATCAAAACAATCAAAAGATATAGAACTGGCAAAGACTTACTTAAAAAATATAAAGGATGATAAAAATGACAGATTTTAATGATTTTGTATTAGAACAACTAAAGGATGAAGAATTTCAAAAAGAATATATGAATGATTCATTAGAACAATATGTTAATGACGGAGATTTCAATGCATTTTTCCGTTCGTTAGAAATGGTTATAAAATCACGTGACAGTATTTCAGGTTTCTGTGAAAAAGCAGGAATTGACAGAGCAATGCTATATGACATTTTTGCAGGCAAACGTGTTCCACGTGTTGACACCCTTGCAAAGATTTTGAAAACGTTAGGTTATAATCTCAAAGTCGCATAATATAAATGTTATTTAACAATAAATATTCAGATAAGCCTGTAGGTTGGGTGAAACCCAACTATAACCAAGCCCCTGAAAAGGGGCTTTTCAAATATTTCCAGAATTCAAGCGGTTTTTAATGCCATATGCAAAATAGACTTTACCCTCTGCTCGCTCGCGCGATTCGAACAATTTGTTCAAAACCTTCTCTAACAAATAAAAAAAGAACCCTCAAAAGAGGATTCTTTTTTTATCTGGGGCGGAAGGATTGTCTTGGTCGTTCGCCGTAAACGTGTCTACGGTTGTCTGCTTTATAAATTTAAATTTATAAGCAGCCAAGCCTTCGCACTTGGCTCACTCCCGCTCGAACCAAGCCAAGCTTTACGCTTGGCAGGTTCTCATCTTCCGCAATAAAAATTGAGAGCCAATAAAAAATACCACACAAGGTGGTATTTCTTATTGCTAATATTTATCTGGGGCGGAAGTCTCTTGCTTCGCTCGCATTAAACGGGACTACGCATTTTGCCTTAGTGGTTTTAACCACCGGCAAAATATGCTTCGCCCTCTGCTCGCTCGCGTGATTCGAACAATTTGTTCAAAAACTTCTCTAACAAATAAAAAAAGAACCCTCAAAAGAGGATTCTTTTTTTATCTGGGGCGGAAGGATTCGAACCTCCGAGATGGCTGGACCTAATCCAGCTGCCTTTCCAATTTGCGACGCCCCATTATGTGCCGCCACATATATTATTCTATGTGCTGAATTTTTATTGTCAATATTTTATTTTTTCTTATATGACTTAGCCATTCATTTAAAGTATTTTCAAATTCGATTTTTTATGTTATCCTCTTATTATGAATAATACGTTTAAAGTTATATTGTTTGCAGCTTTATTTTTTGGAATATTATGTCTGGGTGTTTTTGGATTGTCTAAGCTTAAAGTTGATGACTTCCATAAAGCTGCCGTTATTTTTGTTGTTGATTCCTCAGCTTCAAATCAAAAAGATTTACCGGCTCAAAAAATGCTTATCAGGCAGTTATGTTCAATGTTGGATCCTGAAGATCATATTAAAATCTTAAGAGTTTCCGAAGATTCTTATCTTATATATGAAGGTTCGCCTCAATCAAGCGCAGAAGTTCGTAAGTCTATGGAAAAATTTACCCAATATGATGCCAAAGAATATGGAACGGCTTACGGATTATCTCTAAAAAAAGCGTTTAATCATGCTTTGAATATGCAAAAAGATGGCTATGTGCCTGCAGTTGTTGTCATTGGCGATTTGGAAAATGAAGGGGACGTTAACAAGCAAATCAATTGGGATACCTTGCCAAGTGATGTCTCTGATGTAAAAAATCAAGCTGATAACTTTGTTATGATGTTCCTTTTTGCAGCTCCTGATAAATTAGATTTGGTTAAAGAAAAATTATCTCCGGTTTTAGGGGAAAATAATCTTATTATTGGCAGTGAAACAACATCAAGCAAGTCTTTAAGACGCTTTTTAAATGCTATTGGAAGGTAGATGCTTTGTATGAAAGTTACTCTTAAGTATGGTGACAATATAAAAGATTTTGAAGATTTAACAACTATTATCATTGGTAATAGTCCGATTTGTGATTTTATTATTCCTGAGTTTTCTGATAATGAAGTCTTAAAGTTAGTTTATGCGCCAAAATATAATAATTATGTTTTGATGAATATTTCTCAAAGCAGAGATATTCTTTGTAATAATAAAGTTTTTTCTAAAATATTAGTTACCCCTAATTTTACTATTTCTTCTCCAAAACTTATCGGAGCAATAGAAGCGGAGCTGGGCGCTTCCGCACCCGGCTCCGCTTCTGTACATGTACAGAAAACTCCAATAAGTGCAGTTGCAGTTGAACCGAAAAAAGATTTGGATATTGAACAGCAAAGGGTTGCTATTATCAAAGAAATCGGATATAACATTTTAGAATTAAAAAATAATATTCAATCTGTAGGAATAACCGGTTTTTTCTTGAATTCTGCTATGGGAATTTTATCGGTTGTATGTTCTTTTGGTATAACAAATTTTTTGTTAGGATTTAAGATAGATAATTCTTCCTCTGTTTTAAATTTAACAACTAATTTCGGGTTTTTAGTTTGTATTACGGCAATTGTTATTGCTATTTGTTTGATTTTAAAACAAGGAGTATACTCACTTTTAGACTTTAAAAATCACAAAAAATTTGGGGATTCGGATATCGCTCAAAAATTCATTATAGGAATTGCCTCATTTTTCTTGTTTATAGTTTATGTAATGAATTTGTTCTATTACAAATCTATTCCGGGATTTTTGGGAGCATCTTTGTTTATTTCGTTGTTGTTTGTTGGGGCTTTGGCGATTGTGACTGTCGGAAGCGGTTACTTTAAATATCAAGCTAAAAATTACAAACAGCAGCTTACCAATTGCGAATTTAGGGAAGATTTTGAATCTGTAATGAAAAATTACAGAAAATTCATCTCCGGTTATGTTAATCAATTGACTCCTAACAAGATAAATACAGTTAAAAGTAATCTTGTAAATAATCAATTAAAGATGGTTTTAGAAACTTTTGTAGGAATATTGACTTCTCCGTTTTTGGCTTACGGGGTTTCTAATACTTTAGCAAGTTGTTTTCCTGAAGCGGCAAACTGGGTTAGAATTTCAGGATTAAGATTTAGCCCGATATTTTTGGTTTTGGCAACGTTTTTAATCATATTTGCATTTTTCTCTTTTGTAAGGGCATTTACAATTGGGAAGCAGATTAAGGGATCTGAGATAATAAAATTTGATGGATTTCATGACTATAACAGTCATGGGGTAACTGTTTTGGGCTTAGATTCTATGAGAAGTTTGGAACGAGAAAAACGTGTGGTTATGTTTATTGCTTGTTTTATTATTCTTATTGAATTTACAATGAACGTTTCTTATTTCATAACCGAAATCGGTGGAGATATTCAGGGAATGTTTTTGAGTATTGTGACAGCACTTGTTCCGACAGCTTTGCTTATTGCAGAAACTCATATGTTAAGTGCTACAATGTTTAAAATTAATAATTATAGTGAATTATTGTCGACTTTGGATTAAAATATATATATGAATAAAATCGGCTGGATAATTTGTATATTTATATTTGTTTTTGTAACGGCTTTTGTTATTTCTGTTGATACGTCACAAAATCGACGCGTAAAATTTACTAACCAAAATTTTGAAATAAATAATGAAGGTAACGAAATAGTAAATGATTCAACAACAAAAATAAATTTTGGGGAGTCAAAAATTACAAATAAAAGTGTCAAATCACACGACAAAAAGATTTCTTTTGAAGATAATACACAAATATCTAACCAAAATAACAGTTTTTCAAATCAAAATAATGACTATTACGCTCAGGATACGAATTATTCAAATACCGGAAAAATTCAGCATAAAAATTTAGATGATACAGAGCTTGATATTGCGCTTAATAATGCTAAAAATTTGCAAAATCAGTCTTATGAACCGAGACCTGTAAGGCAGATTCCTCCGGAATATGCTTATAAAAATATTGATTGGAGTACTTGGAAAAGTAATTTTGTAAATAAAATCCTTGATGACAGTATGCTTATTAAGGAGTTGGATAATTATGCTGACGGTTCATGGTTTTATTATTCTTTTATAGTTGATGATGAGGGCAGAATCAGTAATATTGTTGTTAAATCCGTATTTTTGTCAAATGAAGATAAACAAAAGGTTGCAAATCTTATAAAGAGTTATCAATACAAACCAATAACGGTTTTCCCTCAGAATAGTAAGCGAAAAACTGCAAAAGTTACTGCAGTTATGATGTTATCAAATGAGTCTTCTCACTATTCAAAACCTAAAGATTTTAACGAAATAGAACAGGTGAAAATAAAATTATAGTACAATATCAATAGTTTCTCCAAATCTGTCTATAATCGGTTGAATTTTTTTAGCAATTTCTTGTTTTTTAAGATAAGGATTATTTTTATAAATTTCTTTGAGTTCTTCTGTTGCCTTTGCAATTTCGGGGTATTTTTCCATAATTTTTGCTCCGATTATTTCTACATAATATTTATATCCTTTATTTCCTATCCCTCGCATAGGCTTATCGTTGAACGCGTCATAAACTTCTTTAAAGCCTGCGATGCCGTCATTGTGAAAAATTTTTATACTTGTTGATTCAAGTACACTTGCAGTATTGAGTCTTGTCCCAAATTTTATCGGGGAATATGTATATCTGTTGTTATTTATATCCAAAATTCAGCCTTTTTGTATACTAAAACTCGTAAAATTATTTTTTGCTATTAAAAAACCTCCCAGCGGGAGGTGAATTTAAATTTTTCTATTTTCGCAGTTTGAATTTTATTTTTCCTCAATAATTTCTTTTGCTTCTTTATAACCTTCATTGTAGAATGTTTCTTCTTCAGGAATAAGTGTTTTCAGCAGATACATAAATTCTCCGACGTGTATTTTTTCTTCTTCTACTATATCAAGGAGAATTTTTTTTGCTTTTTCGTGTTCTGTTGATTCTGCAATTTCTTCATAAACTTGAATTGCTTCGTATTCATCAGCAATACTTAATCTTATTGCTCTTATCAATTCTTCTTTTGTTAATTTTCTGTCGCTTTTCTTTACGCCGAACGGGGTGGAAAATTCTGTCATAATTACTCCTTTCAATATTATCAATATTGAAAGTACACTATACTGACAGAAAATACATTAGCTTATGCAGCAATATCTGTTTCTATAAAATATGTTTACCTTTTCCAATCATACTTTGAAGAACAGGTAAGAAATATTTTTTATCGTTTCGCAATTCCATAAGGTTTCTATATGCGTGATGAGAAGTATCAAAACCCACTCTCCTTAACAGGGTTAGCATAATTCCTTGCATACTGTCACCAATTTGTTTAAAACGAATTTCAAAACTGCCGTGCGGGGCATCAAGAGCCAAACCATATGTAGCCAAAATAGGATTTTCTTTTGTTCCTATATTTCTTACATATTGGGTAAAATTCAAGAGCGGTTCATTAAGAGTTTTGGTTTCTTTTGTCATAAAAGAGCCTTTTGGGGCTTTATATACATTAATTACTCTTTTATTATCTCTATGCTTATACAAAGTTGTGGAGCCATCAGACATTGAGGAGTATAATTCATATAATCTGTCTCCTTTTGGTACGACATTTATCGGTTCTTGAGGAGACTGTGCCATAGAAATAGCAGGTACGTTCATAAAAATATCCTTTCAGATTGGTTAATTTGGTACAATACAGGCATGTATTTTATAGCTACTTATAATACTCGTAAAAAATTAATTTTGCTACTTGATTAGTATAATTATTACAATATTGTAATAATTGTGGTATCATATATTTATGGTTGTTGAAGATATTGAGAGCTTGCTGCTTTTTGATACTAATTCTTTAGAAATTAATGATATTTCTGATGATTTGTTGGGAAAGTTAGATTCTTTCATTTTGCAAAATCAAAATCAAATTGTATCGGAAGTTTTTAATATTTATAAAAAGTTTGTTTCAATGAAACAGAACGCACCTGAAGGTATGAAAAATGAACTTTTTTCAGCTATGCGTAACTTTATAAAAGAGAAATTTTCCAAAAATGAATTGGTTGATGCACTTTTTTTGAGTCGTTTTCTGATTGTTAAATCGAAGCTTATTGCAAGCGACTATTCCATAGCTGCTGAAATTTTTACAAAATTGGGGAATAATGACCTAGGGATAGATTTTATCAGATTGTACGAAAAACACGAAACAAATCTTCCTTTGAAATATCTTACGTTAGGAAATTTTTATAATTTATTTGTCAATGATTATAAAATGGCGATTAAATATTATGAAGCCTACCTAAAAATTGATGAGACAAAATCTGTTATATATACAATTTTGGGCAGTTTATATGCAAAAGCTTTTGGAGATTTCAGTCTGAAAGATCAAATTTATTACTTTGAAAAGGCATATAAATTAAAGCCAAAAGACAGATTGGTTTTGCATAGTCTTGCTTTTGGTTATGAAAAGTTAGGGAATAGGCAAAAAACCGACAAATTTTATAGAGAGCTTTTGGCTGCAAATCCTACTGATATTGATTATTACAATTATGGCGGTTTTTTAATAAGCTGCGGGGATTTTAAAAACGGACATAAATATTTTACCCATAGATTTAATATTGATGATACAAATTTAAAATATCCTTTAGAATCAGATATTCAGCACAAATGGGATTTAGCGAGTGATATATCTCAAAAAACGCTTCTTGTTTATTACGAACAGGGTTTTGGGGATACTTTTATGTATTGCAGGTTTGTGCCATTTTTGACAAAATTAGCAAAAAAAGTCATTTTTGTTGTGCAGGATAATCTTGTTGAATTACTTAAATTTTCTGAAATTTTTAAGAATATTGAAATTATATCAGAGAAAAATTTTGAAAATGTTGAATATGATGTTCATATGGCATTGATGGATACTCCTCTTGTTTTTGGGGTAGATATTAATACAATTCCATATACTGAAGGCTATTTGACTGTGCCTGACAAGTTTGTGTCTCAATACGCAGAAAAATATATTCAATCTGATGGCAAGTTAAAAATTGGGATTTCTTATCACGGGAATAAAGAAGCGAATTATAACGGCAGAGATATTGATTTTGGAAAGTTTTCACAAATTTTTAACATAGAAAATGTCCAATTTTATTCATTTTCATTGGAAAAAGAAAATGACAAAAGGGTTATATATTTGGGAGAGACTTTCAAAAGTTTTACAGATACGGCTTGTGCTCTAAAAAATATGGATATGGTTATATCAACGGATAATGTAATATTAAATCTTGCAGGGACAATGGGTATTAAAACTTACGGTTTGTTTAATAAATATCCGAATTTCAGATGGTTCAAACTTGAAGGGGATAATGTCGGGTGGTATAAATCAGTAATTCCGCTTCAAGCAGAAGAAAATAATTATTGGTCAGATGTTTTTGATAAATTAACTTGTTATCTATCCTGTGGAGAGAAAAATTTAAAATAATGTCATTCAGAGGGCGAAGCCCGAAGAATCTCATATTGTTCAAAGACCGATAAGACAGTTAAGACCGTTAAGTCCAATACGGTGCTAAAGCACAAATTAATAAATCGTAACTGTCATTGCGAGCGAGGAAGATTTTACACCCTCGCCCCTTGTGGGAGAGGCTCCGGAAATTAAAATTTGTAACTTTCCCTCTCCCACAACATCAATTGAGTGGGAGAGGGTGCCCAGAGGGCGGGTGAGGGAATGGGTGAG
>JAFUSQ010000026.1 GCA_017467605.1 bacterium | reverse complement strand
TCACAAAACCGGAGCACAGAACTCCGTTCGTAACCAACTGTAACGCTCAACTAAAGGCAAGCAAACTCGCTTCGCTCAAACAATGCTTGCCCCGATATTGTTTTGCGTACAGTTGCTAACTCACTGCGTTGAGTGCTCTTTTTATATTTTATGTAACTAATTGCTTGACATGTACAACAATTACGAATCCTTATTCTGCCCCGATGGGGGAAGTGGCACGAAGTGCCGAAGGGGAACGAACCGGTTAGGGAAAATTATGAGATTCCTCGGGGAAAAAATTACATCAAACAAAAGCAAAACTTGGAATCTTCATTATTTTTACCCTGTGAATGACAATATAAATCAATCACTTATTTACATAAAATTAAAACTACAAACTCATATAATAATCTTTTAAAATCTTTGTATCAGTTTCTATATTCGGACTTTCGCAAACAAGAGCACCTTTTACATCAAATGATTTTAAAGCTTTCAAAAGGTCTTTATAATTCATATCAGAATCTTGTAAAATCAAATGCCGTTTTTCTCCTTTTGCGGTATATTCAATTCCTGCAAGGTGTGCGTGAAAATGGTTAAGGGCAAATTCTCCAAGTTCAGTGCCGATTTTATCCAAAACCATACAAAACTCATCATAAGTATTATATTCACCCCCTGTTCTGGCATGAATATGTGAAAAATCAATACAAGGCAGAACTTGTTCAAAGTCTTTAGAAAGCCTGATTATTTCTTCGTAATCGCCCCATTGAGTAGCTTTCCCTGTGGTTTCAGGACGTATCCACATTTTTATGTTATTTTCTTCTAAAATATTTATAATTTTTTCGGTTTGGGTTTTTACCTGCTGATAAACTGTTTCTTTATCCCCTCCCATATAAAATGCGGCATGGTAAGTTATACTGTACCCTCCAAAATCTGATGCAGCAGATGCAGTTTCAATAATTCTTTGAACACTTGCTTCAACTTTTTCTTCTTCTTTTGAATTTAAATTAATATAAAAAGGTCCATGTGCCGTAAAAATCAAATCTTTTTGTTCTTGTAAAAGTTTTCTCGTATCGTCAGACATACGAACCCCGTGAACAAACTCAACTTCCATTCCGTCAAGACCCATATCTTTAATAATTTCAAAAGCTTTCGGATAACCTTCTTTACCTGTCGATAAAGGCATGCCTGCAGTTAGAAAATTCAATTTATCAATATTATAAAAATCTTTCATAAATTTATCCTTTATTTTAATTTTTTATATAAAAATTCCCCGTTGTCAAAATTTGAGTAGGATTATCTCTTGAATAAACTTTTATTACATAAGCTCCTTCTTTATTTAAAACAACATAATCGGTAAAGTAATACTTTTGTTCATCTCTGAGTTTTACTCTTTTGCCCCAAACAAGTTCATACCCGTAACGTTCGTCTTTGTCCCCGCCAATTTTATATATTTGAATAAGTAAAAGTTTTGTTTCAACAGGTTTTGGTAAAGTTACAAGATAATATATCCGCTCACCTGATTTAAAAACGTTGGTATTACTGACGGAATCATTTATTGTTTGAGCATCAAACGGGTGCTTATTAAATAAAACAACAGATTTATCACTATCACATGCACAAGTGAATATTGTCAAAATTACTACCGCTAAAAATTTTAGAAAATTTTTCATAATTTTATTGTTGTAATTGTTTAATTTGAGCTTGGACAGTATTTATCATTTCTTTGTCGTTATTATGCTTAATAAACAGTTTGTAATTTTTAATTGCATCATTTGTTTTGCCTTGATATTCCAAAGCTCTGCCAAGGGCATAATATGCGTATCCAAAGTTATAATCAGAATCTAATGAAATAACTTTTTCAAAACTTTTTTGAGATTCAATCAAATTATTTTCATTAGCATATGCAAGCCCTAAATTAAACCAACCGTCTGTGTAATCGGGATTAACAATAATTGATTTTTGATAAAAATTTACAGCTTTTGTATTATCTTCTTTTAACTTGTAAATATTACCTATTTTCAGAAGTGTTACAGCATCATTAGGAATGATTTGCAAAGCATCCTGATAATTTTTTACTGCCGCATCATAATTATTACTTTTGAAATTTTTATCTCCCTCTAAAATCAAATCTTCATTTTGTTTCATTGTAATTGATGAAGATTTAATAACAGGTTTTGAAGGTTTAACTTCTGCCGGTTGTTCCGGAGTTGTTTCAATTCCTTCAACGCTTATATTAATAGTTGGTAATTCCTCTTTATTTTCAGAATTTTGTACAACATTTGCTTTCGGTTTATAAAGAGAGGAAATAAAATCACTGTATTCAGCGGAATACAAAGTTTTATCAGGATCAAGTGAAATAGCTTTTTCATAATTTTCGGAAGCTTTTGCATTTTCTCCCATTGCTCTGTAAATTCTTGCTAAACCATAATAAGCGTAGCCATCAGTATATCCGTCTTTTATTGCGGATTTGAAATTTGCTAAAGCCTCGGTATATTCTTCTAAATCAACAAGTTCATGTCCTCGTGATACCAACGCGTTATTTAAATTCTCTTTTATAACTTTATCATTTTTAATTGAAAGGATTTCCCTATACAAAACAATTGCATCTTCATACTTGTGTAATGCATGATATGCCAATGCTTTATTAAATTTTGCACTGTAATTATCAGGCTGCAATGCAAGAATTTGGTCATAATACTTTATTGCACTTTCATAATCCTTTTTGTTGTGATAACAAAGTGCAATATCTTTTTTAATATCTAAATCATCAGGGTTTTTCTTCTCTGCAATCAGATAATTTTCAAGAGCTTTGTCATAATTGTTCAAATTTTTATAAACTTTTGCTATATGAGAATACCCTTTAATATCATTCGGAAAAGCTTTAATGTACATATTATATTGAGAAATAGCCTCAGTATTTTTATCCATATCTGCAAGCAAATCCGCATAGTCAAGTCTTACAGTATTTAAATTTGGAACTTTTGCCAAAACAATTTGGTATTGTTCATAGGACATGTCGTTTTTGCCCAAATCCTGATATGCTTGAGCCAAACCCAAATGAGCAGAATTATTTTCAGGATCAATTTCTATAGCTTTTTCCAGCATTTCAGCAGATAATTCGGAATTATTAGTATTCAACAGAGAAATTCCAAACTCTGAATAACTTTTAAAACCATCGCGATTTTTATCATATATTTTTTTGAATTGCTTGACGGAATTTTCATAATCTTTCAAGGCAAAATAAGAACCTGCAAGATTTTCTCTGGCTTCTGAATGTTGTGAATATGTTTCTAAGAAAGTATTATAATTTTTTATTGCGTTCTTATAATCTCTCAATTGATATTGAGCATTAGCCATATTGTAATAGTTATACTTGTATTCCGGAAAAATATCCAAAGCTTTTTCATAAGCTTTTAGAGCATCTTTATATTTGCCCTGGGTTTCATAAATACTTCCCATGCTAATATAGACAAAAGCATCATCTGGAGTAATTTCTGCGACTTTTTTATATATTTCTAACGCCTTATTAGTTTCATCAATTTCAGAATATAATCCGGCCAATTTTGTATATAAACGCGAATCCCCGCCGGAGATTTGAATAGCCTGTTCGAGTTTTGCAATTGCACCTTTTAAATCTTGCTGATGTTCGGCACTGCAAGCTTCCTGATATAACATACTAGCTTCAGAATTCATTTGACAATATGCAGGAACTCCACTGATAAATAATGTTGAAACCAAGATAGTCGTTAGTAAATTCTTTTTAATTTTCATAATTCCTCAAAATTCTTCACTTGAATTTTAACATAAAAATCAAACTTGTGTAAAGCTATCAGAGTATATTTTCTTATTTAGCAACACTGCCGCAGTTTTAATAATATTCTGAGCTTCAAGATTATTTTTGTCAAATTTTATCTCATCTAATTCTTCAAAATTTTTGATGGAGTCAGAGAGTTTTATATACAACTCATCAAGCTTATTTTCCGGAGAATAATTATCAAGCATTTTAATAATTCTGTAAAGCTCCGAGTCTTTAGCGTCCATAATAACCGCATCAAGCCCTGCACCATAACACAGACTTAAATAAACTCTGTTCACTAATGATCGCAAATTATTCGGAATACCGTTTGAAATATTTGACAAACCGATTATCGTATTAACTTTTGGTTCAAAACTTTCTTTAACCATTCTGATTGTATTTATAGCTTCCATTGCCTGAGTTTGATCAGCTTTCAAAGGTAAAACCAAAGGATCAAAAAATAATTTATTACTTTCAATTCCTTTTTCCATACATTTTTCATAAATTTCAAAAATTATTTCCAATCTTTCATCAGCAGTTTTTGGAATACCGGTTTCCTTTGACATTGAAAGAGCAATCAGATTGCAATTATACTGCAACGCAACATCTGTTAACTTTTCCAGCTTTTCTTTATCCTTAGATGTACTGTTTATAAAACAATTTTCAGCATTTTTAACAAGACTTAATCCATTTTCTATAGCAGAAATATTTGTTGAATCAAATGAAATATTCTGCTCTTTGCATAGCAAAACAAGCCATTCATAAATTTTGTCAAGTTGTCCCTTAGCCGGACCGACATTTAAATCAATACAATCCAAATTTTGCTGAATTTTTATCAAATTTTTAATAAAATTTTCGTCTTTTTTTTCTAAAGCTTCACGCACCGATTTTGAAATTATATGTATGTTTTCTCCGATTGTAATCATAAAAAAATTTTATCATAAAAATTTTAAAATTTTAACAAAATTTTAGTTTAAAAAATTAATTTTTACAAAAACAAAACTTCTTAACAAAAATTTACATTGGAAAGTCGCTTATAATAGCAAAAAATGAAAATTTTCGGTTTTATATCTGGAAAAAACATGATATTCATGTTATAATGAACTCGGTTCTCAAGGAAAAATGTGTAAAGGAGTAGGTTCTATGGCAACATCAATTTCTGAAAAGGAAACTAAGAAAGTGAAGTCGAAATTCACTGACGAGTTTGAAAATTATTTAAAAAATCAATGCGCAAAAACCACCTTTAACGGAACAGAACTTGAATCTTTTTCTTGGTACAAAAAAGTTCTTGGCTTGATTTAAAGGAACTCACATTAAACTTTCAAACTTTTTACAAACAAATCCGGCCTTACGGCCGGTTTTTTAATTACGAATTATGAGTAACATTGTAAAAGTCTGTTAAGTTAGTAAGACCGATAAGACCGTTAAGTCCAATACGGTGCTAAAGCACAGATTAATAAATCGTAAATGTCATTGCGAGCGAGGGGTAAATGTACGGACTTTTAAATTTGTTTTATTTACTCCCGTCGCAATTGCAACACCTTGCAAAACTTGCATGTCATTGCGAGGAGGACGTAAGTCCGACGTCGCAATCCCATTCAGAACTTGCAGGGGGTTACTACGTCGCTGCGCTCCTCGTAATGACATGCCCCTGTCACCCTGAACTTTACAAAGCGAACCAAAAATTTTGTCATGCTGAACTTGTTTCAGCATCTTTTTTGAAATGGATTCCGAAACACCGAGTAGGAACAGAAAATTACGTTTCGCAAGCTCAACTAATTTTCTAGTCAGTTCGGAATGACAATTACTTTTGCCCTTACGGGAAGCACCCCACCTAGGAGAGGGAACATTTTTAATGTCATTTTGAGGGGAAATAATATTGTAGTTTGTTTCGGTACTATTATATTTACCCCTACATTTACCAAATTTCATAAAATTCCTCCTTACTAATGTGATGTATTACTTCATAGTAAGAAGATTATAAACTACGAAAATTTAATCATGCAAGAATATGAAGTAATGTATCACAAAATTATCGCTTCAAATATTCGCAAACTCAGAAAAGAAGCGAAATTTTCCCAAGAAGAACTTGCCGAAAAACTAAATTGTTCAAGAGAATTTGTAAGCAGAGCCGAAAATCTTAAAGAAAAAATCAGTCTAAAAATGTTACTGAAACTTTCACTATTATTTAATGTAGAACCGCAATATTTTTTCTGTAAGAATTAACCTTTCTTGCATTTGAGCCTTTTTCAAATATAATCAGAATTATGAAAACCAGAGATAATGTAAGAAATTTTTGTATAATTGCCCACATTGACCACGGAAAATCTACCCTAGCCGACCGACTTTTGGAAAAAACAGGCACGGTTGCTCAGCGTGATATGCAGGAACAATTGTTAGATTCTATGGACATTGAGCGTGAGCGCGGTATTACAATTAAGCTAAACGCTGCCAGAATGAATTACAAAGCTCAAGATGGCAAAGATTATGAGCTTAATCTTATCGATACCCCCGGACACGTTGATTTTTCCTATGAAGTTTCTCGTTCTCTTGCAGCATGTGAAGGGGCTTTATTAATAGTTGATGCAACACAAGGGGTTGAAGCTCAAACTTTGGCAAACGTTTATCTTGCAATTGAACAAAATTTAGAAATTATCCCTGTAATTAATAAAATAGATTTACCGTCAGCTGATGTTGAACGCGTTAGAGGGGAAATTGAAGAAATTTTAGGAATAGACGCTTCTATGGCAATCCCTGTCAGCGCAAAGACAGGCGAAGGCATTGATGAAGTTTTGGAAGCTGTTGTAAATTATGTTCCGGCACCTGATGATAACTCCGATAAACCTCTAAGAGCATTAGTCTTTGACAGTGTTTACGACCAGTATTTAGGGACTGTTTGTTATTTTAAAGTGGTTGACGGCAGTATCTCAGTCGGCGACAAAATTCGTTTTATGGCCTCCAAAAAAGAGTATGAAGTTGTTGAACTTGGTTATCAGACTCCGTCAAGAGTTTCCGTTAAGAAACTGACTTGCGGTGATGTCGGATATTTTGCAGGTTCAATAAAAGAATTGACAAGATTTGTCGGTGATACAATTACAAATGTTGAAAAACCCGCAGCAGAAGCACTCCCGGGGTATAAAGAAGCTTTACCTATGGTATTTTCCGGTATGTACCCCGTTGATAATGAAGATTACGGCGACTTAAAAGAAGCCCTTGAAAAGTTAAAACTTAATGATTCAAGTATTACCTTTGAGCCTGAAACATCATCAGCACTAGGTTTTGGTTTTCGTTGCGGATTTTTGGGTATGCTTCACATGGAAATTGCTCAAGAAAGACTCGAGCGTGAATATGACCTGTCATTGGTAACAACCGCGCCATCTGTTGTATATAGAGTTCACAAAACAAACGGGGAGGTCGTAGAAATTGACAACCCAGCAAACCTTCCGGCGGCACAGTACAGAGATTATATTGAAGAACCTTATGTAAAAGTTCAAATAATTACCCCGAATGATTATGTCGGCACTTTAATGGATTTGGCACAAACCAAAAGAGGTATATTTATTAATATGACATACCTTGATAAAGTTCGTGTAGATTTAGCTTATGAAATTCCGTTAAGTGAAGTTATAACAGATTTTTATGACCAATTAAAATCAAGAACCAAAGGATATGCAAGTTTAGATTATGAATTTAGCGAATATAAACGCTCAAAACTTGTAAAATTAGATATTATGCTTGCAGGAGAAGTCGTAGACGCTCTTTCTGTAATTTGCCATGAGGATAATGCTTTTTACATAGGTCAAAAACTCACGGTAAAATTAAAAGAAATCATTCCAAGACAACTTTTTGAAGTGCCCGTTCAGGCAGCAGTGGGCGGACGAGTAATTGCAAGAACAACGATTAAGGCAATGCGCAAAAACGTTCTGGCAAAATGCTATGGCGGTGATATTTCCCGTAAGCGTAAACTTCTTGAAAAACAGAAAAAAGGTAAAAAACGTATGAAATCCGTCGGAAGCGTTGAAGTTCCGCAGGAAGCATTTATGGCAGTTTTGAGCCTTGATGAAGAATAACCTTTGTTAACATTTCTTAATAAATCTCCCAAATCATGCAATTATCTAAATTGTAAATACTTTATATATATACGAAAGATGATGGAAAATCTAAAAAAAGATAGGATTATGATTTAAACGGATACTAAGAGGTAAACAGGTTTACCGCAGCGTATGTGAGTACAAAAGGAGATTCGACAATGGGTATTGGATTTAACGGAAATGATTACGGCATAACTCGTAAAGAGTGGAGAGCCTTTAAAAAAGAATTAAAGTCTATCGACAAAAAAGATGATAATTTTCAGTTAACAAAAGCTGATTACAAAGAAATAAAAGCTCATATAAAAACCGGTGATTTAGGTGCTTATATGGATACCAAAAGTACTGAAATCAGAAACGCAATGGGTTTGAGTTTGACAGGAAAAGTTGACGGCACTGAAGATATCAAAGGCGCACAAGCTATAGTCAATAATGTTGATTTTGCACCAACACCTGACGGTAAACCAACTGATAAAGCAAAAGTTATGCAATATATTTCATTAGCAAACGCACCAAGAATTGCTGAAAGCTTCAAAGAAGGAGCAACAAATTTTGAAGCAGTATCAACAAAAAGCCATTTACTTGCTGATGCACAAAAAAGTCCTTTTGCAGAATTGTTTGCATAAATTATTGAATTAAACTTATTACTCACATATATTAAAGCCGGTTTTAAAGAACCGGCTTTTTAATTATTTAACCTCACCCGACCCTCTCCTAAAATTAGGAGAGGGTTAAAATCCTCCCTCTCCTGCTTGCAGGGGAGGGTTGGGGCGGGGTTTTGTAACAACTTCTTAACAATTCATGACAAATCCTTAAAGATTATTAAATTACATGCCGATAACACTAATGTGAGTAAAACATAAGGAGACCAGGAAAATGGCAATCAAGTTTAATGATTTTAACAAAGGTTATAACAATTATAACTTTGCAATCAACAAAGGTATTGCCCAAGAGGCAGAAGCTAAGAAGGCAGAAGAAGTAAATGAAGCAGTAAATCGTGAAGTATTCAAAGGTTTGGAAAATGAAACAGATCTTTTGACAAAAAACACTCAATATTTATACGGTGTTCAAGTTAGTAAATTTACTGCTGAAGATAAAGATTTAGCTGACAAAACAAATGAGATTTTGGCAAGTTTGGGATATGACTACAAAGTCTCTGCAGCCCAAGTTGCAAGTGTTACAAACGGAATGAATGTCGTTGTAATGCCGGGTATGAAATTGGCAGAAAACGGAGCTGTTGCAGCCCACATTCAAGACCCTAACGGACCGTTTGCAGAATTATTTGCATAACAAGACTTATAAATATACTTACTCACACATTTTTCTAAGCTGACCGCAATAGTCAGCTTTTTAATTTTTTTATTCATTTTTACACTAAATAAATGAATTCATTTCACCAAAAATTATGTTAATGTTACAATTTTGGTATGGCAAATACGTGGGAAGAATTAGTTGCAAAAATAAAAGAAAGGCTTGATATTGTTGATGTTGTATCCCAAGAAGTCGTTCTTAAAAAGAAAGGAAACAATTATTGGGGATTATGCCCGTTTCACAAGGACAAAAATCCTTCTTTTTGCGTTACCCCGCATTTAGGTATTTATAAGTGTTTTAGCTGCGGAGAAGCTGGCGATACCTTGAAGTTCATGATGAAAACACGCAACATTGAATTCAAAGATTTAATAATTGAGCTTGCAGAAAAATTTGGATTTGAAGTTCCTCATTCACAAAAACATGACGGAAGTTCAAAAGAATTAAAAGAACAAATGATGACTGCTACAATGGTTGCAGCCGAATATTACAACGATTTGCTTTTGAGAAATAAGGATTCAAATGCTGAAATTGCCTTAAAATACTTAACAAAGCGAGGAATCGGGACAGATATTATCAAGAAATATCACATTGGTGTTGCTCCAAAATCTTTTACAACTTTATATGATGAATTAAGAAAAGATTTTTCAAATGAAGTATTGGAAAAAGCCGGACTAATTTTAAAAAGCGAAAAAGGGGGATATATTGACCGTTTTCGCAATCGTGTAATTATACCTATTCAAAACGAAAACGGAGAGTTTGTTGCATTTGGTGCAAGAGCTTTAGAAGCAGGTCAAAGCCCAAAATATTTAAATTCCTCAGATTCATTGATATATAATAAAAGTCGTATTTTATACGGTTTGTACACAGCAAAAGATGCTATAAGAAAAGAAGATTCCGTAATTTTGATGGAAGGCTATTTTGATGTAATTTCATCGCAGGCTCATGGAATAGAAAACTGTGTTGCATCTTGCGGAACATCTCTAACTTCAGAACACGTTAAACTTTTATCAAGATATACAAAATCAAGAAGAATATATTTATCTTTTGATACGGATTCAGCAGGTCAAAAAGCAACAGAACGCGGAGCATCTGTAATAAAAGAAGTTTTTGCAGGACTGGGAGATATAAAACAATTTGATGAAAGTTACCTGTCATCTGATAAAGATAAATATGCCTGCGAAATTAGAGTAATAGCACCACCTGAAGGCAAAGACCCTGATGAATTTGTTCGTTCTGTCGGCGCAGAAGCTTACAAGATGTATATGGAAAATGCTCCTTTATTTATTGATTTTCAACTTGAAAATATCCTTAAGCAGAAAGATAAATATAAAACACCACAAGAAAAAGCACAATATATAAAGCAAATTATTCCGGTATTGGCAGAAATTAAAAACAGAATTATTCGCTCGGAATATATTGATATGGTTGCTCAAAATCTTTCAATTGACCCGACAGCCATCAAAACCGAAATGAAAGTTTTTGAAAGAGCAAATCTTCCGCAAGTTGAAAGAATTGTTAAGAATGTAACAAAAAGTGATTCTGTATTAAAAAAAGCGCAAAAAAATTTATTGAGCGTTTTTCTGGTAGACGACAGCCCTCTATCATTTACTCAAATAAGTGAAATGATGGCTGACGTTACATTCGATGACGAAATATTAATAAATGTAAAATCTACAATTGACAAATTGATATGTAGCGTAAATAATGTGAAGGAATTAATCGAACATTTATATACTGAATTTGTTGAAAACTCTGATTATCAGGCAGTTTTGACCGAATTGATTTCAGCATCGGAAGTATACAGAGGTCTGAATGAAAAAGATTTTGAAAACATTATAAATGAAGCAATCAGCAAAATTAATCATTGCAGACTACATAAAGAAACAGAACACATTAGAAGTTTATACAAAGGGATTAACGATAATGATCCCGAGGCCCTTAAAATTCAAATACAACTTAGAGATAAAATAAAGAAATATAGACAAAAATCGGAGAAAATTTAGATGACTAAAAAAAGACAAGCAAGCTCCTCTGTAGTCAGTGTAATGGAAGATGAATCACTCGACATGCAAGACATTAACGAGGAATCTGTTCTTGAACCGGAACGTGAAAATATTAATTACATGAATGTTGATATTTCAACAGATAATATTGAAGATATTGTAACTTCCAAAATTAATGAAAAAGTTACATCTGATGATATTTATATGATGCACAGCTCTGATGATACCGATTCAAGCGAAATGGATATGCCGAAAAGTGTTGCGATTGACGATCCTGTCAGATTATATCTTCGCGAAATCGGCAGAATTAAATTGTTATCTGCAAGCGAAGAAATTGAATTAGCAAGAAAAATCCTTGAAGGCGGAACTCCGGGTGCAATTGCAAAGAGAAAATTAGTCCAAGCTAACCTTCGTTTGGTTGTTAGTATTGCAAAAAAATACGTAGGCCGCGGAATGTTATTCTTAGACTTAATCCAAGAAGGTAATTTAGGTCTTATTCGAGCAGCAGAAAAATTTGACCACGAAAGAGGTTTCAAATTCTCAACTTATGCAACTTGGTGGATTAGACAAGCAATTACAAGAGCAATTGCAGATCAGGCAAGAACAATAAGAATCCCTGTTCATATGGTTGAAACTATTAATAAACTTAAAAAAGTAACAAGAAAATTAGCTCAAGACTTATCTAGAAAACCAACCGAAGATGAATTGGCAGCAGAAATGAATGTTTCAATTTCAAAACTTCGTGAAATTATTAAAATTGCTCAAGAACCTTTGTCATTAGAAACTCCAATCGGTAAAGAGGAAGATTCACGTTTAGGCGATTTTATTGAAGATAAAGAAGCTGATGCACCGGTCAAAATGGTTGCTTCAGAATTATTAAAAGAAGATTTGGCAGAAGTTTTGTGTACATTGTCACCACGTGAAAGAGATGTATTAAGATTACGTTTCGGTATGGACGACGGACGCCAAAGAACACTTGAAGAAGTAGGGCAATTATTTGGTGTTACTCGTGAACGTATCAGACAAATTGAAGCAAAAGCTTTGAGAAAACTTCGTCACCCTAATCGTAAAAAACGTTTGGAAGAATATGTTGAATAATCATAAAAAAATCGCCTTTAAAAGGCGATTTTTTATGATTATTGTGAATTCCTCGCCCCTTAAGGGAGAGTAACGTAGGTCGGCATTGCTATGCCGACATTTTAAATTTTCCCTACGGGTTAAGACCCCGCCCGAATTTCTAACACTCGTAAACTCGTGTTAAAATTCTTCCCTCCCCTTGCTAGGGCATTGTTACTTTTTTATTGCTAAGTTTATACCCTCTCCCGCCGTTGTATATCTCGCAAAGCTCGTTAACAACGGCTCCCTCTCCCACAACATCAATTGAGTGCCCCGAAGGGCGGGTGAGGGAACAGGAGGGGTGTTATATTATATTTTCCACTTTCCACTTTCAATTTTCCACTTATGATAATACCCCTTCGGCACTACGTGCCACTTCCCCACTCGGGGCAGAATAATAAATGTAATGGTCAACTCATCACTTACGCAAGAAAAATTACTTAATTTGTTCTTTAAGTTTTGTTGTACAAGATTGACAGATTTGATAATTTGTTAAATTTTGACATTGGTCAGATTTAATTTTCAATTTATCATATTGGTAATAATAAGGACATGAACACTTACAAATTCCATATGTATATGTCCTTAAACCTGTCTTTTTATCATTTTTTATAATAGGAGTTTCAAATTCTTTCTTTAAATCCGCTTTTATTTTTTGCTTACATTTTGTAATTTCTTCTCCGGAAATTCCACGATAACTTGTTTGCACATATACTATTGAATTAGTATCGTAATTAATATTATAGCTTAATTTACAAAATCCATTACCCCAATTTAATTGTTTTTCTTTTGTTGGGGAAACATTCTTTTTAGTCGTATTGTTTACTTGATTATTATTTGTTGAAGATTTTGGTTTAGAAATCGGACCGGAAGGCTTTGAAGGAGTATATCCTTTCTGCTGAAAAACTTTACCAATCAACAGTTGTGATTTCAATGTTTCAACACATTTTTCAGCTTGTTCTTTTTCTAAACCGGTAGCTTCGTAACCTCTATACTCGTTTTTACCGCTTTTTTCATAATATTGAACCGTACATTTACCAGTCCCATACTGCAAAGTTTTTTCTTTTATCAATACACATTTTCCTTTAGGATTTAGTGTACGAAATAATTGTAAATCTTTTTCATACTCTTTAACACATTTATTATATTCCTCGTTTCCCCATGATTTATCATATTCACAATATTGACTTGAAGTCTTAGAAGGTTCAATATCAAAACTATGCCACCACCCATCATCAGTATTATAATTACACATGTATAAATTACCTACTTTTGAGAACTTATAATCCATAGCTTTATTAGCTTTATCCAATCTGTTTTTAAGACATTGAGAATTTCCTCCAACGCAATAATTTGACAAAAGTTTCCCTGCAAAATTAGTTACTTTGGTACAAGAAGCTCCACAATCATCAGTATATTTAATTTCTTTGACAGCTTCACATTGACCGGAATTATAAGAATTTTTCACCTGAACAAAGTATCCTGTTAAACAGTCTTTGTATTCTTTATCCATAAACTGATTTATTTCTTGTGAATATTCTTGCGAAGTATGGTAAAATGTTTTACAAAAACTCTCAGCACTTTGACCCGGAATATATAAATTCCCTATACAATAATACTTTTGAACACCATATACTTTTATGCCAACAAAAATGGTTAATAATAACAACAATACAATCAAATATTTTTTCATATAAGTCTCCTGTAACCTAATATATTAATCATTAATATAATATTTTAGGTGGAATGTCAATATAATAGTTAATAAAATATTGATATGAACCAAAATACTGTTATGAAATTGGGGTTAAAAATAAGAGTTGAAAGGCAAAAACAAAAAATTTCGCAAGAAAAACTTGCAGAATTAGCCGATTTAAATAGAAATTTTGTTGGTATGGTCGAAAGAGGAGAAACAAACGTAAATGTTCAAAATCTTGAAAACATAGCAAATGCTATGAATTTGCCCATTCAAGAACTTTTTAATTTTATAATATAAAATTTTACTAGCTAAGTATTTCTTCTAAAATTTCAGCATTGCGAGAAGCAGCTTCTAACTGTTTTTTAGATACTCTGCGCATGTAATTTCTCAAAGCTTCTCTTATTAATTCACTCCTTGAACAGCTCTCTTTGTCTGCTAAACCATCTACCCTGTTTAAAAACTCATCAGGCATTGTTACTAAAATTTTAGCCATAAAACTATCCCTTTCCTGACAGAATTATATCACATAGTATATATTTTATCAAGTTTGAACTTAACCAATCAAATTACCTGACTCGATATTGTTATAGATTATTAAATATATAGAATAATTTTATAAGAAAGGAGAAACCATGGAAGAAAATCAAAATATTGAAGAAACAACTACTGTTATCAAGGAAACAAGTCACCCAATGTGTGCCAATCACCCGTTTATGAAATCAATTATAATAGGATTATTAATTTTTCTTGGAGCTTTTTGTGCATTTTACACCGTTGCTGATTGGCATTTAAAACGAATGATGAGACCGGTTTTTGGACCTGACCCCGCAATGGCAGAAAAAATGATTAAAAAACAAATGCATGATATTGATAAAATGTTTGCACCAGAACGCGGCTTTGCAAGAAAAACAGCAAACATTATTCACATGGAACAAACCGGGAAAGAATATCGAGTTTTAATAGATTTAAGAGCTTTCGACAATAATGAAAACAACGTACAAGTAAGTGCCAACGGGAATATTTTAACAATAAACGGCAGAACTATAAGAAAATCTAAAAATGATGAACAAATTTCTGAATTTCAACAAAATTATATGTTCGGAGATAACGTAAAACTTGGAGATTTGACAAAGGAAACTAACGGAAATTACTACATTGTAACCATTCCTATCGAAACAACAGACAAAGAAGATTAACTATAACAATTACTGATTCTTGGGGCGGGCATACTTTAAAAAAGTATGCCCGCCCCTTTTATAATAATTCGACTTAAAAACAAAATAATGATAAAATATTTGTATGAAAATATTGGGTATAGATCCGGGAATGGCAATTGTCGGATATAGTGTTGTAGAATATGACGGGAAAAATATAGAACTTAAACATTCAGGCTCTATCCAAACTCCAAAAGGGGAAAGAGAATCAGCAAGACTTCTGGAAATTTATAAAGACATGAATTCAATTGTCGAAAAATATAAACCTGATATTTGTGCAATTGAAAAATTGTTTTTTTTCAGAAATCGAACAACTGTCATGCCTGTCGCTCACGCAAGAGGAGTAATTTTAACAGTTCTTGAGCAACATAATATTCCAATTTATGAATATACCCCTATGGAAGTAAAACAAATTTTGACAGGATACGGCAGAGCCGATAAAAAAGAAGTTGAACAAATGGTTAAAATTGCCCTTGGAACAGACAAATTACCAAAACTTGATGATACGATAGATTCAATAGCAATTGCAATATCTTATACAAGAAGCTCGGATATGCTTGAACACTTGACAAAGATTAAAAAATAGTAAATAATATAAACGCAGGGTGAAGCCCTTAACGCTTAAGCACTAAGTTAAAGGCTTTTCTTCACACCCTATGTTATTAACAATTTTAATGCTATTACGGTAATTGAGAATGCTAGTAATAGCATTATTATTTTGTCAATAATCATATTTGCCCTCCTTTCTTCGCCAATTTCTTCACAATTGCGTGTGCGAAGCGGAAGTTTTTGTGCTTTACCCTGCTTAATTATAGTAACATAACTACTTTATATTGTAAATATTATTAAGTTTTCAAAAACAAAAATAATAAACCGAGTACAATATTTTTATGATATAATTTATCTGTGGATAAATTCGTAGTTAAAGATATTATTTTATTGAGTTTAATTTTAGGGATTATTCTTGGAATATTTTCACCAATTCCAATCCTTGGAATGGTAATGCTTTTTATAATGCTGCTTTTGTCTGCCCCAATTGTTATGCTTTACATGATAATGGACGGGAAACTTGATTTAACAACAACTAAAGATAGTATTATAACAGGTGCAATTTCAGGTTTTAGTTCTAATTTTACATTTTCAATCACGTATTGTGTCGTTATGGCAATATTAGCAAATGGTTTTCACTACACAACTAATTTTTTCTTGTCCGCAATGATTACTAATTCACCAATATGGCTTTTATTAGTATTTATAATATTTTTAGGCGTGTTATGCGCAACAACAAACGCTTTTAGCGGATTTTTGACATATTATATAATAAATTTCATAAGAGATTTGTACGAAAAACAACACACAAAACAATAAAAAGGAATAAAAAATGGCAGAATTTAATTCAAAAATAAGAACAATTGAATGGATTGATAATTATTCAAGAATGGTAGATCAGACAAAATTTCCGTATGAATTTGAATATGTAAACATAACAAACGGACAGGATATGTTTGATGCAATAAAAACAATGATAGTTAGAGGAGCACCTGCAATAGGTATTGCCGGAGCACATGGTGTTGTTTTGTTCGCTCAAGAATTAGCCAAACAAAATTTATCTAAAAATGAATTTGTCAAAAAACTTATAGAAAAAGCTGATTATATGGCCAGCGCAAGACCTACTGCCGTTAATTTAATGTGGGCTGTTCAAAAGCAAAAAGAAATTATTAAAAATTCAAATGATAATATTCCAACAATAATTGAAAAATTAAAAATTAATGGAAAAAAATTAGAAAACGAAGATATCGAAATTAATAAAAAAATTGGAAATTACGGTGCAGAAGTCGTACCTAAAGGTGCAACCATTTTAACTCACTGTAATGCCGGAGCTTTAGCAACTGTTGGTTACGGAACAGCATTAGGAGTTGTTCGCTCGGCTTTTGCCAATGACCCGACTGTTCAAGTTTTTGCAGACGAAACTCGTCCAAGACAACAGGGCGCAAGAATTACAACCCTTGAACTTACAATGGACGGAATTCCCGTAACTTTAATAACTGATGGAATGTGTTCTTATTTTATGAAAAAAGGAATGATTGATATGGTTTGTGTCGGAGCAGACAGAATTGCTGCAAACGGTGATGCTGCAAATAAAATTGGTACATATACCGTTGCAATTTGCGCAAAATACCATAATATTCCATTTTATATTGCTGCACCTTTATCAACAATTGACAGAAATATTAAATCAGGTGATGAAATTATTATTGAAGAACGCTCACATGATGAAGTTACACACATTAACGGTAAACCAATCTGTGCAGATGGTGTAAATATTATAAACCCCGGATTTGACGTTACACCGCACGAACTTATAACAGGAATTATTACCGAAAAAGGCATTTTAAAACCTGATTATAAAAAATCTATAGAAGAAGCTTTTAACAAATAACTACACTTTTGTAGTTAAAGACGGCGCAATAGAAATAAATCTGCGAACCAAATCGCTGTCCCATTGAACTCCGGCACCTTCTTTTAATATTGCACATGCTTTCTCAATCGGCATACCTTTTCTGTAAGGTCTGTCACTGACAAGTGCATGGTAAGCATCTGCAACAGAAACAATCCTTGCAGAAAGCGGAATTTCATCACCCTTCAAATGTTCAGGATAACCTTTTCCGTCCAATCTTTCATGGTGATATTTTACAATAGGAATTAAATCTCTCAAAGCTTCATTTGGTGCAAGTACCTTTTCAGCACCAATTGTCGGGTGTTGTTTCATAATTTCCCATTCTTCATCAGTAAGTTTGCCGGGTTTTTTCAGAACATTTTCCGGAATACCGATTTTACCAACATCATGAAGCATAGCACCGATTTTAATTCTTTCAACTTCATGCTCAGGAAGATTAATAGCACGGGCAAGTGCTTCTGCATAACGAGAAACAGACGTTGAGTGACCCTTTGTATAAGGATCTTTTGCATCAATTGCACCGGCAAGCGATGTAACCATTTCCATCAAGTGGTTATGGTTCATTATTTCTTCCTGATTAAATTTGTGAACAAGTTCTTCTTCAAAATTTATACCAATTTGCGAGTGACGTTTTGCAAGAACTTCAGCAAAAGAATTCAATGCAACATCGTCCCAGAAATTAAAATCTGAAGAACTGATTATCGCAGACATTCCTTCTTTATAACCTTTTGCCTGAGAAATAAACATTGCCTGTTCTGCCAATATCAATAATTTTTCCTGATCAATTGTACATTCAGGGAATGTAGAGATTCCGACAGAAACTTTAATCGGGCCGACATCATCAACAAAACAACAAGATAAACAATATGTAATATATTCTGCCAAATATTTAGCATCTTTTGTACCGGTTTCAGGCATAATTACGGCAATTTCATCACCGCCGTATCGTCCTGCCGAATCAGTTGCTCTTATGTTCTGTTTAATTTTTTCCGCAATAGTTTTAATAACTTCATCACCTTTAGCATGACCAAGTTCCCTGTTAATCTTTGAAATATTATTTACATCAAACATCACAACAGACAAAGAAGTTTCCGTATCTTTTGCCTTTGACAATTCTTTTGCAAGGATTTCCTGAAATCCTCTGTGATTGTATAATGACGTTAAAGTATCCGTATTTGCAAATTTATTTGTTTTTTCCTGCAATTGCAAATTGTGAATATACATTCCCATATAATTAGAAATAAAGGAAACCATATTCATATGCATATTAGAAATACCCTGTCCAGCAATCATGACACCGATACATTTGTTTATTGATATCATTGGGAAAATAACAGAACCGCATTTTATAAGATAAGGAATATTTAAATAATTGATATTATCCTTATCTATCATAGATTTTGTATTAAAACTTTGTATAATAGGGTTGTTTTCATCTGATAAAAATACTTTTGATGAATAGGTATTACCTGTTTTGCTAAATAATTTTAAATTAATACATTTCGACTTTTCATGAAAAAGACCAAATCCTACAAAATTCCACTTTAACTTATTTATAAAAATATCATTTAATTTCGCAAATAAATCCACCATGTTTTTATTATTTTGAAAGGCATCATATAAGCTTTTCATAACCTCAAAATAATTTACATTATGCGTTGAGATTTTATTGCCGGCATTATAATTATTATTAGCATAAAGTCTTGTTCGAGTTTTGGTATTGTTGAAATTGTTAATTGTTTCAACAATACTGTCAAGGCTTGCCTCCTCAGCAACAGAAATAGGTTTTATTAAATTATCAAGCTTTTTCTTTGTTTTAGCTAAATCTTTATCTTTAGTAACCGAAGTATCAGTTGATGCGGAATTTTTAGGGACAGAAATCATCTTAAGTCCTTCAACAGGTGATTTGACCTTATTGATAGGATTGGAACTTAAGCTTTTCTTTCCCGACTTTTCAGTCTTATTTAATATTTTTTTATCTACATTTTCCAAAAGATACTACCTACAGTTAACTAACTTTATAAATACCGTAATAAAAATTATTTGACTATAAAGTCATAATTATTTACATTACTAAACAATTTTACCTCACATACTTTTAAAATCAATCCTGCAAACAGATGGCACAATACATGCCTTCCATAAGAGAATGTAAATCCTACTACAACTATAGTATAAAACATGTGTTCTATTTTTTCCAGTGTTAAAAATTAAATGTAAAATTATGTAACAAAACTGATTAAAATTTTAAAGATTAATTGAAAGTATTCCGATATTAAATCTGTAATCATAAAACTTTAAGGAGTGTAGAAAATGTCAGAAAAAAAGATTATGAACGTAGAAGATTTAATGGTAGATTATGCTGAAATGACCAGCTTTGATTTTGGATCATTGACAAATGAAGAAATGGACACATTAAATAAAATCACTAATAGTGAATATGCAAAAAAACCTGTTGCATTTAAGTATGGAAATTTCAAATTATCAGATTTGTTCCATGCATTAATGACAGATCAAGGTTAATAGCTGTTGATTTTGGAGATATGTGATATGAACGAAAGAGAAATGTTTGAAAAGGGTTGTTTCTTACCTTCTTGGACAGAAGAAAGTGAAAACACTTCTCCTGTTTTTCAAAGGCAGAACAAGGATTTGCAAACACTTTTAAAAGAATTGGATACAATCAAAGACCGTATTCAAGAAATACAAGCCAAACAATGGCAATTGGCAAGATTAATTCATTTTAACAGGAATTCACTTGCCAGAGAGTAACGACTACCAGACACATACATAATAAAGTTTTAAGCCATAAATAAATATTTATGGCTTTTTGTTGAAAATAAGTTTGGTTTTTGACTGAAAGCACGACTTACATACTATAAATCCATGAAGATTTGCCAGCCGCTTCTTCCACTAATGAACTATTATTTCTTTCAATTTCTTTCATAGCATTTATTGCTCGTTGATATACCTCATATTCTTTATTAGACATATCAAATTCATCAAATTTCCCTGTCTTTTTATCGGTATATTTTTCTCTCATTTGATTATATATTGTTCTGGCTTCCTTGTATGTCATACCATTTGAAGCTCGGCAACCATCTAATTTCTTTTGGGCATCTCTGTGTCTTGCTTTTCCAGCCTCAAAGTCTTTTTGTGTTTCAACTCTTTCTTGTTCTTTTTCCTCATCAGTACGAGGCATCGCTGGTTTGTAATCTTCTTCTTTTTTAGCTGATTTTGCAGTTTCATCTTTGCCCACAAATTTATCTAACAAGCTTCCGAGCGTTTTATCATCATAAACTATTTGATTAATATCATTTGAATTTGTAGAACGATTTAAATTTTTCACCGCTTCTGCCATGTTAAACTCTTGTGTTTTAAACTTAACACTTTTTGACGTTTTTCCATTACCCCGTAAACCTTGTAAACTTAAATTAGAATCAAATTCAATACCCATAGTAATCTCCTTTCGTGTTTTTACTCTGTCTCTTAAGCACCTTGCGCTTATATTCATGTAAAAACATTTTTTGGAAATTAATTGATATAAGTGCACTACATCATATCATATCATATCATATAGAGCATTATATCAGGGTTTTAACTATTTTAAATACGTATTTACAATTCTTTACAATTGCTTTTGGATTGTGAGTTGTTAGCAGTGAATAATTCGTTACGGATATTATTGAAATAAGTAGGTAAGTAACTTAGAAGGTGATTTTTGGGTAATAGTACCCTCGCCCCATGTGGGAGGGCATTGTTACTATTTCATTGTTCGTCCGCTCACCCATTCCCTCACCCGGTTTCGCTTCGCTCAACCACCCTCTCCCACTAAATTGATATTGTGGGCGAGGGAAAGTTACAAATTTTAATTTCCGAAACCTCTCCCATTTGGAGACACTAGCCGAACCAAAATTTTTGAAGATTCTGAATTAGACCCTGAATCAAGTTCAGGGTGACATCTACGATGTCAGTTTGAATGACAAAAATTTTGAGTGAGACTGCGTGCAGGGAGCGTTAGCGAGTCGCAGGGAGTACGGTGTTAACGAGCTTTGCGAGGTTTACACCGGCGGGAGAGGGTGCCCGGAGGACGAGTGAGGGGGCATTCTGAGGGCGAAGCCCAAAAAATCGCAATATTGTTCAAAGTTATGTAGGTCAGATTTACCAATCCGGCAATAAGAAAATTAATGTCATTGCGAGCGACCAACGGGAGCGCAGCAATCCAGAAACACTTGCACAATTCTGTCTGGATTGCTTCGGTCGTTCCTCCCTCGCAATGACGGAGAGATTAATAACCGTAAAGAACTTAATCACTTATTCACTTTAATAATAACCATAACAGTCAATTCACCACTCACGACTAAATAAAATCAACATGCCGGCAATAATCTAGCTACCGAAATAATTTACCAAACCGTCATGAAGTTTTTCATTTTTACAAAGTTTTTTCAATTTTGATATCGCACGATTTTCGATTTGTCTGATACGTTCGCGTGAAACTCCGTATTGTGAACCTATTTCATCTAATGTTTTTTTAACACCGTTGTTATCCAACCCATAACGAAGTATTAAAACATCTCTTTCTTTCTGGCTTAATTGATTTAAAATTTTTCTAATATCTTCTAAAAGGCTGTCGTGTGTTACTTTTCCATCAGGTGTTATAGTAGAATTATCCACAATAAAATCTGCAATTTTTGATGAATCTTCATCAGATGTTGCAGGAGTATCCATACTTACTGTTGATTGAGCAGATTTAATTATTGATGTTAATTTTGATACAGGCAGGCCCAATCTATATGCAATTTCCTGTTTTGTTGGCGGGTGTCCTAATTCAGTTGTTAAATCCAAAGTCGCACGTCTTATTTTTCCGATTGAATCAATCATATGAATAGGAAGTCTTATAATTCTCGCTTTATCTGCAATTGCTCTTGTTATTGATTGTTGAATCCACCATGTAGCATATGTTGAAAACTTATAACCTTTTTTATAGTCAAATCTGCCTGCTGCCTTGATTAACCCGACGTTTCCTTCCTGAATTAAATCAAGAAAAGATAATCCGCGTCCTATGTATTTTTTTGCAATACTGACAACAAGTCTCAAATTAGCATTTACCAGTAAATCTTTGGAAAATTCATCATGTTCTTCTTGAATTTTTTTTGCAAGTTCTAATTCTTCTTCTGTTGATAAAAGCGGGATTTTTCCTATTTGCCTTAGATATATTTTTACGCTATCATCAGAATTCACTGATAACAAGCTTTCTTGAACTTTAGGATCTTCAACGGATTTTAGAACATCTTCCCCGTCATCTTCATCTTGATTATCATTTTGTAATTTATTAAAATCAACATTCTCATCAGATATATCGTCAGTTAATATCCCGAATTTCTCAAATTCTTTCTTCACAATATGCTCCAATCTTATACATAACTATGATATATCCAAGAAAATTTTTTGAGGTCATACGGTTGGGGGGTATTTTATATCAATTTAATTTTTTAACTTTTGTCTTAAAGCCTCAAATACAATAGCTGAAAGGGCATTTGACACATTCAAAGAATTAAAATTATTCTGCATTGGAATTTTTACCACAAAATCAGAAGCTTTAAGCAAAGATTTTGAAACTCCTGCATGTTCAGCTCCCATAATAATTGCAAAATTCATATCATTATATTTAACATCATAGTAGTTGTCTTTTGCGGAGGCATCAGTCGCAACAATCCACCAATTATTTTCTTTCAATTTTTGTACGGCATTAACTAAGCTGTTTACTTTAATAATCGGGATATGATTTATTGCCCCTGCACTTGTTTTTTCAACAATTGAATTCACTTGAACATTTCTGCGAGACGGAATGATTATCCCATCAATTCCTGCACAAACACAGGTTCTAATTATAGCACCGAGGTTGTGTGAATCTTCAATTCCGTCTAATATTACAAGTGAACGAAAACTAATGTCGGAATTTTCAATAAATTCGTCCAATTCTAAATACTTTATTGGAGAAATTTGAGCAATTATACCCTGATGATTAAATTCCGCATAGGGCTGAAATTTCTCTTTCCCCACAAATTGAAAAACTATACCTTTTTCTTGGGCTAATTCTTTAATTTTACTGATTTTTACATCTGTGTGAATATTTTTTGAAATCAAAATTTTATTTATTTCTCTATTTCCGGCAATTAATGCTTCCATTACAGAATTTTTACCGTAAATAATGTCCGAATTATTTTCCATACTTAAACTGAAACCTCCAACATTGCATTAATGCATTTAACAGCTTTTTTTGCAATTTCTTCATCTACAAAAATTTCATTTGTTTCATTTTCCAAGACATTTAAAATATCTTCAAGTGAAGTCATTTTCATATTTGGACAAATTATGTCATTTTTCACAGGAATAAACTCTTTTTCCGGATAATCACGTTTTAATCTGTCAATAACACCCTGCTCTGTCGCAATAATAAACGATTTATTTTTACTTTCCTTGGCAAATTTCATAATACCCGTAGTACTGCCTACATAATCTGCTATTTCAGAAACAGACATATGACATTCCGGGTGAGCAAGAACAAGAGCATCAGGGTACTGAGCTTTTGCTTGGTTAATATCATCAGGTCTTATTTGTAAATGTGTAGGACAAAATCCGGGGTATGTAATTATCTCAACATTCCCTAACTGTTTTTCAACCCATTTGCCTAAATAAGTATCAGGAACAAACAATATCTTTTTTGCTCCTATACTTTTTACAACTTGAACCGCATTAGAACTTGTAACACATAAATCACATTCTGATTTTACTTCAGCGGTTGAATTTACATAACAAACAATAGGAGTATCAGGATTTTTAGCTTTAAACTCCATAAGTTGTCTGTAATTTATCATATCAGCCATTCTGCAGCCTGCTTCTATTTGGGGTAAAAGAACCTTTTTATTTGGAGATAAAATCTTTGCAGTTTGCGCCATAAAATATACTCCGGCAAATACTATAATTTCTGCATCAGTTTTTGAAGCAACCTGACTTAAATATAAAGAATCTCCAACATAATCCGCAACTAAATCAATCTCTACAGGTTGATAACAATGTGCAAGTATTACCGCCTTTTTCTCTCGCTTTAATCTATTAATATTTTCGACTATATCGTACATTTTAAATACTTTATCCTCCGTATGGTGTAAATTTATGTTAAGATTTTTCCATTTATAAAATATATTGTATAATAAAAATAAGATAATAGTAAGAAGAGTAAAAAGGTAGATATGTTAAATAATTTATTTGGAATGGGCGGGGGAATAGACGTATACATCTCTGTATCGCAAACAAGCGGTTTGGAAATGATTGAACTTGATAAATACGGAAATATCAAGTCTTATGCACAAACCGATTTAGCGTATAACGAAGCTCAAAGAGAAATTGCAAGCTATGATGCTTTTAGAAATGCATTGGAAGAAGTATTCCAAATGCGCAACATCAACCCTGCAAAGGCTAACGTTCATTTGAGTGTTCCAACTGTTTGGTTCGGCTCAAAAGAAGGTATTCCTTTATTGCTAGATGAAAGTTCTGTTACAAATATTGTAGTCGGAGAACTTGAACAAACTTATATTTTCAAACGTAAAGAACCGTTACCTTTCTGGTTTGATAATTTAGTCTCACAAAATTCAGATTCAAGAAGCGTATTTTATACAGCAATTCAAGCTGATGCAGTTGAACAAATCAGAAGTATTTTAAGTTCAATGGGTGCAACTTTAGTAAGTGTTGAATGCTCATTGTTTGCAGATTTAAAAGCTTTACAAGTTACGGGTATTGCTTCTCAGCAAATGCAGGAAGGAAACTCTTGGAGCTTGATGATTGTTAACAACACAGGCTTCCAAATGTTGAACCTTCAAGGTAAAAAAATTCTTGAATATTATGAAGAACCTTTACCGATTAAATCTTATGAAGGAGAAGAAATCTATGCCGCTATTGAAAATGCTGCTCAAATTGCTCTGATGAGTACTCCTTCAAGTTCATTAATTATATTATCTGAAACAGATTTGGCTTCAGCAGAAATTCTTGCAGGTCGTTTACAATTTGCGGGAAATACTTTATTTGTTGAAGATAACCAATTTAAAAAAGAACCTTTAATGGAAATGAGTTTGAACATCTTATCAGATGATCAAATAAAAGTTTCTTTACATGCTATAGGTACAATGACTCCGGCAGGATTAATGCCTGTTGATGTTAATTTCCTTGCAGAAAACGGTAAGGCAAAACCTCAAGTTGCAGTCATTGAAATTCCGATTGGTAATAGCGTATTTGAATTAACACCATTAAAAGCAACTATTATTATGATAATATTACTTGCTCTTATTATGACTCCAATCGGTATTGCATACTTTATGACTCAAGGAATGCTATCTTCAGCACAAAGTCAAAGTTCAGAGCTCGATAATCAAATTACTCAACTTGATGAACAATTAAAAGCATACGAAAAAACTTCAGGCAAAACAGAATTTGATCCTAATGCAGAAATTGAAAATGTTTTGAAAAACAACAGAGTTAAAATTATGGCGTATGCCGCATTAGGTGAATCAATTCCTAAGAATTTGTATTTGACATATTTCTTAACAGGTGACAACGGTAAAATTAATATTAAAGGTTGTGCTGATTCTGTAGAAGATGTTTATGTATTCTTCAAAAACTTGAAAGATTCACTTCTTGAATCAAAATTGCGCTTAAGCAAATTAGATTTAAAAGCAGGTTCATTGGATAATGTTGTCAACAGTACTGCTTCAACTATTGATTCAGCTCCATATGTATTTGAAATTACAAACATGGACGAAAGTGAATTGAAATCATTTATGAACAGATTAGCAGGAAAACCTGATCCGAAACCTGAAAATAAAGATAATAATGCAAATGCTGATAATAATACATCAGCTGCAAATGAGCCTGCTCAACAAGCTCAAACAACAGAAGAAGCAGAATAATATAAAAGGATAAAAAATGGATAGCGATAAATTAAAACAGTTTATTATACCTATATTTTTAGTAGTATTAACAATTGCAGGGGTTGTTATGTTAGCTCCTAAAGTTGTTGAAAACTTTCAGGGTTATACAAGCGTAAAAGCTGAAATTGAAACCAAAAATACTACTATAAAAGAAAAACAAGCCAAGCTTGAAGAATACAAAAGAAAAGAACAAGAAGAAAAAGCTATGGAAAAAGCTAATGTTCAAAGCGGCAAACCTTTCTACAAACCCGTAATGTCAGGTATGGATACAGAAGCTGTTATTGCAGGTGAATTTGCAGAAATTCTTCAATTGGTAAGGGTTAATAAAATCAAAGTAAGATCAATTAAATATGATTATGACCCTCAAGATGATGCTTTTGTTCAAGGTGCAGGTGACAAATACAATGTTGCAAGATTGAATATGGAAATGATTGCAAATTACGGAAATTATGATAATTTCTTAAAAGAATTATATAAACACGAACATTTTCTTGATATTCAATCCGCAGAAATTGTTCCATATAAAAAGAACAAACGAGTTTTACTTATCAATTTCAAAGTTAAATTATATGCTAAAAAATAAAATAAAAACCCTCTCAAAAGAGAGGGTTTTATTTTATACAAATTTTGAAAAATCAACTGAAAACAATGGAGATTTTGATTTAATACAAGTGTTGCAAAAATTTGTTTCTAACAAGCATTTTTTGTTGTAATCCAAAAAAGTACTTCCGCAGCGACCTCTGTAATCATTAGCCAAAAACGGACAAGCATAAACTCCGCTTGAGGTTAAAATTCTACCGCTTGCACAATCAGGATAACAATCATTATTACAAATTTCACTTTCTATCTTTGAATTTTTATCATGCCATGGAATAATTTGTAAATTTGATTTTTCTATTTCAAAATTGTTTCTTGCAAAAATTTCCTTAAACCCTTCATATATTTCCTTTTCCGGTAAATTATAATAATTAGTTACAGTAATAATCGGATTAAAACTGTATTTTATCAAATGTTTAACGGCAAAAACCGCTTGACGATATGCACCGCGATATCTTATATCATCATTTTTAACTTCATCATAATGATCAATACTTATTTTAAAAATAATCTCATTTGTAGATTCTTCTTCAACTTTTTTCAAAAATCTTGCTTTTTTTTCATTTATAAAAGAACCGTTTGTACAGATACATACATCACAACGTCTTAAACATAATCTTAAAATAGCATTGAAATCAGGGTGAGTCATAGGTTCAGCACCGGTTAAGTAAATGCAATGAATATCATCTTTCATTGTATCATTCAATGCCTGTTTAATTATATCCACATCTATAAAATCAACTTCTTTTTTATACTTCGGGAAATCAATATAACAATGTTTACAATGCTGATTACAATTTTTTGCAGTCATTTCAATAAATAAATTATTTAACGCTTTCATATTTATAACTTCTGATTGGTAAATAGTTGTTTTCATAATTTCGTAACTCCTCTTTGACATATCAAATTTAAAACTCTTATTATTTAAAATAAATTACCCGCCATGGCAAAACCAATTTATACCAAGTAATTATTCTTGTGGTAAAATGCTGGTATGGTAAAGATTTTAGACTGCACAACAAGAGATGGCGGGCATAATACAAATTGGAATTTTGAAGAAACTTACGTATTTGAAGTTATTAAAAAATTGAATAAATTTGCAATTGATTATTATGAAATAGGCTATCGAAATCATCTGGATACGGAGGGAAAAGGTAATTTCTACAATTGCAGTCCGAAATTTTTAGAAAAATTTTATAATATTAAAGAGAATTTGGAAATTGGCGTTATGACTGACACTACCAGATACAGTGCAGACATTTTCCCGGGGAGAGCAAAAGACTTTATTGATTTTGTAAGAATAGCCTGCCACCCTGACAAAATTGGTCAAACTCTTGATATTGCAAAAGATTTGCAACAAAAGGGTTATAAAATTTTTATACAATTAATGGACGTTTCAAATATAGATACAAAAGGTTATATTGATTTATATAACTGGGAATATAAAAATATTCTTGAAAGCCTTTATTTTGCAGACAGTTACGGAACTCTTTACCCTCAAGATATTGAAAAATATTATAATAAATTAAAATCATTAGGTTATGAAAAATTAAGTTTTCATGGACATAACCAAATAAACATGGCACTTGAAAACACTCTTAAAGCAATAGAACTCGGAGCATTCAGCGTTGATGTAACCCAAAACGGTATCGGCAGACACGGCGGAAACTTAGATATATATGAATTACTGCGTAATAACTTTTAATAAATGAACAAATAATCTTTTATAAGATATAATCAAATATAAATATATTTAAAATAATATTGGCAGGACAACGAAAACCTCCGGCACACAACGACCTGTAAAGTTGCAAAAGGTGGAAGGGGGTGATAACAATGAGCAATATAACAATAAAAGAAGTCCTTGCGCTAATAGGACTTCTTTTACAAATTGTATCTTTGTTAATTTAGTTGCATAGTCGGTTAAGCTTTAACGGAGCTTGACCGACTCCCTGCCTTATTATTATAAACCATTTTTGTAATAATTTCAAGATGGTAATACTCAATGAAATTATAAAATTTGCTTTTAAGCAGAAAGAGTGAAGATTTCGTAAATTTCTTCATCTGACAATTCTGTAATAATCTTTTCACCTTCGTAAACTGCCAAATCAGCCAATTCTTTTTTAGATTTAAGCATTTCGTCAATTTTTTCTTCAAAAGTGCCTAATGTAATCATTCTGTGAACCATTACATTTTTATCTTGACCGATACGATAAGTTCTGTCTGTTGCCTGATCTTCAACTGCCGGATTCCACCACAAATCGTAATGGATTACGTTTGTTGCACTTGTCAGGTTCAAACCTGTACCGCCGGCTTTTAAAGATAGTATCATTACTTTACAATCATCATCAGTTTGGAATTGTTCAATTATTTCTTCACGTTGAGGAACAGTTAAACTGCCATGGAAAAATAACGGTTCAGTATTACATTCTTGAGAAATAACCTTACACAAAATATCTCCCATTTCTTTATACTGAGTAAAGATAAGAGTTTTTTCTCCGTTATCAATAATATTTTGAACGAGGTCAAGACATTTTTCCATTTTACCGGAAAGCTCTCTGCCCATTTCTCCTGATTTTAAGAATTGATAAGGGTGATTACAAATTTGCTTTAATGCAGTAATAAGTTTGAAAATATTACCGCGTCTGTTTACACCTGTAAATCCGCTAATTTTTGTCATCATTTCATTAAGAGTTTTTTCATATAGAACTGCCTGTACTTTTGACAAATAGCAATATTCATTAAGTACCATTTTTTCAGGCAGATCTGAAATTACATGCTTATCAGTTTTCAAACGTCTCAATACAAACGGAGAAATTGACATCTTTAATTTATTTGCACGAGTATTTTCTTTAAATCTTTCAATTGGAATTGCATAACTTTTTTGGAATTCTCTCAATGTACCAAGATAACCTTTATTGATAAAATCAAAAATACTCCATAATTCTGTCAATCTATTTTCAACAGGAGTACCTGTCATAGCAACTTTTACATCTGATTTTAGCATTTTAATTGCAAGAGTTTGAGCCGTATCAGGGTTTTTAATATTCTGGGCTTCATCGACTATAATTACACTCCACTCATGTTTTTTCAATTCCTCGATATCAATTCTCATAATTGCATAAGTTGTAAGAATAACATCATGCTCAACATCGAGAACCCTATCAGCACCATGATAAATTACCGCGTCGATATCAGGTGCAAACAACTGTAGTTCTTTCATCCAGTTACCCATCAAAGTTGTAGGACAAATTACAAGAACAGGTTTATTTAATCTGTTTTCTTCTTTCATCTTTAATAACAAACTGATAACTTGAATAGTTTTACCTAATCCCATATCATCAGCCATACAAGAGCCAAAACCTTTTGAAACATTCGTCCACAACCATCTTAAACCAACCTCCTGATAAGGTCTCAAATTGCCTTTCAAGCCCGTTGGAATTGTCATTTCGACAGGTTTTGTAAAATCTGCCAATACTCTTGCAAACGCAGCATCATAATCAAAATCATATTGGTCAAATTGACCTGACAAAGATGCGTGAATTAATTCCATTCTTGACATAGATTTCAGGTTAGACTTGGCAATTTGTTCAAAGATTTTCTTACCTTCTTCTTGGTCAATCAAAACATATTTATTTTTGTATTTAATTAGTCCGTTATTATTTTCCAATAATTTTTTATATTCTTCAATAGATATTTTTTCGTTGCCGATAGCAATTTCATAAGAAAATTCCAAAATATCATCAAGAGACATTTTGCCTGCATTTGCATTGTTATTGATTAAATCTGCTAAATCACCCGCTCTGGATTCTTTAACTTTCGCATTAATTGAAGCCCTCGGAATAATAATATTTGTTAATTCTTCAGGCAATACTACCTCAATTTGAGCTTTTTGAAGATAATATGCAGTCTGAGTAATCATTTTATAAATCTCGTTCAAATTCAAATCAAGATAAAGTTTTTCTTCATCTTCAAATAAATCCTCTAGTTCAGGCATATAACGAAGTGCATAATTTAATTGTTTTTCTACAATTCTTGAAATATCAGAAGATTTTGCACCAAATACTGTTTCATCTGTATAAAGTTTATCAATTAAAACACTTTCATTATGTTTTCTGTCTTTAATATGAACTTTTAACCTAAACAGTTCATCTTCAACTTTTTCGATTTTGAAGAACGGGATTACATCATATTTACCCAAATAAAGCTCATCAAACCAATTTGTAAAACTTTCCGCTATATCTTTACCTTTCAAGACTGCACGCTGTTCAAGGTCTTTAAGAAGGTAAGTCCCCGATTTTACGTCCTTAAAACGATACATTTTTATGCCTAAAAACTTATAAATAACATAATTTAAATACGTATAAATAAATTCGTAGACAAAGTTTTGAGGTTTTTCACCTTCAATAAACAAATCTTCCGGCATACATTCTTCAAAAAGGTTGATAATTCTCGCCATTTTTGAATTGTTAATAATCGGCTCATACACGATTCTAAACATTTGTCCATGACGTTTTACTGTTGGAATAAAATACAGTTTTTCAATCAACTTCATTACAAAGTAAGTTAATTTATTTAAATATATAAATGTCGGAGTTAAGTCATCAAGATCGCAAACATTGCCAAATCCGCCAAAATAGTCCATGACCAAATCCCAATCCATAAAATATCCGACATGTTCACCTAAAACTTCAGACCTAAAACGGAATAATGACCCTTTAGATTTTAGATAATACTGAAAATTATTAGTCGGGGTTACAAAAAATGTCGGTTTCTGTCCTGTTAGAGAATTTGTTTTTAACCCTCTATTTGTAAGATAAAAATTAGTATTACGTGTTGGGGCATTCGGACTTAGGAAAATCCCCGCAAATTCGTCCTCAACAATTTGATAAATCATACTCAACGTATAGCGAAAATCTTTATTTTTAAAGTGTTCAGGATTTTCACTCAAGTTAAAAAACAATTCATCAACGTTATTTTTCTTAAACGAAAAATCTATATCTAATTTATCTATACTATTTGTCATTTGTAATTCCTTATTTTTATTTTAGGTAGGATAAGCTTGATAAGTAGGTTAAGTGCGATAAGTACGTATCATTATATATACTTATCAAATTCGTCCTACTTTCTAATCAAAGACATTCCCGTCATTTCTTTTGGCTGAGTAATACCTAACAATTGAAGAACTGTTGGGGCAACATCACACAACGCTCCACCTTCACGAAGTTGCAGTTCTTTCGGGGCATTAATTAACACAAACGGAACATCATTTGTTGTGTGAGCTGTTTGCGGTTTGCCTGTTTGTTCATCAACCATAACCTCTGCATTTCCATGATCTGCGGTTAACAACATAACAATACCGTTTTTCTTACAAGCATCGGCAATTTTTCCGACACAATCATCTACAACTTTACAAGCTTTTGTCGCTGCTTCGACAACTCCTGTATGACCTACCATATCAGGGTTTGCAAAGTTTACCAGAATAAATTGATATTTTGGATTGTCTACTGCTTTTAAAACGTTATCGCAAACTTCAAAAGCACTCATTTCAGGCTGCATATCATAAGTTGCAACTTTTGGTGAGGCAACAAGAACACGAGTTTCGTGAGCCTGCGGCTGATCAATTCCACCGTTAAAGAAGAATGTAACGTGTGCATATTTTTCGGTTTCGGCAGTTCTAAATTGATTTATACCGTTTTCTTCCAAAACATCTCCCAAAATATTTATAAGTTTTTCTTTAGGGAATGCAACAGGGAATGTGAAAGTTGCTTCATAACTTGTCATTGTGGTGTACAAAATATTTTTCAGAACTTTCTTTCTGTTAAAGCCGTCAAAATCTGCAAAATTGATTGCTTTTGTAATTTCTCTTGCTCTATCAGGACGATAATTAAAGAAAATTATTGAATCGTTATCGTGAATTCTAGATTCTTCTCCGCCTATTACAGTCGGCAATACAAATTCATCAGTTTCGCCTTTATCATATGATGCTTTAATACCTTCAATTGCGGATTGTGCATGCTCACCTTCACCCAGCAACAAAGCGTTGTAACCTTTTTCAACCCTATCCCAGCGATTATCTCTGTCCATAATATAATAACGTCCGATAACTGTCGCAACAGGAGGCAAGTTGTATTTTTTAAGTTCATCTTCCACAACTTGAACATATTCACAAGCACTTGCCGGAGGAGTATCACGGCCGTCTAAAAATGCATGAACATAAACTTTTGTCAAACCATTATCAGATGCCATTTTAATCAATGCCAATAAATGATCTAAAGATGAATGAACTCCGCCTGTTGAAACAAGTCCGTATATGTGCAAAGCTGAATTATTTTTCTTAGCATGTTCAATTGCATTCAAAAATCTTTCGTTTTTGAAGAAACTTCCGTCTTTTATTGCATTGTTAATCTTTGACAAATCCTGATAAACAATACGTCCTGCACCTAAATTCAAGTGACCGACTTCACTATTACCCATTTGACCTGCCGGAAGTCCGACATTTTCGCCGTCAGCCTTTATATGAATAAATTTTTCTTCTTTTTCTAATTTTGGCACATTAACAGGACATGCCAATTTAGTTGCATCATACTTTTCAGAACCTGTGGAAATTCCCCAACCGTCCATTATACAAAGTAAAACTCTTTTTGTCATAACTAATCCCTCTTTCTATATAAATTACTCCCTCGCCCTTTCTGAGAGAGCCGCGGGGTGAAGGTAATTAAACCTTAACCCATATTATGAATAAGCTTATCAAGAACAATCATAAATGTAAAGGGCTTTGTACAATCAATAAATAGTAATTTTCTTAATAACACAACACGACTTTTGAAAAAGAAAAATCAGGACGAATAAACAAACTATTAACGAGCAATGCAATTTTTAATCTGATATTAAATGAACTGACATTTATAAGCATGCCCAGATAACTGTTAATTGTTCTAAAGAATTTATTCAAAATAAAATACTCAAACATATTGTGAGCATTTTTCCAAATTTTAATAATTTCAAAAATTCTTCTTAATATATTCTGTCTAAGAAGCATTCTTGCAGGCTTAACAATAAAACCTACAAAATCCATACCTACAGTCAATTTATTAACAAGCTTTTTTTTGGGGTGAAGTGTTACATTAAGACTTTCATATAGGAAAGATCTAATCTTGTCAAAAAGAGAATTTAGGATATGCGGATTTTCAGCAATAATAATAAAATCGTCCACATATCGTACATAATACCTGCATTTCAAATTGTGTTTAATATATTGATCTAACACATCAAGATACACATTACTAAAAAACTGACTGGTCAAATTCCCAATAGGTAAACCGTGACAGCAATCAGAATTAAAAAGGCTTTTATATGACGGAATAAGCCTGAATTTTTTGCGAGATGATTTTTTTAAAACATTTTTAGTCGGATCATTATATATGATTTTTTTAAGAATAGCCAGAATCCATTCTTCATGAACATATTTTTTTAACAATTCAAACAAAATATTTTTATTTATTGAAACGAAAAAGTTGGACATATCAGCTTTAAGATAGTACATTTCTTTTGTATAATTATTTGTAGCACTGCGTGAAAAATGTAACAATCTTTTAGCAGCAGCGAGAGTTCCCCTTTTTGGAATACAGCTGTAAGTATCTTTGATAAATCTTTTGTAAAATCTTTCACTGATAAAATTGTAAATAAGATGATGAACAATTCTGTCGCGGAAATTAGCTGCCCAAACTTCACGAGGTTTCGGGTGAGTTACAACAAAACAAATACTGCGTCCGATTTTATAATTTCCGGACTTAATTTCTTTATACAAATCTAACAAATTTTTCTCAAGGTTTATTTCAAATTTTAATGCAGTTAATTTACACCGCTTATTTTTACGGCAGTCAAAATAAGCTTTAAATAAATCAGCTAAAGTAAAATCATAATTCATATACTGAAAAGATTAAGAATAAATAAAAAATATAACATTTCATCAACTATACACAACCCTCCGATATTCGAATTGTTCTTGTTGTTGTTGTTCGTGTTGCCATTGTTGAAATTCACGTTGTTCGCGTTATTTGCATTGTTCTCGGCAGACGACCAGAAGTTACCCGATGACAGGAAGTCTCTTGATGTTAGAATCGAAGAAAATTTATCATAACTGACATATTTCCATCAAAAATAACAACTTTGATGTTATCTCAAATTTAGTTCCTCTTATGAAGTACTGCTCCCCACGTGATGAAAAACGCACTCCCTGTTAAGCCTTAGCATCAACAGGCTCTCGCAATTTTTCATTTACTCTTAACCACCCTTTCGCTTGGCATGATACTTCATCAATCATCTTAACAATACCTGCATATTTTTGAGTAGGCATAAGCTTCATATCATGCGAAATTCGTAACAAAAGATATACTAACTGAATTTGTTCCTGCATTTTAGTTAAAAATTCAACTTTGTTTTTTGTACTGTTTGCTTTGTAAATATAAATAACCAACTCGATTATTTCATTTTGAATTTTCTCCCCGAGTGAATATTTATATTCACGCGGGAAATGCGACACTGCATGCATAACACGCAGCAAAACATCATATGTTGCTTTATAGATTGGTAAAGTATTATATTGTGCCATTGTTCTGTCCCGTCAAATACTTGCTATGCTTGGTATACATACGTATTTGTTTCATGTAGTTTTGTAACAGTTTCGACCTATTTCATGTACATTTTATCTTATTTTTAGTAAATTATATAGTGTAAACACTTGTTGTTACTAAGTTTTGGAGATTTTTATGATATAAAATTATACTGTTACAATTAAATATTTTAAAAAAATTTCTATTTTGGTGTTCCGTGCTATCGATAGGGTGGATTTCCTGAAGAAATCCACCAAATAGGGAAATAGGAAAAATTAATCACCTATACACAACCCTCCGAAACCCGAATAGTACTTGATGCTGCCGTTCGTGTAGCCATTGTATAAATTCACGGCGTACGCGTAATTTGCAATGATCTCGGCAGACGACCAGAAGTAACCCGAAGTAGGTAGGCCCAAACTCGGGTCAGATTTGGATTTGTTATAGATTGCTTGCAATGTGCCGGTTCCGGGTAAGCTCATTCCTATATCTGAGCATGCCTTCTTTGCTCCTGCCCATCTGTTATTTGAACAATATGAGTTACTTGTTCCGTTGGAATCATAAGTCTTATCGCTACAAGTATCTATAGCTGAAAATGATGGCAGTACATATACACAACCAATACCATCAACTTCGATTCCTGCACAACCTTCTGAAAATTTCGCAACTTTAAATGAACGGATATCATTGTATTTGCCATCGCGGGTTTCACTATTTGGTCCTCTAAAGCCGTTTACGTCCATTACAAAGTCTATAGGATCTGTTACACTGGTTGTATATGCATATTTCTTTGTTCTGCCAAAACCTATCGGTAACGTTGCAAATGATGGAGATACTGTATCACCATCACCAATTAAAGCGGCATCTTGGTTATAGGTCATAATCAATGAAGTTCCATCTGCCAAAATCATTCCGACGTTATCTGTTGTGTTACTTTTTATTTGTAAGTTTTTACCTTTCTTAGCTTTTTTTACTTCAAAAGTTTTTCCGTCTGATGTCGTTACTGTTGAAGTTGGCCAGCATTTATCTATATTAGCAGCATTACAACGGGTTGTTATTTTCAAATACTTAGAAAGTTCATCAACAAACGCGTCAGTACTTTCGTATGTTCTTTCCAATTTTCCGTCTGCACGCATCAAATCCATTGATTTGGTAATCTTTTGTGCAACATTTGCCTGTGTTTCTGAATTACTGCGTTCCGCAATTCCTCTTATCAATGTCGGCATTGTCATTGCTGCAACCACCCCGATTACTCCGATAGTAATGAGGACCTCTGCAAGGGTGAAGGCAGCTTTCTTATTTTTGTCATTCTGAACTGGTTTCAGCATCTGTTTTTTAGACCCTGAAACGAGTTCAGGGTGACATAATGTAAGTTGGGCATACCTGCCCAACACGAAACTTTTGATTGAATCCCTACGGGATACTTCCCCTACGGCACTACGTGCCACTTCCCCAATCGGGGCAGGTAAGTTAACAGTTTGTTCACTCGTCTGTTGGGCGAATAAATGTTTTGAATGACATAATAAATTTTCAGGGTTACATAAATTAACCCCACATTCTAAATCGGCTGAAACCCGGTCAACAGGAGGCTCTAGAAGCCCCCCCCGAAATTCAGGCTATACTTGCGTTTTGACATTTTTAATACCTCCTGTGTATTCTTGTATGTTTTATAACTACATTTATTATTATAATCTATGTTTTAATTCTTCGCAAGTGGTGAAATATATTAATACATTGTAAAGTATTGTAACAACATGAACAGTACCACGCAATTTTATATATAAAAAATACTTTATTAGTATATAAGAACGATATATAAATCTAATTTATATATACTTACTACCTTCTACTTTCTACCTACTAATCTTTTACACGAGGAATTGTAAAAAATTCCAAGGAAGCTTCTTCTCAGAAGCTTTTTTTTTGGAGTAAAGGGGTAAATGTAGTTCTTTCTCTACGGATATGGACAATTTTACTTCATGTTATAATAATCCCGAAAGGAAATTTATATGAAAATCGCAATTTATCCGGGAAGTTTTGACCCTATCACAAAAGGTCATTTAGATATTTTAAAAAATGCTTCAGAAATTTTTGACAAAGTTATTATTGCCGTTGCACATAATGGTGAAAAAAAAGGATTTTTAACAACTGACGAAAGAGTAATGCTTATAAAGCAAAGCATAAAAGACTTAGACAATGTTGAAGTCGACTCTTTTGAAGGTTTGACTATAGAATACGCCAAAAAACACGGTGCAAAAGTTTTAATTAGAGGTTTACGTGCCGTATCAGATTTTGAGTATGAAATGCAATTGTCTCAAACTAATTCCGCACTTTGTGATGACATCAAAACAGTATTTTTAACAACAAAACCTAAATATAATTTCATTTCATCAAGCACAATCAAAGAAATTTTGAATAATAACGGAGATATCTCAAAATTCGTTCCTGATGCGGTTTTTTCATATTTAACAGGAAAAATTAAAAAGTAAAAACAAGACATGTTAAAATATGTAATCCCATGAAAAAATATTATTTGACAATTAAAAATTGCTTATGTAATATATTATTATAAAATGTTGAAAGGGATATAATAAGGGATATTAAACATGCCGCAAAATGGAGTGTATGATTTACTAAAGATGTTGGAAATAGCCTTAGATGAAGGTTATTCAATACTAAAATACACCGTAGTAAACAAAAGGGAAATTGAAGAATTAATTGATAGAATATATGCAGCATTACCTGGAGAAGTTCAAGAAGCAAGACTTTTCTTGAAACGTAAAGAAGAATTGCAAAATGAAGCCCAGCAAAAAGCTGCCAAAATCGTTCAAGATGCTCAGGCAGAAGCTGATAGAAAATTATCCGAATCAGATCAAATTAAAGCAATTGAACGAGAAGGTATAAGAATTAAAAACGAAGTTGTTGAAGATTGTGAAAAAATTAAGCACATTGCACTTCAAGATGCAGACAACGTAAGACTTCAAGCAACAGACGAGGCCGTTAAAATCAGAGAAGGTGCTGAATTGTATGCTCAACAAGTCTTAACCAGTCTTGAAAATAATTTGACTCAATTACAACAAGTAGTTAAAAATGGTCAAATTTATATGGAACAACTAAGAAGTGATTCTGTCGGAAAGTATTCCTCTCAAAGCACTTCCGGCGATTGGGTCAGCAACAGAGATTCAAAAAGATTATAATTTATACAAAAGCCCTCGTTAGTTCGAGGGTTTTTTATGTCAAAAATGTATCAATTTTTAACATTTTTATTGCAATTTATTTTTTTTAATATAAAATGAATATGCAAGCCGAAAAAAGAATGTGGAATACACATTCTTTTTAAATAGCAAAAAAAAATCACAATAAACAAAAAGGAAATAAAACAATGGGTATCAAAGGAAAAAATGACAGAATGGTAGTTCTAGCATGTGAAGAATGCAAAGAAAGAAACTACACAACAACAAAAAACAAAAAAAATATTAAAGAAAGAATGGAATTAAACAAATATTGTCCAAAATGCAAAAAACATACTGCACATAAGGAAACTAAGTAGAAGTAAGATAAGTAGGATAAGTTTGTTAAGTAGGATAGGTTTTTAAAATAAAAAGAACTTATATACTCATCAAACTTATCAAACTTTAGAATATGCGTCCTTAGTTCAGTTGGTAGAACGTCGGTCTCCAAAACCGGATGTCGAGGGTTCGAGTCCTTCAGGGCGCGAATTATAAAATAAAAGGAAAAACACATGAATGATACGCTAGAATCAATTAAAACATATTTTAAAGGTGTGAGAACCGAATGGGGCAAAATCAGCTGGCCTGAAAAACGTCAGGTTGTATTTGAAACTTGCTCAGTTTTAGTAATCGTAATTGTGTTTACAGTAGCAATATATTTGATGGATCTTTTATTCAAAGGATTACTCAGCTTTATAAAGTAAAAATTTAAGCAAGATAGGTGGCTTATGACTAAAAAAGAAAAAACAATGGAAGAACAACTGAACGAAGATATCTTGGCTGAACAAGCAGAAGCTCAAGTTCAAGAACAAGCTGAAGCAGAAGTAAAAGAAGCTAAGAAAAACCAAAAAAGATGGTATATCGTTCACACATATTCAGGATACGAAAACAAAGTTAAAGTGAACTTGGAAAAACGTATTGAATATATGAACATGGGTGACAAGATTTTTAGAATAGAAGTTCCTCAAAAAACTGTAACTCAAATGAAGGCAGGTAAAAAACAGGAAAAAGAAGAAAAAATCTTCCCGGGTTATGTTCTGGTTGAAATGATAATGGACGAAGATAGCTGGTATGTAGTAAGACATACATCAGGAGTTACAAAATTTGTAGGTTCAGCAAAAAAACCTATTCCTGCAAGAGAAAGTGAAATTAAAAAGATTCTTCACCGTTCAACATCACAAGTTGAAAAAATTGAACTTGATGTTAAAGCAGGTGATAAGGTCAGAATTATATCAGGACCTTTCGCAGACTTTGATGCGGATATTATCGAAGTTTACCCTGATAAATCAAAACTTAGAGCAAATGTTTCAATCTTCGGTCGTGAAACTCCGGTAGAATTGGAATATAAGCAAATAAATAAATTATAATAAAAGATAGTACAAAATGTGGAAGGGACGCCCCCGTTAAGACCACAAAAGGAGAAAAACATGGCAAAAAAAGTAGTAGGAAAAATTAAGCTTCAAATTGAAGCAGGAAAAGCAAATCCGGCACCACCTGTTGGTCCTGCATTAGGTCAGCATGGTGTAAACATCATGGATTTTTGTAAACAATTCAATGCTAAAACTCAAGACAAAGCAGGTTACATTATCCCTGTAGTTATTGATGTTTACGAAGACAAAAGCTTTACATTCATAATCAAATCACCACCGGCACCGGTATTGATTAAAAAAGCATTAAATATTCCAAAGGGTTCTTCAGCACCTAACAAGGATAAAGTTGCTGAAATCACAAGAGCACAATTGGAAGAAATCGCAAAAATTAAAATGGACGATTTGAATGCAACAACCATGGACGCAGCAGTAAAAATGATTGCAGGTTCATGCAGAGCAATGGGTGTTACAGTTAAAGATTAGTACAAGATGGAAGGACGTAAGTCCGTTATTACCACGAAAGGAAAATAAAATGTCAAAAATAACAAAAAAACAAAGAAAAATGCAAGAAATGCTTGAAGGTTTTGCACAACCGTCAACAGCAGTAGATGCAATAAAAAAATTACAGGAAATTTCAAAAGAAGTTTCAAAATTCAACGAAACAGTTGAATGCCACATGAGATTAGGTATTGACGTACGTCAAGCAGATCAACAAATCAGATCAACAGTAGTATTACCTGCAGGCTTAGGTAAAGAAGTAAGAGTTTGCGTTATAGCAAAAGGTGCTAAAGCAACTGAAGCAACTGAAGCAGGTGCAGACTTTGCAGGAGCAGAAGAAATCATTGATAAGATTTCAGGCGGTTGGTTTGAATTTGATACATTGATTGCAACACCTGATTGTATGGGTATGTTAGGTAAATTAGGTAGAGTGTTAGGTCCGAAAGGCTTGATGCCAAACCCTAAAACCGGAACTGTAACAATGGATATTGCAAAAGCAGTAAAAGACGCTAAGGCAGGTAAAGTTGAATACAGAGCTGACAAACAAGGTATGATTCACTGCCCTATCGGAAAAATCCAATTTGCTGAAGATGATTTAATTAAAAACTATGCAACTTTAGCAGATGCGGTATTAAAAGCAAAACCATCATCAGCAAAAGGTACATTTGTAAAATCAGTTTACTTGTCAACAACAATGGGACCCGGTATCAAATTAGACCCGAAAACATTTGCTGCTGAAGTAAAAGAATTGGTTTAATAATATAAACTTTGATAAAAAGCACCTGAAAATCAGGTGCTTTTTATTTTGCAAATTCTATAAATTACAAAAATTTATATTACTTTTGCATCATGCAAGTCTTTAGCTCCTAAACCAACATCAATTGCGACAGATGCGGCTGTTCCTAATCCCGGAACACAACTTACGGCACCTGAAGCAACTTCCATTGCTGCACCTGTGAAATCTCCATGCATTGCACGATCAGCAGCAAAAGCTAAACCGGCAATAAGACCTACACCAGGTATTTTCTTCAATACTGTTTTACCGGCAGCCTTACCTGCCACTTTTGCCACAGCTTTTCCGGAAGCTTTTCCTGCAGCTTTTTTTACAATGCCTTTTGTCGCAGCCTTTGCAGCTGCTTTCTTTGTAACTCCTTTTCCAACTGCTTTATTTACATTCTTAGTTACTTTTCTTTTTGCAGCAGCAGCGGCTTCTTGTTTAGCAACTTTTTTGGCTCTTGCCTGACCTAATATATCTTTTTGTTTTTGTATTTGTCTTTGTAATTCTTTTTTAGCTTCACCTTTTGCTGCTTTAGCTTTCTGTTGTAATTCTTTTAATTTAGCTTCTTCTGATTTAAAATTTGCGGTTGCTTTTCTGGCTTCTCTGATTTTACCTGCAGCAGTATTTCTAATATTATGAGCTTTGGCTTTTGCTATTTTACCTTTGGCATTTTTCAATGTTCTTGAAGCGGCTCTTTTTGCAGTTGTTGCTTGATTTTTTATATCTTTTGGCATTGCTTTAATTTGAGCTCTTTTAAGATAACCTTTAGCACCCAAAGTTAACGCAGTACCAAGAGTAGTATTTTCTCTGGCTGCAGATTCATTGCTATCCTCTTTTACGGTTGCTTTCGGAATACCGCCTTCTTCATAGCCTTCTTGCCAAGGGGCTTTAGGTAATTCATTATTCTCTCTTTCAACACCTAAACCGGGATAAGGTGTTTCACTTGGCGGTTTTGGTACATTAATTTTTTCACCGGCAAAAATTAAGTTTGGCCTATCCTTTAATTTCGGATTAAGTTTGAGTAACTCATCAACTGTAGTGTCATAATTTTTTGCAATTTTGGTAAGGTTGTCTCCCTTTTGTACTGAAATAGGGTCCATAATCAAATCTCCTTTTTATACTCTCAAGCACACATTGCTTACACAATCATGAAAAATTTTTTATCTGCCAAATTGCTTATATAATATGGTATTTTTACAATTCTTTACAATTATTTAGCCATAAAAGTAGTTAAATAATTTATTAAACTATATAGAGAATGAATATAAAGTATGTATTATGCAATACCAAAAATTAATAAATGAAAATATTAAAAAACTGAGAATAAAAAACGGATTAACACAAGAAGAATTTTCAGAAAAAGTTGGACTCAGTATTGTTGGACTTTCAAATATTGAGCGCAACAGATATCAACCAACATCAGATACTATAGATAAAATCTGCAAATACTTCAAAATTTCGCCGTTGGAATTATTGCTTACGTCGAAAAGTACTCAAGAAGGATTAGTTAAAAATATAAATGCCTTATTATCAGATTGTTCAACCCAAAAATTAAGGCAAATTTATGAAATAATAAAAATTATAAAAAAATAAGGACTAATAATTATATAAGATTTACAAATGATATTTAGCTGATAGAATAGAGTTAGCGGGAGGGAATTAACCCTCACCCCAACCCTCTCCCTTTAAAAGGGCGAGGGAGAAAATTTAAATCGACATTGAAAATTGAATAGTTTGGTGGGGGCGGTTGGCGCAGTTGGTAGCGCATCACATCGACATTGTGGGGGTCGCTGGTTCGAGTCCAGTACCGCCCACCATTTGCAAAAGGAAAAGTGGTAAAAGTTCGGTACGGACGAGAACCACAAGGCGAAAAGCCTTGTATGGTTCGAGCGACGAGCGAGCAGAGGGCGAAGCCTATTTTGCTTATGGCAAAGCCATAAATGCAAAATGCGCAGACCCGTTTAATGCGAGCGAGTCAAGACAGTCCAGTACCGCCCACCATTTGCGAATCGAGCAGAATTTAAGTTCGGTACGGACGAGAACTACAAATTAATTGTCGGCATAGCAATGCCGACCTACATATATTATAGTAGGTTGGGTTTTCAACCCAACACATAAAATTAACAACAAGGGATATTATGGGAATATTTGAAGAATTACAGGAACGAGGATTAATAGCACAGGTAACAGATGATAAGGAAATCAGAGAACTTATCAATAATGGTGGTGCACGGTTTTATATAGGGTTTGACCCGACGGCGGATTCATTACATGTAGGTCATTTTATGGCATTATGTTTAATGAAAAGATTACAAATGGCGGGGAACAAGCCTGTTGTTTTAATTGGCGGAGGAACGGGTTATATTGGAGATCCTTCAGGCAGAAGTGATATGCGCTCAATGATGACCCCTGAAATTATCCAACACAACTGTGATTGCTTCAAAAAACAAATGGAAAGATTTATAACATTTGGCGAAGATGCGGCTATTATGGTAAACAATGCCGATTGGCTTTTGAATTTGAATTATATAGAGCTATTAAGAGAAGTAGGAGCATGTTTTACAGTTAACAATATGCTTCGTGCGGAATGTTACAAACAAAGAATGGAAAAAGGATTGAGCTTTTTAGAGTTCAATTATATGATAATGCAGGCATACGATTTTTATCATTTGCATCAAAATTACGGCTGCAACATGCAATTTGGCGGAGATGACCAATGGAGTAATATGCTTGCAGGAACGGAATTAATCCGCAAAAAAACAGGTGATGATGCATTTGCAATGACCATAACCCTTTTATTAAACAGCGAAGGCAAAAAAATGGGCAAAACCGCAAAAGGGGCAGTATGGCTTGATCCAAATAAGACATCTCCGTTTGAATTTTATCAGTATTGGCGAAATGTTGATGATGCAGATGTTATGAGATGTATAAAAATGTTGACCTTCTTACCAATGGAACAAATTAAGGAAATGGAAACTTGGGAAGACAACAGAATTAATGAAAAGAAAGAGATATTGGCATACGAATTAACTCAATTAGTTCATGGCACAGAAGAAGCCGAAAAAGCAAAAGCTGCCGCATACGCACTATTTAGCGGAGCAGGCGACAGTGAAAACATGCCGACAACAGAAATCAGTAACGAAGATTTAACAGACGGAGTTATAAATATCGCAAATCTTGTTGTAAAATGCGGACTTTGCGCAAGCAAAGGAGAAGCAAAACGTCTTATTCAGCAGGGCGGAATCAGTGTAAATGATGAAGTTGTGTCCGGATTAGACAAAACTTATACAATTGAAGATTTACAATCAGGTTTGAAAATCCGCAAAGGCAAAAAAGTCTTTCATAAGGCGATATTAGGTTAGGTCTTAATTCTCCAAACCTCATCAAGAATCTGCCAGCCATGATTTTTAATTCGCATTAGACAATAAAAACCGGCATTGCTGCCAGTTGCATTTTTTGAGCAATTTTTATTAATTTCACTATCTGTCCTATGATAACCGGCATAAACCAAACCTGTTTCCGGAGCATACGCCATGACATAAATATCTTTTCCAAAAACATTTGGAGGAGAATCACCATTTGCATCTATATAAATAGTCAAAACAGGTGAATTTGTACGTATACCAAAATAATTCCAAGCATTAACATTGGTTATAGAGTTTGTGGTAGCCCAAACATCAAAATTTAAATTTGAACCATTATTTAACTTTACAGTAATTATATTTTCTCCAACACCTATGGTACCACGATCAATATGAACACTTATACCGCTCAATGCTTTGTTTAAACCCCTATTTTGCCAGCAGCCAGCTTTATTGTAACAAACACGATTATATTTCATATACGGTGCAAAATATGTTTCAAACCACGTTTTTAAAAATTGAGTATCACCATCTTTAAATTCCGAAACTATATCGATATCATTAGCTTCATTTTGACGAATAACCTGTTGAATTATTGAATAATCCTCTTTGATACTAGCTTCAATAATTCTTTTTTGATTTTTTTGAATAAGTGTCGGGATAGTCATTGCCGCGACTACTCCGATTATGCCGATTGTTATGAGGATTTCTGCTAACGTAAAAGCAACCCTACGGGATACTTCCCCTTCGGCACTTCGTGCCACTTCCCCCATCGGGGCAGATAAGTTAACTGTTTGTCCACTCTCCCCTTGGACAAGGGAATCATTTTTACCCCTGTCATCTTTAATTTGTCGTTTTTTCATACTTAATTATCCTCGTTTTTAAAACATATATTACTTTAATTTATTCTTATTATATTAATCAATTAATTAATATATTAATTATATAGTAACATATTATATCAAATAATTCAAGTATCATATAATTAACCTATGGTACAAATTAGAGAAAAAATAAAATCTTTATTGGCACTAAAGTGTATTACAATAACCAAACTCGCAGAATTAATGAGCGAAAAAACAGGTGAAAAATACACTTTTCAAAGAATTTCACACAAACTAAGACTTAACAGAATTACACTTGCAGAAGCATATATTATTGCCGATATTTTAGGGTATGATTTAGAATTTGTCGAAAGAAAAAACTAAAATTTATCTCTAAATTTTGTGCATATTGTCAAAAATTTCTTTTTTTTGAACCCAAATTTCCATACCCATTTCTTGACCGGCACTTGTCAGACCGTCCTTTACTTCTTTAAACGAGTATTTAGAATTTTCTATATTGCAAAGCATAAACATTACAAAATGCCCTTGCATAAGAGTTTGTTTTATATCTTCAATATTTACATCAAATTGAGCCAAAGTAGCAGTGATTTTCGCTACAATACCAATTTTATCAACCCCTTGAACCGTTACAAGAATTTTATCAGACATTTATAAAACCTCCAGAAAATTTTTCTTTACAAACCACACGATAATCAAAAAGAAATTTACCCCTTTACCCCTTGAACCAAGCCGGATTAACCCATTTCCCGATTTGATGTTTTTGACAATACAATTTTAATTCTTTTTTCACTTCTGATGCTAATATGTAAAGAACAATAATATTCGGAACACACATTGCAATCATCATAGCATCAGTAATATCAATGATAGATTGAACATTCATTGCAGAACCAATAATAATGAACATGCAATAAATCATATTAAAAGTAAATACACGCTTTTTACCTTCCCCAAATAAGAAAGTCCAAGCTTTCTGTCCGTAATATGCCCAAGAAATCAATGTTGACATAGCAAACAAAATTGCAATAACTGAAAGAATTATCGGGAAAAACGGAATTACTGATTGAAAAGCATTTGAAGCAAGTTCAATACCTGAAATTTTACCGATTTCAGTATGTTCCAAAACCCCTGAAAATACGATTGCAAAAGATGTAAACAAGCATAAAATACCTGTTAAGAAAGTTTCTAACAATGCTACAAAGCCTTGTGAAACAGGTTCTTTAGTCTGCGCAGCAGCATAAACAATTGCAGCCGCACCCGTTCCGGCTTCATTTGACTGAACAGAACGTCTTAAACCGATAATAATCGTTCCAAAAACACCCCCTGCAATAGCCGTAGGGTGAAATGCTTCTCTAATAATTAAAGCAATCGCAGAAGGAATATTCATAAAATTAGCAAAAATTACAATTAAACCTGAAATTATATACAAAGCACACATTGTAGGAGTAAGAATTGTTGTAACTTTTGCAATACCTTTAATCCCGCCTACAACAACCAAACCTATTAAAATTGCAGCAACTAAACCAATTACCCATGTAAAACCATGAAATATACTATGTTCACCACCTGTAATAAAAATCAATTGATGAGCAGTTTGGTTAATTTGAATCATATTACCGCCTGTAATACCACCGCCAATACAAAGAATAGCAAAGATTACAGATAACGGCTGTCCCAGCCAGCGCATATTTTTTCTTGTTAAACCGTGTGCAATATAGTGCATCGGCCCGCCTGATACAGAACCATCTGCATTAAATCTTCTGTATTTAACCGCCAAAGTCGCTTCTACAAACTTAATTGACATTCCCAAAAGTGCACCGAAAAATATCCAAAATGCAGCCCCCGGCCCGCCAATTGAAATAGAAATTGCAACACCCGCAATACTTCCGATACCAATTGTTCCTGATAATGCAGTAGCTAAAGCTTGAAATGATGAAACATCACCACCCCCGTCTTTGCTATCTTTTGACGGTTTAACTATTAAATCTACGGCATGTTTGAATCCCCAAACACAAATTCCCTTATAAAATATTGTAAAGAAAATTCCTGCAAATAATATCCAAAATATAATTAATGGAACTTTTGACCCGCAAATAGAAATCGGAAAGAATATCATTTTTGCAACCGCATCAGAAACAGGTGCGATATGCTTATCCATAAAAGCATCTACATTCATAGCACTTGCACTTTGAATGCCTGCCATAAGTAACATTAATAAACCTGATAACTTTTTAATCATTATTTTTATATCCTTTCAGCTATGTGTCTGCAGGGTATTAGCAACCGTAACTACTAATAGTATAGCAAAAACATAACAAATCATACATTTGTTGTTACCAACTGTAACAGTTATAAACAAAAAGAGGACAACTTATTGTCCTCCTTTTGCTTATAAAATCAAAAATTCTTAAATTATACTGCTTTTTGAACTTTACCAGCTCTTATACAAGATGTGCAAACAGTAATTCTTTTTACAGAACCGTTAACAACTGCTTTAACTGTTTGCAAGTTTGGTTCTTGAGTGTGTACAATTTGTTTATTTGAGAAAGTTCTCTTTGCCGCTTTAATCGGAGCTTTTCCGCATATTTCACAATGTTTTGCCATAATTTATCTTCCTTTTCTAGCTAGTTATCTTATCAATACCTTGATTTTACAGTAAAAATACTTTTTTGCAATAGTCATGTTAAAAATAATTAAGTCAATTAAAATTTTATGTTATAATTACTCTATGGAAAATAAAATTAAAATTGGTTTAATAGGACTTGGAACAGTCGGAAGCGGAGTATTTAAAACTCTGCAAAATTTTGAAAATATTGAAATTGTAAAAATTGCAGTTCGCAACAAGAACAAAAAACGCAATATTGAAGGACTAGATGAAAGCATTATAACAGATGATGCTTATGAAGTTGTTAATAATCCGGAAATACAAATAGTTGCAGAACTTGTCGGTGGGATTGAACCCGCTTTCGATTTGATAAAAACCGCAGTTCAAAACGGTAAACATATTGTCACCGCTAATAAAGAACTTCTTGCAAAACATGGGGAAGAATTATTTAATTTTGCAGAAAAACACAATAAAGTAATTCTCTATGAAGCAGCCATTGCAGGCGGAATTCCATTGATTATGCCGATTAAAACTATATTGGCCGGAAATAAAATAAACAAAATTAAAGCTATCCTAAACGGTACGACAAACTATATTTTAACAAAAATGGATACCCAAGACGCATCATATTCTGATGTTTTAAAAGAAGCTCAGGAACTTGGTTATGCAGAAGCAGACCCAACAGGTGATGTTGAAGGATATGATGCAGCATATAAAATTACAACCCTTGCAACAATTGCCTTTGGGAAACGTGTAAAATTTGAAAATGTCTACAGAGAAGGAATAACAAAAATCCGTCCTGAAGATATGAAAGCTGCAAATGAAATGGGATATAAAATTAAACTTATTGCATCTGCCGAATTAAATAGAAACGGAAAGGCTGATGTAAGAGTGCACCCTATGCTTGTACCAATTTCAAAAACACTGGCACATATAGATTATGTAACCAATGCGGTAAGCCTTTCAGGACACCCCGTCGGAGATGTAACTCTATCCGGACCCGGAGCAGGTGAATTTCCAACCGCAAGTTCAGTTGTCGGAGATATCTTGGCAATAGCATCAGAAATTGGAAAAACTGATTATATACTACCAATGATGAGATGCGGCCATAGTGAAAATGCTCAAATGATAGATATCTCGTTAACAGAAAACAAATATTACATTTCAATTACAACCCAAAACAGTATGGGCGTAATAGGTCGTATCGGTAAAGCTTGTGAAGAAAATAACATAAGCTTGGCAAGCATTGTTCAAAAAGAAGTGGGTGAAGGTAATTGCGCCGAAATCACAGTTATTACGGAACTTTGCAGAGAACTCGATATGCAAAACGTTATAAATATATTCAATAACGATCCTGCTATTGAAAGTGTAAATAGCTTAATAAGAGTGCAAATATAGATTTTAATAGCAGGGCGGGCGATTTTATCGCCCGCCCCAAAATATTTAGCCTCTAACATTAAATCCTTTGTCACTATTATCGATAACTTTGTCATTTTCATCAGCATATAATTTACGATAAATATCAGATTTACCATTTACCACAATCATATCGTGATTATTTGGATCACCTGAAAGATCAACCGTATTAACCTTTGAATCATTCAATACAAGAATATCATCTTCGTTTGTACCTTCAATCATAGTCAGACGACAATTAGTAATAGTAATATCTTTAGGACCTTTATCGCCTTTATTCATATTTTGCCCGAAAATTGTAGGAATTTTCCCGTTATAATCCACTCTCCCGGCATTTGTATGAAATATATCCTGATTGTTATATTTAAACTTAGACCCGTCCGTTAAAGTAACAGTAAAAGAATTACCTTGTCTCTCATAACCCTTTACCTGATTGGCATCATATCGAATTCCGCCAATTGTAATAAAATCTGTACCCATAAAATACTCCTTTCTTAATTGCACTCATTCACAATTAAATAATTGCTATTAACTATTATTTACATGTTATAAAACGGGATAATCATATAAAAATTGACTGATTTTAAAATAAATTTTACAAAAATTAACAGTTAATAGTAATTAAAAAATATTTAATGACAGTTAGAAATCCGTTGAAAACAAATTTATAATAGTTGATATGAGTAAAAATACAGGTGTAGAAAAACGTTTTGGAACAAAACTTGCTTATGTAAGAAAATCAAAAAAACTTTCGCAAATGAAACTTGCTGAAATGGTCGATATGAATTTTAACTACATCGGACAAATTGAACGTGGAGAAGCAAACGTTACAATAAAAACAATGCGAATTCTGGCAGATGCCTTAGATATTGAACTTTCTCAGCTTTTTGATTTTTCATTTTAAACTAACCCTTTCCCGAATTTCTAAATTCACAACGTTCATTAAGAAATTCTGCCCTCTCACAAGGAGAGAGGGCATGTTTGTTTGTATTATTATTTATTTATGAACAGAATATATAATTCTAAATCTTTAGATAATGCGAAGTCTTTACGAACTAATCAGACTGATTGCGAGAATATTTTATGGGAAAATCTTAGAGCAAAAAGATTAAATAATATTAAATTTCGCAGACAAGTTCCTATTGGCAAATATATAGTTGATTTTGTATGTTTAGGTAAAAAATTGGTAATAGAATTAGATGGCTCACAACACATTGAATCTGAAAATTTCAAATATGATAACACTCGTACAGAATTTTTAAATGAAAATGGTTATAAAGTTCTAAGATTTTTGGATAGTGATATACTGAATAATTTAGAAAATGTCTTAAATATAATTGTAGAAGAATATAATAAAATTTAGCATTTTGCCCTCTCTCTTTGTGAGAGGGCAATTTTTCAATACGAGAACTTGTTCGAGTATTTGAAAAATGGGAGAGGGTTTTTCATTTTTATTGTATAATTTATTCAAAAAAGAAAAGAGGAAGTTATGTATTACCAAGGATTAATTAACAAGTACAGAGAATTTTTACCGGTAACAAATTCAACACCGGTTGTAACGCTTAATGAAGGAAATACTCCTTTGATTAAAGCTGAAAATTTAGCTAAAAAAATAGGACTTAATGCAGAAATATATCTAAAATTTGAAGGCTGCAATCCGACAGGAAGTTTTAAAGACCGCGGTATGACAATGGCAGTTACAAAAGCTAAAGAAGCAGGTTCAGGTGCAATAATTTGTGCCTCAACCGGTAACACTTCAGCTTCAGCGGCTGCATATGGAGCGAAAGCTGGTTTGAAAACTTATGTTTTAATTCCTGATGGATATATTGCTCTTGGAAAATTATCTCAAGCTATGATGTATGGTGCTGAAATTATTGCTATTCAAGGAAATTTTGACAAAGCACTTGAAATGGTTCGAGAAATTTCAGAAAAATACCCTATAACATTAGTTAATTCCGTTAATCCTTACCGAATTGAAGGTCAAAAAACAGGAGCTTTTGAAATCTGTGAGGCATTAGACCAAGCTCCTGATTATCACTTTATACCTGTAGGTAATGCCGGAAATATTACCGCATACTGGAAAGGTTATAAAGAATGGCACAATTTGGGTAAAATTTCTGAATTACCAAAGATGATGGGGTTTGAAGCAGAAGGTGCTGCTGCTATTGTTAAAGGTGAAAGAATTATGAACCCCGAAACATTAGCAACTGCAATCCGTATCGGAAACCCTGCAAGCTGGAAATACGCAGAAGCTGCCAGAGATGAAAGCAACGGTATGATTAACTTTGTAACTGATGAAGAAATCGTTAAAGCATATAAACTAATTGCATCTTGTGAAGGTGTTCTGGCAGAACCCGCATCTGCTGCATCTGTTGCAGGATTGATTAAAGTGAAAAATCAAATTAAAGAAGGTTCAAAAATCGTTTGTATTTTAACAGGCAATGGCTTGAAAGACCCTGACAACGCTATTAAATATTCAAATGCAGATGTTAAAAAGACAAGCGCAGAATTAAATGATATTCTCAAAATTATGAATGTTTAGATTTAATGAACATTGAAATTTTAACAGAGTAAAAGAGGCTTTTTCTGAGAATCATCGACACAACAATTACTACTTCGATTTCGGTCGGTAATTCAAAAGGAAGGAGGTCTTTATGGAAAATCTCAATCTGACATTAATTTTAATCTTTTTGATTTTATTCATAACAAAAAGCGGCACCTACCGCATGCGATAAGTGCCACTTCGATCTCTACAAAGCTTCCGGCAGTTTGACAAGCTGCCACTCTGTATTTATATTATACATTATTATATTAAATTTTTCAATATATAATTTTAAAAAATTTAAAACTTGGGGCGCAGGAGACAAATTGTCTCCTGCGCCTTATTTCATTAACCCAAATCACTAAAAACTAATATTAAAACCAAAATCAGACTTTGCATCAGAAACTAATGCTGAATTATTGCGTTCTATTTCTTCAACTGCAGCTTTTGCTTTTCTATATTCTGTTTTATCAGGTTCAGGAAGTGCATTCCCGTCAACTTCAAAATGGTAACGATATACGCTATATGTCATTCCAGGGTGTCCTGGAACCTCCGGAGACGGATCTTGAACTTCTTTCAAATATTTATTTTTACGATGAGAAAATATTCCGCCCCAACCGTCATCACCACTCATTGATAAATATTTTTGCTCAATTTCTTTCATTTTTGCTTTTGCTTCTTTATAGGTCATACCGTTTGAAGCTTTGATGTTATCAAGTTTTTCTCTAGCTTTTGCAGAATCAGACTTACTTGATTTGCCTAATGCTTTTAATGCAGCTGCTACATCAATGTCGCCTGTCTTAGAAAGCTTTTTACTCCCTGTTTGCTTTTGTGTTCCTGTCAAATTCTGCAAATTTAATTCAGAATTAAATTCAATACCCATAGTAATCTCCTTTCGTGTTTTTACTCTGTCTCTTAAGCACCTCGCGCTTACACTCATGTAAAAACATTTTTTGGAAATTAATTGCTATAGGCACACTACATCATATCATATCATATCATATAGGGCAGTATAATTGAATTTGAGCTATTTATAAATAAAACTTAACATTTTGTTACATTAGCATTTTGGATACTTATATTCAACCATCGCCCGAATTTTCTAAATTCACAACGTTCATTAAGAAATTCTGCCCTCTCACAAGGAGAGAGGGCAATTTTTCAATACGAGAACTTGTTTGAGTATTTGAAAAATGGGAGAGGGTTTCCGAGCAGCAAAAAGCCCTCGATTACCGAGGGCTTTTTATTTTGCTTATAAAATATCGAATTATTCTTCGATATTGAAATCAGGTGCACCAAACATTCCTTCAATTTCTTCCAAAATTGCAGAAGGTTTTCTTGCTTGATTTCTTTGTGCAACAACGCGTTTTCTTTCTTCTCTATCGCGTTCTTCGTCAGCATTAATCAAATGGTGGAAACCTGTACCTGCCGGTATCAAACGACCAATAATAACGTTTTCTTTCAAACCTCTTAATAAGTCTTTTTTACCGTCAACAGCAGCTTCCGTAAGAATTCTTGTAGTTTCTTGGAATGATGCTGCTGAAATAAAGCTTTCAGTATTCAATGAAGCTTTTGTAATACCTAACAACATGAATTCACAAGTTGCTAATTGTTTTCCTGCTTCTTCTGCAGCTTTATTTTCTTTTTCAAATGTTTGAACTTCGATAAGTTCTCCAGGTAACAAGTTTGTATCACCGGCATCAACAACACGAACTTTCTTAGTCATTTGACGAACTATGATTTCAATATGTTTATCCGCAATTTCAACACCTTGAGAGCGGTATACACGTTGAACTTCATCTACCAAATATTGTTGAGCTGCTTCCGGACCGCATAATCTCATTACATCATGAGGGTTCATAGGACCAGATGTCAACGCTTGACCTTTTGTGATTTTTTGTCCGTTTGATACGATTACATTAGAATCAATCGCATATTTAATTTCAGTTGATGAACCTTCTTCGTCAAGCAAGAATAATCTTGGCAAACCATCGTCATCAATTTCTATTTTTGCAGTACCGTCATATTCGGCTAAAATTGCACAATCTTTTGGCTTTCTACCTTCCAAAAGTTCTTCAACTTTCGGCAAACCTTGAACGATATCGCCTGTTTTTTCTCTTTCAAATACTAATGTTGCAAGTAAGTCACCTCTTAATACCAAAGAGCCTGAATCGATTTGTAACATTGTACCCGGGCTGATTAAGTAAGGACGACCGTTTCTGATTGAAATCTTGCCTTTATTAACACCGGTTACAATACCTGATACCGGAGAAGTTTCTCCACTTTCAGCAAGAACCTTATCGGTTTTAATAAAGTCACCTTTCTTAACAACTGCTTTGCCCTTTACGTTAACATTAGTTTCTGAGCTTTCAGATATTAAAAGAAGTCTTCTGATATCATCAGCTTTATTTTTAATTGATGCTACCGCATCATGCATTGCAAGAACCTGAGTTTTTGCAACAGGAGTTTTTGGTTTAATTGTTTGGCCATTCTTAACAAGCAATGCTGTTTGTAATGAAGATTGAGCAGAACCTTCCATTTCACGACGTACAATCAAGTTTTCTAACACAACAATTCTTAAAGCACCTTTCTTGTCAAGTTCTACCATACCTTTAAGATGTGATAAGTACCCTTGCATTTGAAGCACTAAGCTTGTTCTTGTAATTGTTGCACCATCAACATTTCTAACTCTTGCACCGTCTTTGTATTGTAATTGAGTTACAGGAATGATATCAATTAATTCGTCTGATGCATCAAATTTAATTGATACATCTTTTTGTGTAACTTCTAATACTTGAACAGGTCTTACAAGAATTTGTACAGGCTGGTTAGCAATAGAATCATCATCTAATGAAAGAGATGAATCCAGTTCTTCATCTAAATCATCTAATGAAGCTAATTCATCAACTGATGAATCCATAATTGTAACAATAGATGTAGCTTTTGCCTTAATTCCTTCAGCAATTACCGTACCTTTCTTAACAACTTCACCTTCATCAACTTTCAATTCTGAAATGTTTGATAAAGTATGAACTTCGCCGGGTCTGATTGTAATTTCGTGAATTACGTCGTTGTATTCTTTGAATTCTACAACACCGTCAATGTGACAATATACATCTTTAACAACTTCTGTACCCGCAGTAACAGTTGCACCGTTTTCTACCATTTTCAATGATGAATCTTTATTAATTTGATGTACTTCTTCAGGTATAAATACAACTTTACCAGGTTTTGTAATGATTTGATTTTCGTCTACTTCAACATCAACGTATCTGATTTCACCTGATGAAGTAACTGCACAATCATCATCAATTAATTCGGCAATAATCATACCGTTTTCTACTGTTGTATCAACAGGAGCTTTAACAATATATTTTTCGCCTGTTTTATCTACAGTCCAAAGTTGTTCTTTTTTAGTTTGTTCAAATGATGCATTTTCAGGCTTCAAAGATGCAATAACAATTGTTAATTCTTTACCTTGAACAATTTTCTTAATCTTTTTACCGTCAAATTGAGCATCTTCAATAACTAAATCTTCACCAACTCTGACTTCACCGCCATGTTCAGAAATAGTCAATGTTTCAGCAAGTTTTTCGCCCTCAGTTACTTGTTGTCCATCTTTAACAAGAACTTTAGAACCACCAGGTAATGTATAAACATCACCGCCTAATACCCAAATAACACCTTGTTTATTAGTTGTTCTTGAAATATTACCTTGTCTGTCTTTCTTTTCATCAGCTTTGAAATCTTCAAATACGATTTCACCTGAAATATCAGTTGTAATATCTTTTGTAGCTTTTTCTGTCAAACGAGAACTGTCACCTTGAGATGATGGAGCATGTTCTGCCATTTTGAAGTTTTTAGAAACCTTCATTCCATCAGTTACAAACAATGTTGCACCTGCAGGAATGTGATATTTAGTTGTACGTTTTTCGCCTTTAACTTCAATATCAGCTTCGTACATAGAAACTTGTACAACATCACCGTGACGAGTTCTAAGTTCTCTTGCTTTAATTTTTGAAATTACCGTACCTGCTTCACGAGCTAAAATTTCTTTCTTAGCTTCTTTAACACCAACCGCACCGCCTGTGTGGAAGGTTCTCATTGTAAGCTGTGTACCGGGTTCACCGATTGACTGAGCTGCAATAATACCGATAGCTTCACCGATATCAACAAGTTTTTGTGTTGTCATTGCCCAACCGTAACATTTTTGGCAGACACCATATTCCAAACCACAAGTTAAACCTGAACGAACTTTAAGTTCTTGCAAATCTAAGTTTGAAATTTTCTTAATATCATTTCTATCCATTGTTGTACCATTAGCAACTAAAACATTACCATCAGCATCAACAATATCTTGAGCAACTGTTCTGCCTAATAATCTGTCGATTAATGGAACGATAACAACATCTCCGTCCATAATCGGCTTCATATTAATATATTTATCAGTATGACAATCGTCAGCTCTAATTATTACATCTTGTGCAACGTCAACCAAACGTCTTGTTAAATAACCTGAATCGGCTGTTTTCAACGCTGTATCTACTAACCCTTTACGAGCACCGTATGATGAAATGATGTATTCCGTAACGGATAAGCCTTCTTTAAAGTTTGATTTAATCGGCAAGTCAATAATTTGACCTTGTGCATCAGCCATCAAACCTCTCATACCAACCAGCTGTGAAACCTGTGATAAGTTACCACGAGCTCCGGAGAATGCCATCATATATACAGGGTTTAATCTGTCAAAATTTTCTACAACTTGTTCAGTCAACTTAGCTGTTGTTTCTGACCAAGTGTCAATAACTTTTGTATATCTTTCTACCTCTGTGATTTCACCTTTTAGGTATCTGTTTGTAGATTTTTCAATTTCTTCTTCTGCTGATTTTAACAACGCTTTCTTAGACTCAGGAACCGATAAGTCAGCAATTGAAATTGTCGTACCTGAAACAGTAGCGTATTTATAGCCTAAATTTTTAAGAGCATTTGCTAAAGATGCAGCTTTCGCTCCGCCGTATTCCAAATACATTTGACCTAACAATTTCTTCAAAGAACCTTTGTCCATTTGTTTGTTAATGAAATCAGGAGTTTTCTTTGCATGTGTATATGTCATTTCCATTCTAATTTTCCTTTATATTTTATTTGGTGGGGTAGGTACCCCACCCTACATTCTTTTATTTTAGTTGGATAAGTTTGATAGGTTTGTTAAGTTTGATAAGTTCTTATCATTTATTCGGTATTTTAACTATTTGTTCGGATTTAGCAATTCTAAAGTCTGTAAAGAACTCATCCTACTTATCGCACTTAACTACTTATCCTACTTATTTTATACTAACGCTTTTCTAACTTCTTCATTGAAGATAATTCTACCAACTGTTGTTTCAAGTCTTTCGTTCTTTTCATCACGAACAATGATTTTGTCATGAAGTTTGATTACTCCGACTTCAAACGCTGAAATAGCATCTGCAAAGTTATAGAAATAACCTTTAACTTCTTGGTTAGGATCTTTGATAGTAGTTAAGTAATACATACCCAAGACCATATCCTGAGAAGGTGTAACAATTGGTTTTCCGTTAGCAGGAGCTAATAAGTTATTAGTTGCAAGCATCAACATTCTTGCTTCAGCTTGAGCTTCAATTGAAAGCGGAACGTGAACAGCCATTTGGTCACCGTCGAAATCGGCGTTGAATGCTGTACAAGCAAGCGGGTGAAGTTGAATTGCGCGACCTTCAACCAATTTTGGTTCAAATGCTTGAATACCTAATCTGTGAAGGGTTGGAGCTCTGTTTAACATTACAGGGTGTCCGTCAATTACTTCTTCCAAGATATCCCAAACAATGTGTTCGGATCTTTCAATTTTCTTCTTAGCAGATTTGATGTTTTGAACATATCCTCTTTCGATAAGTTTATTAACAACAAACGGTTTGAACAATTCGATAGCCATTTCTTTAGGCAAACCGCATTGATTCAATTGAAGTGTAGGACCTACAACGATAACTGAACGACCTGAGTAGTCAACACGTTTACCTAACAAGTTTTGACGGAAACGACCTTGTTTACCTTCAATGATGTTAGATAAAGATTTTAATGCTCTGTTGTTAGGGCCAACAACTGTTCTTCCTCGGCGGCCGTTATCAATTAACGCATCAACCGCTTCTTGAAGCATACGTTTTTCGTTTCTAACAATAATTTCAGGAGCACCCATTTCCAAAAGTCTTTGTAAACGGTTGTTTCTGTTAATTACACGTCTGTACAAATCATTCAAATCTGATGTTGCAAAACGTCCGCCGTCCAATTGAACCATAGGTCTCAAATCCGGTGGAGTAACAGGAAGTACGTCCATAATCATCCAAGTTGGATTTGTATCTGATGAGATTAAAGAATCTAACAATCTTAATCTCTTAATTAATTTAGATTTCTTTTGAACAGATGTTACATTTCCTGCTAATTCTGTTCTGATTTCTTCGGCCAAAGTCTTGATATCAACTTCTGATAAAAGTTCTTTAATTGCTTCTGCACCAATACCAACTTTTAATGTTGATTCTTCGTTTTCAGCCATGTAGTCTTCATATTCTTCTTCTGATAATAATTGAAGTTTTTTGAAATCAGAATCACCGCCATCTAATACAACATAGCTGTTGAAATAGATAACTTGTTCCAAATCCTTCAATGTCATATCCAAAAGTAAACCAAGATATGAAGGAATACCTTTTAAGAACCAAATGTGAGAAACAGGAGCAGCCAATTTGATGTGTCCCATTCTGTGACGTCTTACTTTTGAATCTGTAACTTCAACACCGCAGCGTTCACAAATGATACCTTTATGTCTTACTCTTTTATACTTACCGCAATAGCATTCCCAGTCCTTTGTCGGCCCAAAAATTCTTTCGCAGAATAAACCGTCTCTTTCCGGTTTTAATGTACGATAGTTAATTGTTTCCGGTTTTGTAACTTCGCCGTGCGACCATTGAAGTATTCTTTCCGGAGAAGCAATACTTATTCGTATATAATCAAAATAATCAATGCTTGTTGACATTTGTCATTTTCTCCTTTTTATTATTGGCGGGAATTACCCGCCCCGACATCAAAGATGTCGACCCTCCCTCAAGGGGAGGGTTGTAATCTACTATAAATCGCCAAAAGTGGTCGGTGTTTCAAAGAAATTGATATTCAATAACTCTGAGTCAACATCTGACAATGTACGCTTTGGAGCAGCTTTTCTCAAATCGTCCATATCAGTCATCAAGTCAACTTCCTGACCGTCTTTTTTCGCTACTGTTATATCTAAACCGATACTTTGTAATTCTCTTACAAGTACCTTGAATGATTCAGGAATACCCGGTCTTGGGATATTGTCACCCTTAACGATAGCTTCATAAGCTCTGTTACGTCCGTTAACGTCATCTGATTTAATTGTTAACATTTCTTGCAGAGTATAAGCTGCACCGTAAGCTTCCAATGCCCAAACTTCCATTTCACCGAATCTTTGTCCGCCAAACTGAGCCTTACCACCCAACGGTTGTTGAGTTACTAATGAATAAGGACCTGTTGAACGAGCGTGAATCTTATCATCAACAAGGTGAACAAGTTTCAAGAAGTATGTCAAACCTACTGCAACAGGTCTGTCAAACGGTTCACCGGTTCTACCGTCAATAAGCATAACCTTACCGTCTTCGCCAACCCAGTCATAGCCGGATTCTTTAATACCTCTTATAAGTTCAGCTTTTGTAGCTATTTCTGATTGATTTTCACCGTACATTTCATCAAATGCAGGAGCTTCGTAATGATCTCCGGTCAAGTATGCAGCCAAACCTAACAATAATTCATAAGTTTGACCAACGTTCATACGAGAAGGTACACCAAGAGGATTCAATACGATATCAACAGGTGTTCCGTCAGGCAAGAACGGCATATCTTCTTTAGGTAATATACGAGATACAATACCCTTGTTACCGTGACGTCCTGAAAGTTTATCACCAACAGAAACCTTACGTTTTTGAGCAATGTAAACTCTAATTACTGTATTAGCTCCGGGCGGTAATTCGTCACCTTTTTCTCTGTCAAATACCTTAACGTCAAGTACTCTGCCGCCTTCACCGTGAGGTACTCTCAAAGAGTTATCTTTAACATCTCTTGCTTTTTCTGCAAAGATTGCTCTTAATAATTTTTCTTCAGGCGGGTGTTCAGATTCACCTTTCGGTGTAACTTTACCAACCAAAATGTCGTCTGCATAAACTCTTGCACCAATACGAACAATACCGCGTTCATCTAAGTGTCTCAAAGCATCTTCTGAAACATTCGGAATTTCACGGGTAATTTCTTCCGGTCCGAGTTTTGTTTGACGCGCTTCTATTTCTAATTTTTCAATGTGTAATGAAGTGAAGATATCATCATGCACACATCTTTCAGATAAAAGAATCGCATCTTCAAAGTTATAACCTTCCCAAGGCATATAAGCAACCAAAATGTTTTTACCTAATGAAAGTTCACCACCGCAAGTTGAAGCACCATCAGCGATTACATCACCGGCTTTAACCTTGTCGCCTTCGTGAACAATAGGCCTTTGGTTAATACATGTATCTTGGTTAGATCTAACGTATTTCATTAATGTATAGATGTGCGGTTTGTTGTGTTGATCGCGAACTACAATTTCTTCACCGACAACTCTTTCAACAACACCGTCAACATCAGCTACGATAACCATTCCTGAGTCTTTTGCTACACGAGATTCAAGACCTGTACCAACTCTTGGTCTTTGAGTAATCAAAAGAGGTACTGCTTGACGCTGCATGTTAGAACCCATCAATGCACGGTTAGCGTCATCATGTTCAATAAACGGAATCATTGATGTTGCAACTGAAATGATTTGAATAGGACATACACCCACATAGTCAATTTTTGAGGCATCGCACATAATAAATTCTGAACGATACCTTGCAGGGACAACCTTATCAACAAATTTTCTGTCTTTTGTCAATTTTACGTCAGCAGGAGCACAACGGAAGTTTTCGTCGGCATCTGCAGTCATATAAACAACTTCATCAGTTACAACACCGTCTTTAACAACAAAGAATGGAGATTCTACAAATCCGTAGTCGTTAACTTTAGCGTGAGTAGCCAATGAACCTATCAAACCTGCGTTCGGACCTTCAGGTGTTTCAATCGGACAAATACGTCCGTAGTGAGACGGGTGAATATCACGAACCGCAAAACCTGCACGTTCTCTTTGCAAACCACCAGGCCCTAATGCTGATATACGACGTTTGTGAGTCAATTCAGCCAATGGGTTTGTTTGGTCCATAAATTGTGATAACTGTGAAGAACCAAAGAATTCTTTTAATGAAGCAACCAAAGGTTTTGTATTCAATAAGTTCAATGGTGTTAATGTTTCAGAATCCTGCAAAGTCATTCTTTCTTTAACAATTCTTTCAATTCTTGAAAGACCGACTCTGAATTGGTTTTGTAACAATTCACCAACTGAACGAATTCTTCTGTTTCCTAAGTGGTCAATATCATCTAACTGACCTTCATCATATGTTAAATTGATTAAATATTCGATTGTTGAAACAATATCTTCAACGGTCAAAGTTCTTTGATTATTCGGAATATTTAAGTTCAATTTTTTATTTAATTTATAACGACCAACACGACCTATATCGTATTTCTTTTCATCAAAGAATCTTGATTCTAAGATTTGACGTCCACCTGCAGCAGAAGCCGGATCGCCCGGTCTTAATTTTTTGTATAATTCAACTAATGCTTCATCAGTTGTTTCTGTAGGGTCTTTTTCCAAAGTTTTCTTCAAAAATTCAAAGTGAGTGAATTTTGATTCCATTTCAGAAACAGTTATACCCATAGCTTTCAACAATGTTGTAGCCAAGATTTTTCTGTTTTTGTCGATTTTAACGTGAATAATATCGTTAGAATCTGTTTCAATTTTCAACCAAGCACCACGGTTAGGAATCATTGTTGCGTTATACAAACGTTTTCCTGTCGGTGACGGGTCGCATTTGAAGTAAACACCCGGAGAACGTACGATTTGTGATACGATTACACGTTCTGCACCGTTTACAATGAATGTACCTTTGTCAGTCATTGTCGGAATATCGCCGATGTAAACTTCTTGTTCTTTAATTTCACCGCTGTCACGGTTAACTAATCTGATCATAACGCGCAATTGTTTTGCATAAGTTGCGTCATGAATTCTTGCTTCTTCGACTGTGTATTTTGCATTGTCGAATGTGTAATTTGGTAAGAAATGCAATTCTAATCTGCCTGTATAGTCTTTAATAGGAGAGAATGAAAGTAATTCTTCTTTCAAACCTTCTTTTAAAAACCATTCAAACGATTTTTTTTGCACTTCAATAAGGTCCGGTAAATCGTCCAAACGAGTATGGGGAATACCCATCGGAGTTACCCTTTTTGCATATTTTGTCTTAGACATCAATTCACCTCATTTTAAATGGTGTACTACTAAAAAATCTTTTTTCTAACTTAAGGCTGTAAACCCCCGCCGGGCATGGCGGAAAATGCAAATTTTTGATAGTTGTAAAAGTTGGTAAAACCCTTGCTTAGTCAAACTTACAAGCTTTCGCACAGTTCACCCGACTTTACTTTTGCATGTTATTTCATCTTATTACTTCAATATTAGTAGTCAAGCTTACACTTGTTATTTTTAGCAATTTTTTGTAAATTTTTGTAACAATTTTTGAGGCTAAAAATATTGTGTCAATAAATTCTTTATACCTTTTGGCAAAACACCTTATTTTTTGCGTAAATAATTCATATTTCCAAATTGCAAAACATAATATGCGCAGCCATAACCGGTTGAATTTGTATCTTTGCAAAAAGTTTTATAAGTATTTGAAGCATTTTGAGGATTTCCTGATGGTAAGAGCCCCAAATTTTCTCTATACGAAAACTCAAATATATCTCTGCCCCATACATTAGGTTTTGCAATACCGTTAATATCTACTTGAAAATATAAATATATTCCATTACTTTGTTCTCCTCCAGCGATAATAAGAGAAGCACCGTTTAACAACAAAATTTTATAAGAATTTGTTCCCCATTCAATGACAGTTCCGTTTAATAAACTTCTATTTTTTGAAACACATTTATTATCAATATCATCAGTACCGCAATCTAAAGCTGCTTTAAGATATGGTAAAAGCTTTCTTGCTGCGATTTCCGAACTGGCTTTATTTCGACCCGTCATATTCCACTCCTCGGGCAAGCCATTATCCTCACTTGAAAGTTTTATTGCCCGACTCAAAATTGAATAAGTTGATTTTAATTTTGCAACAGTCTGTTTTTCATAATAATTATGTAAAAAATTCGGAAGCGTCAATGCAGAAACGACCCCAATTATTCCAAGTGTAATAAGTACTTCTGCCAAAGTAAATGCAAAAAATTTTTTCAATTTGACCTCCTTAAAAATTGTACTATATGTACAACTTTTTTGGGAATCATAACACTACAATAAAAGTATGTCAAATAGTACAATATTAACTTTGCAAAATAACATTAAAAAATTCCGCAAAGAAAAAGGAATTACCCAGCTAAAACTGTCTATAATGACAGGTTTGTCAAAGGATTATATTGCTGCTATTGAATGCGGAAGGAGAGTTCCAAGCGTCAAAAGACTAATTCTTATTGCATCTAAATTAAACATTGAAATTTACAAATTCTTTATATAAATAAGGTTTTGAACATATTGTCCAAAACCTATAAATTCCTTTCTTATCATTTATATGCTTAACTATGTTTTTTACCTTTATAAGCATCAACAATGTTTGCAATCCATAGAATCGTACTTCCTATTCCCAATGCAATTGCTCCATAAATTTTACCCTTAGGCATTTTTGATAAATATTTAGAAACATCAAACATTCCGTCTGTTTCCATGGCTTTTTGAGTCGCTTGAAAAATATCTTTACCTATACTATTTCCCAAAGCATATGCACCGATTGATGCACCTAAATTTGTACCCATATAAATAGCACCTTCTTTGTTTCTTCCGTCCAAAAATTGACCTAAACCAGGAATAAATACTGATGCCCAAGCTTTTCCGGCACCGCCTGTCTTTTTCGGAGGTAATACCTGTTGATTTACATTAATTGCTTCTACTGCCATAATTTCTACCTTTCTTTTGTTTTCCCTTACATTTAATTAAACAACGAAAGCAAAAATTAATTGCTATAGGCACACTACATCATATCATATCATATCATATAGAGCAGTATAATTGGGTTTGAGATATTTTAAAATACATCTTTACATTTTGTAATAAACTTAGGTCAGGCACATTTTTATACTATTATGAATTTATGAAAAAGAATGAACTCGATTTATCTTCACTGAAAAATAGCTACAATACTCTATCAGAGTGTTATAAAGATTACATTGCAGAAAAAAATGATAAAATTAAAACATATATAAAAGATTCATGTATAAAAAGGTTTGAATATACATACGAAACTGCAAAAAAAATAATGAATAAATACCTCAAAAAAGAATACGATAAAGATGAAAAAGAGCTTACAATAAACAATATTTTCAGAGATATGTACGGATTGGGTTTTATTAAAGACTTTGAACGCTGGACTGAATACAGATTAAAGAGGAACACCACTTCGCACGAATATGACATTGAAAAAACATACGTTTTGATGGATATTATACCAAATTTTATCAAAGATACTGAATTTTTAATCAACGAACTTGAAAAAACATTAGAGGACTAATGATTACAGGAATTACAAAAAAAGAAGAACAAATTATAAAAAAAATTATTAGTGAATACCCCTATGAATTTTATTATTACGGCTCAAGAGTAAAAGGTGATTACACAAAAAGTTCTGATTTAGATATATTAATTAAGGCTAATAACGAAATTCCGCAAAATATAATCGAAGAACTTAATACAAAATTTAATGAAAGCATTATTCCATATAGAGTAAATTTTTCTGATTACAATAGACTTGACCAAAATTTTTATAGACTTATCGAAAAAAACTTGATAAAAGTATGATAAATATTGATAAATATTGATAAATATAGTAAAAATTTTTAATTGAAAAGCCGGTATTGCTTTTATCAATACCGGCTTTAAATCTTTTATAATATTTTATACTTTTAAATCAAATTTTTTCATTGAGTTAATAAGTTGTTTAACATCTTTAATTCCGCATGCCAAACGCTTACTTTCATCTTTCCCAAATGCGGCAAGATGAACTCGACCATCTTGACAAATCTGTCTTACAAAACCAACCAGTCCTTGTTTGTACAAAGGATTTTCCGGGGATAAATAAACCCTTTTAGTTGAAACAACTTCACATGGAATATACTTACCGCCATGACGTGTAACATTTTCTACAATTGTTCCTTTCGGAAAAGTATTTTTTACAACTTTAGTAACCCCTCGACTAATCCCTTTTAATAATGTAACTGACATAATAATTTCTCCTTTCATTTTCCCTTACTTCTACATGAAGTATTTTTGGAGAAATTAATTGCTATAGACACACTACATCATATCATATCATATCATATAAGGCATTATAATTGGGTTTGAGATATTTTAAAATACATTTTTACATTTTGTAATAATTACAAAATAATTTCTGTATATTTTCCGACTGTTTATATTGAATTAATAAGCAGAAGCTGCAATAGCCTTAGAGAAAATATTATCAGGGTAAACAAACAATGAATTAAAACTTAGGCAAATAGATTTTCTAAGATTAAAAGATAAAGTATTAATCATCTGACCTAAATAACTGTTAATTGATCTAAAAAATTTATCCAGCGTATCTTTTTCAAATTTTTTACAATTCAGTTTCCATAACCTTACAATTAAAAAAATTCTCCTAAGGACATTTTGCCTGAGGAAAATTCTGTGGGGTTTTATAATATATCCGACAAAATCCATTCCGTTTTCGACTTTATTTATAAGCTTCTTTTTGGGGTGAAGTGTCACGTTAAGACTTTCGAAAAGGAAGTATCTAATCTTTTCAAAAAACGAATTTAATATTTGTGGATTTTCTGCAATAATAATAAAATCATCTACATAGCGTACATAATATTTGCATTTTAAATTATTTTTAATATATTGGTCTAGCACATCAAGATAAACATTACTAAAAAACTGACTGGTAAGGTTCCCGATAGGTAAACCATGATAGCAGTCAGCATTAAAAAGACTTTTGTAATGAGGGATTAGGGCAAATCGAGTTTTGGAGGATTTTTTATAAACTTTTTTTGTAGGATTATTGTAAATAATTTGTTTGATTAAAGATAGTATCCAAATTTCTGAAACATGTTTTTTAACAAGAGAATAGAGAATATCTTTATCAATAGATACAAAGAAGTTGGATAAATCAGCTTTAAGATAGAACATTTTACGTGTGTAATTTCTTGTTGCACTTCTTGAAAAATATAAAAGACGTCTGGCGGCTGACAGAGTTCCACGTTTTGGAATACAACTGTAAGTATCTTTGATAAACCTTTTGTAAAATCTTTCGCTGATAAAGTTGTAAATAAGATGGTGAACAATTCTGTCACGAAAGTTTGCAGCCCAAACTTCGCGTGGTTTTGGACGTACAACAACAAAACAAATACATTTCCCGATTTTGTAGTTACCGGATTTAATATCTTTGTAAAGTTTCAATAAATTAGCTTCAAGATTTACTTCAAATTTAAGGGCAGTATTTTTACATCTTTTATTTTTACGGCAGTCAAAATAGGCTTTAAATAAATCTGCCAAAGTAAAATCATAATTAATTTTTTCACTAACCATAACAAACATATCCGAATTATTGTCATTGCGAGCGAGGAAGATTTTACACCCTCGCCCCTCGTGGGAGAGGCTCCGGAAATTAAAATTTGTAACTTTCCCTCTCCCACAACATCAATTGAGTGGGAGAGGGTGCCCAGAGGGCGGGTGAGGGAATGGGTGAGGGGGCGGACAAGAATTTTACCCTAACGGGTTGAGACCCCT
>JAFUSQ010000005.1 GCA_017467605.1 bacterium | reverse complement strand
CAATGGATATGGGTTTTAGATGATTCAAAGAAAACTCATTGTGATTTTTGTTTGGAACAAGAGGGTAAAACTTTTGAACACGAATCAGATGCACCAGAAAGACCTGTACATTCACATTGCGGATGTCAACTTATTAAATGCGTTATGGTTTAGTATTATTTCTAGTATAATAATTTTGTGAGAAGGTTTTTATTAACAATTTTGATTTTAATCTGTTTTGTGCCATCTATTGGTGCAAAGCAAGTTTTACCTGAAAAAATTACTAAAAATACAATAACAATAACTGCTCAAAATACAGGAGAACTTGGGAAAAACTATTTTTATTGTTCTAACGGTAATAAATGTTCAACTGAACAAATTGTCAGAGAATATTATAAAAATAACGGTTATCAAGTAATGCGTGCTGAATACTCCTTTTGGAAAGGGATGTTTGTGCTTAGTTTTCTTGATGAATTATATCCGCATACGTTAAACACTCCTAATAGCCCCTTTTTTGATATGGAATTTTCTAATGTATCAAAAGATGAATTTAATAATAAAATTAGATCTATACGCAAATCTAATCTCAGAAATTTTATAAATGTTCAATTGATAAAACACGAACAAGGTTCTTACATACGTTGGCTAGATGAATGGGAAATTGAAGGTTTCAAAAATCCGACTGAATATTTTAAATCACCTATTGTGCAAGAGTTTTTAGCTAAAATAGATAATAAAAATTTTTGCAAAATCTTGCAGCACACGATAGATGATTATGACAGAAATCCTGTCGGAACTCCTGATTATATCGTTTGGAACAATAAACAAATGATTTTTGTTGAAGTTAAACGCAAAACTGAAACTTTAAAACCTGAGCAAATTGAATGGGGTGAATTTTTAATAAAAAATAAAATTCCGTATAAAGTAGTGCGTGTTGTTGATAAATAGGTAATTTGCATTTTGCATGTAAAAATACTTGCATTATTCATTTGAAAATCAGAATTACAATATTTATACTTTTTGTATCCTAATTACTTGATAGAATTTATTTTTAATATCGCTCTGTTAATTGCTTTTATTAAAAGGAATTACAGTGCTGTAATTAAGAAAGGACTAAAACATGAATATTGTTGAACCAATAAGAAATAAAAAGCATTTACACAAAGTAGAAAAAATTCTTCTGAATGAATCTGGAAATTATGGATTAAGAAATTTACTGATATGTTTATTTGGTACAAATTGCGGATTAAGAATTTCCGACATTCTAAACTTAAATGTAAAAGATGTAAAAAACAAATCTTATGTAGAGCTAACTGAAATTAAGACAGGTAAACATAAAAAATTTCCAATCAACGATAAATTAAAACCTTTAATTTATGAATTCACAAAAGATAGGGATAACGATGAGCCGTTATTTATTTCAAAATTTGGCAATAGAATGGAAAGGACTCAATGTTACCGAATTTTGAATGAAGCTTGTCGGAAAGCAGGTATTGATTATAGAATAGGAACACATACATTAAGAAAAACTTTTGGTTATCATCACTATAAAAAATATAAAGATGTAGCTATTTTACAAAAAATATTCAATCACTCTTCCCCATTAGTTACTTCAATTTATATAGGAATAAACCAAGATATCTTAGATGATAGTTATATGAAATTTATTCTATAATTCGAACATAAACACTAATTCAACATATTATTTTTACAACATAATTATACTTTTGTTGAGTTAGGTGTAAAACTCTTACTCCACTAATACTAACATAAATATACAAAATTATAAAAAAATAATTTAAAAATTAAAGAAATAGCTCAAAACCTTTTTATATATGCATTTTTCATAATTAGATCTCCTTAACAGATTTATACAAGTGTTGCAATAATGCCTATAATGCATTTGTAATCGGCATTTTGGGACTATCAAAATTGCAAAAATAGTCTTTTTTCTCAACATATTATTTTAGGCCATAAATACCTCAAATATATACTGGTATTGCGAAATCAGGTAAATATCTGGCATGCTAACTCAACACTTGTATAATTCTGATGAAAAAATGAGAATAGGGAATTATGGAGTAATATGGATAAAAAAATTAATATATGCCTGTCTTGTGATAATAATTACGCAAAATATGCAGGAGTTGTTATTGCATCTATTTTAAAAAATGCAGGTACTGATGATAATTTAAACATATATATTCTTGATGGTGGTATAGGTACTGATAATAAAAATAAAATTTTATCACTGCAAAGTATAAAAAATTGTAATATTCAATTTGTTGAGGTTGATAAAAATAAGTTTTTAGATTTTAAAGGAATTACAACTCACTCATATATTTCTTTACCCGCATATTACAGATTAAAAATGCCAAGTTTGCTCCCTGAAATTGATAGAATCATTTATTTTGATTGTGATGTTATTGTAGAAAAGAGCTTGAACGATTTATTCAACATTGAAATGGGCAATCATGCTATTGCGGGTGTTCCTGACATTAAGAAAAAAATGCAAAAAACAAATCCTACATATACCAATTCGGGGATATTAGTTATGGATTTAAAAAATATGCGTGAACAAGACTTAGAATCTAAGTTTTTTGAATATGCAAAAGAACATTACAATGAAATTGTTTGTGGTGATCAGGAAATAATTAATCAAGTATGTAAGGGAGAAATTCTACTTATAGATAGCAAATGGAATGTACAGATAAGCAATTTTTTGAATCGTTCTGATTATACAAAATGTCCTTATATTGTTCATTTTATAGGTAAAAATAAGCCGTGGCAATATACTTCATTTAGCTACAGAAAAGATTTGTATTATAAATATTTGCAAATTACTCCGTGGAGATTAAATAAAAAAGATTTGTTTAAATATAGGATTATAGGGGAATTTATTGGATTTTTTAAATACATAATACATAGACCCTTATTTTTATTTAGACCCAAATTTTGGTGTGCATTTTACCATACATACATTGAAAGTTTTATTAGATTCATATTTTCAATAGATAAAAATAATACCCAAAAACATTCAAAAATAACTTTATTCGGTATTAAATTTAAAATTTTGCGTAAGGAATATTTGAATGAAAGAAAACAGTTAAGTGAAAAATATAATAGATATAAGAGTATTGAAGATATTCCTCCTGCAATCGGTTCATTGAGGTTAATACAAAAAGCAAACTTGACTTTTCTAAAATATTTTGATGCTTTATGCAAAGAACATAATATTACTTATTGGCTAGATTTTGGAACTTTATTAGGGGCGGTTCGTCACAAAGGTTTCATTCCTTGGGATGATGATATTGATATTGGGATGTTGAGAGAAGATTATGAAAGATTTATAGAAATATTTTCAAACGAATGTGAAAAACACCCTAAATTTCAAATTGCTTACAAGAATAACCATAAAGAAATGTGTTTCCTTAAAATTATGAGTAACACATCAGAGAATGTTTGTATAGATGTGTTTCCGTACGATAAATATCATTCTGAATTAAATGAAAATGAGAAAAAAGAATTATCAGAGAGTATAGCAAAATTTACAAAATTAAAATGGTATCAAAAATTCAAAAAATTTAAGACAGTAAATGATATTTGCTCACATTTTAAAACTGTTACAAAAGAAAAAATATTAAAAAATCAGCAGATTACTACTGACACACCAGCAATTTTTATGGGAATAGATTTTCCACATAAGTGGAATAACAAAGTCTATGATTGGAATACAATATTCCCACTAAACAATATTGTATTTGAAAATACAGAGTTCCCTGCCCCTCAAAGGCCTGAAGTAGTTTTAAGGAGTATTTACGGAAACTTTATGTCTATTCCGAAGGATTCTTATCCAAAGCACACAACATATATGTCTTTAGATGAAATGGAAACAAAAGCATTAGAGGATATGGTGAAATGAGGAGAGTAATTACATACGGGACTTATGATGTCTTGCATTACGGGCATGTAAATCTTTTAAAAAGGGCAAAAAATCTGGGAGATTATTTGATAGTTGGATTATCAAGTGACGAATTTAATGCGATAAAAAACAAAAAATCCTACTATACCTATGAGCAACGAAAAATGATACTTGAAGCCTGTAGATATGTAGATTTAGTCATACCCGAAAATAATTGGGAACAAAAAGTTGAGGATATTCAAAAATATCAGGCAGATATGTTTGTTATGGGCGATGATTGGCGTGGGAAATTCGATTATTTAAAAGGATATTGCGATGTTATTTATCTTCCGAGAACTCCGGAAGTTTCAAGCACAAAAACAAAAAACTATTTGAAATATGTTGGAGATGAGTATGTTCAAAAAGCTATTTAAAGTAGAAAATAATTTATTTTATAAGACATACAAAATTTTTGGAATAAAATTTTCAAGACGAAAAGGGAAAGAACCTTTAACTGCTGAAGATTTGCGTTGTTATACAATGGCTTCACAAGTAAATTCAAAACTTGAAAAATATCGAGGGTGTTTTACTGATAAAAATGTAGTAATAATCGGTGGCGGCCCTTCATTAAAATATTTAGATACTTTACCGAAAAACACCATCAAAATAGGCATAAACAGGGCTTATCAAATGGAAAATATAAAATTTGATTATCTCTTTGCACAAGATAAATTCAAAAAGCAAGAGGATATAGACGGCTTTGTAGAATATAGCCCTGATTCTTGCATCAAATTTATTGGTTTGCATACTAAGCAAAACCTAATAAGAATAAGACAATCGACCATATCAAAAATTAAAAAGAAAGAATTGTATGTATTAAATAACAGACGACCGCAGGACACTTTAACTCCTATTGATATATCATTAGAGCCTTTTGCTTGGTATAGCGGAACTGTTTTTGCCGTTCTACAGTTTTGCTTGTTTGCGAATGCAAAAGAAGTTTATTTAGCAGGATTTGATTGTTCAAATGACGGTCACGCATTTTCCGATAACAAAGTGGAATATAAACAAGCCCATCAATACGAATATTGGGAATATTTTAAAAACTTTAAAGACACTTATTTTGAAGATACTGAATTTATTTCAATCAACCCGATAAATTTAAAAAATCTGTTTCGGAATGTTTATACTCGCCAATATGTAGAAAGTAATCCTAATATCAAAAACGAGGATATAGAAATTTTGGAAGGGGATAAGATTTAATGACAAAATTTCTATCCATAAGTTCTAACTTTGAAAATACTCATACTGTTATAAATATTTTAGGTCTGAAACTTAAAATCAAAAAGAAAAATACCTTTGAATTAAGAACAGAAAAGTTGCTGATAAAACTTTGGAGTATGCAATACGACAATTCGTTTAATGCCTTTTTGCAGCAATATATATTGGTAAATAAAGATTTTATGTCGCCACAAATCTCACTTATTGCGATTTCGACATTAATTGAGAACAAATCTTATGCACAGGCAGAGTTTCTATTAAACAAGCATATCAAAAAATACGGAATGAATGATATTCCAAAGTTTTTGTTAGTTTCATCATTTTGCCAAAGTATAAATATTACAGATACTGAAATAGTTAAATCAGCCCAAATATATGAACATATTAAAAACAACCAAGAAAAATTACTATTAGAAAATATATTACAGAATAAAACGGTTGCTATTGTAGGAAATAGCCCCTGTGAAATAGGACAAAATAAAGGCTCTGAAATTGATAAAAATGATTTAGTTCTCAAATTTAACAATTTTTCTAATTCGGAAATATATCAAAATGATTACGGAACAAAGAATGATGTATGGATGGTTGCAGGTAATATCACAAAGAAAAATTATGATAATCATTTTGAAAATTTAAAAATGATAATTGTTGCAGACGATATTGAACATTGTATTTTTACAGATGAATTTCGGAACTTTTTGTATAAGATAATTGCTAATACTCAAATTCCTATTACGAGTTTGAATTTTGAATATAGAAAGAATTTAAGAAGCAAATATAATTTGATACACCCTTCAACAGGATTTCAAATTATAAATTATATTTGCGACAATAGAAAAAACATTAAAGATTTTAGCGTTTATGGTTTTAGTTTCAATGATAGCAAAGATGGAGTTAAGAAAAATATGTTTAATAAATATTTTCAAGAAAGAACACCCTTTTACATTATTCATAACTATTACAAAGAAAGTGAGATTTTATCTGAATTATTGCAAGAAAATAAGGAGTTGGAATAAATGATACCAAAGCGAATATTTTATGTTTGGGGAGCTAATGAGCCAAAAGGCAAAGCTGAGTTAATGTGTCTATTCTCTTGGTTTCAAAATTTAAAAGACTTTGAAATAATTGAAATCAATGATAATTCTACCCAATATTTTAATTTTCAAGAAGAACTAAAAAATAATAAATGGTTTAAAACTGTATATGACAGAAAAATGTGGGCTTATGTTGCAGATTATATACGCATAAAAACATTATACGACAACGGTGGAGTTTATTTTGATACTGATGTTATGGCAATAAAAGATTTATCTCCGTTGTTGAATAATCCTGCATTTGTGGGCATTCAAAGTTGTGATAGAACAGAACCTGCAATATTAGGTGCAGAAAAAGGTAATACTTTTTTAAAACAAATATTGGATTTTTACAATGATGAAATTTGGCACAGTAACCTTTACAAATGTCCGGATCTTTTTAAACATTTTTTAGAACTAAATTATGGAAAACAAGAATACGATTTTGACAACATAGATGATGAAGTTAGACAATACAAAGATATTACGCTTTATCCTCGTAAGTATTTAATACCATTTACACCTGCTCAAATTCGTAACGAAAATATTAATACAATTTTTGAAGATACATATACTATTCATTGGTACAAAGGTAGTTGGTCAAAACCTGAAATATTTTACTTTTTAGAAAATAAAAATAAGTATAGCGTTAAATTTCTTGATGAAAAATGCAAACAGATAAAAGAAAAATCAGAAAAAATTTTTCAGTACAACAATATATTTGAAAGAATTTTTTCTATCAAAGACAGTTATCAAAAATCTAAAAAATATAAAATAATTACAATTTTTGGAATGAAGATAAAACATTGTGTAAAATTATAGGAGTATTGAGTGAAAGCAGTAATATTAGCAGGCGGAAGTGGTAGTCGTTTATGGCCGTTATCAAATGAAGAATATCCAAAACAATTATTATCATTTTTTGACGATAATGAGAGTTTGCTGCAAAAAACATATTTAAGATTATTAAATATTGTCGATTCAGACGATATTTTAACTATTACAAATTTAAAACATTTTGCCAATGTAAAAAAGCAACTTGACGAAATTCATACTTCAAATATTATTGCAGAACCCCTGTCAAGAAATACTGCACTTGCAATATTCTGTGCATTAAAATATTTTTTAGATAACAATGTATCCGAAGATGAAGTAGTATTAGTATTACCGTCAGATCACTTAATACAAAATTATAACTTATTTGAAAAATCCGTTAATAATGCCCAAAAACTCGCTAAAAGAGATTATATAGTAACCTTTGGAGTTAAACCAACATATCCCGAAACCGGATATGGATATGTAAAAGTTAATTCTACTTTTGAAACAGGTTATAAGATTGAAAAATTTGTTGAAAAACCGAATTTAGAGTTTGCGAATAGGTACATAAAAGATAATAAATATTTTTGGAATAGTGGAATGTTTATGGGCAAAATCTCCACATTTTTAACTGAATTTTCTATTAATGCACGGGATATATATAGATATTTTAATGAATTAAATTTTATTTACGGGAATGAAATACCCGAAGAAATTTATGAAAAAATGCCGTCAATATCTATTGATTATGCGATTATGGAAAAATCACAAAATATTGCATTGGTAGAATTGGAGTCAGATTGGAGTGATTTAGGTTCTTGGCAGTCTTTATACAATGTTAAAGAAAAAGACGAAAGCGGTAATGTTATTTTCGGAAATGTTATTACTGATAATATTAAAAATTCATTGATTTATTCAACAAAAAATTTAGTTGCAACAACATCAACAGAAAATCTTGCAATCATCAACACCGACAATACAACCGTCATTTTACCATTAGACAAATCTCAAATGGTAAAGAATTTGTATGAATTAAGTAAGGAGATATAAAAATGGAAAAAGTTGAATATTTCTTATATGATATTTTAGGATTATGTATTCCTGGATTTGTTGTTATTTTAACTTTAGATTTTATATTTGATTTTATAGGTACAATTTTAGAATTACTAATAAACATTCCCGAATATTGTTTTGCATTTTTGTTTGGATCAATATTATTAATAACTTGCTATATTATAGGAAGTTTATTAAAAGTTATATCTAAAAATATTTATAATTTTTTGCGTTTTTTATCTAAAGATTGTCCTCTTTGCAAAAATATATTTTTGCCACAAGAGTATGATAATCAATTTGAGCCATATTATAAAAAAATTATAGAGAGATTAGAGATTAAGAAAGAGCTCCCAAAAAATGATGATAATCAAAATATTTTTTATAATGATATATACAAATTGGCTCAAATAGTAACTATGAGTGATTCAATAAAGACTCACTCCAATATGTTTTTAGCAAAGTATTATTTATATAAATTATTGGCTTGTTGGTCTTTCTTATACATTTTTATAGTTATTATTTATAACTATAACTTTTCGCACCCAATTTTATTAATTATTGGATTAATTATTATATTCTTTTCATTTAATGAAAAATACAAATTGTATAAAAAATTAAATGGAAATGAATTAATAATGGCTTTGTATTACTATTTATATAAAACAACCCTATAAATGGGAGTTTATTGAAATCCGATTTAAATATTCCCAAAAAGCCATTGCAAAACATTCATTCTTTTTATACCGTTATTATCACCACTGCCATAATCCATTGTTAACAGATATTTGGGATAATTATCTTTTATTTCTTCAAGTGGAGCTAATTCCCTTCGCAAAATTTCAGGTTCTAATGCATTTAAAGCAACCTGATAATATTCAATTTGGTCTTTTTTCTTTGCAATAAAATCAATCTCAACAGTTTTATTCTCACGAACTTGACCATTTCTAACCAGTTTAGTAATTTTACCAACTGAAACACTATATCCACGTCTTAGAAGTTCTAAATAAACAATATTCTCCAAAATATGCCCTAAATCTCTATCAGAACTTCCTAATATTGCATTCCTTAGTCCAATATCCGCAACATAAAATTTAGAAGAACTATCAAGATATTTTTTACCTTTAATATCATACCTATCGCACTTGTAAACCAAATAACTGTCCATTAAACCTTGCAAATATGTAGTTAATGTCGGAACAGATATATTTTGTCCTGATGCTTTTAAACCTCTTTCAATCCCTCTTAAAGATGTTTCATTCCCTATATTATCAAATATGTATCGTATTACGGAATTCAGTTTATTTACATCAGTAATGCCATATCTACTTATAATATCCTTTTGAACAGTATTCAAATATACCGTATTCATCAAATAATCATATATTAGGTCTGTATCGGAATTAAATTTTATAGTTTGGGGGAACCCACTTTCTTTTAGATATTTAGAATAAAGTTCCTGCAAATTATAACTTGGTACAAATTGTTTTAAACTTGGATTATTTTGTAATTCAATTTCTTTACTCGCCTCACAGTATTCCCTAAAAGAAAACGGCTGCATTTTAACCTCTACATAACGACCACCGAAAGAATTAGCAAGGTCTCCTGAAAACATATAAGCATTAGACCCTGTTAAATATAAATCGACATTTTCTATCAGTTTTAAAGTATTCGCAGCAAGTTGCCAATTTTCAAGTAATTGCACCTCATCAATAAAAACATAATTCATTTTGTTTGGCACTAACTTGCTTGTAACATAATCCAGTAATTTATTATAGTCAGCAAGAAAACCACTATTATTATAAGTCAGACCAATTTCTCGTGTTTGCAAAACATCTTCCAAATTTATACTAATAATAGTCTTTTTTGTTGCAATTTTGTTTTTCAAAAGTTCTTTTTGAAACAATACAAATAGTTTGGACTTACCGCAACGTCTTACCCCTGTTACAATCTTAACCAAATCATTTTGACCCAGCCATGATTTTAGTTTTTGAGTGTATTGTTTTCTTTGAATTAAAATTTCTTTATTTTGTACCATATAAACAACCTTTTGCATTATTATAATTTACAAAAACAATATTGTCAATATTTTGTAAAATATCTTTGATTAGACAAGATGACTATAAATAGGTTACCAAAAAATTATTATGTATTGTTTCTTGTCGCATCATCAAGCCTTTCATAAAGGTGAGAAAGAATACTCAACATATCAAGACAATTCTTTTCTGTGAATAATCCAGATATTTTTAAATCAGAAATTTCTTCATGTGATATAATATTTCTACCGCCTTTTACTATTCCCTGAGAAAAAAACATTTGTGCTTCTTCAATTCCATCCAAAGTATCAGTGCTATATGGATGCCCATTTGGTCTAAATTTATATTTTGAAGTCACTTTTAAAATTTTATTAGGTCCAAAAGAGCTAGTCATTATTTTATAATCGTTATTTTCATTTATCTTAGATTTATCTTTCACTGCATTCTTATAATTTTTTGCCGCAGCAATAAAAGCATTATAGTAATCCCCTCTTGCATAATATTCCGCTGCAACTTCCCTTATTTTCGGATGCAAATTTCTCCAATGAAAATATGGATATTCGGGGACTATATTTTTTAATTCTTTTATAAAAGTTTTTGTTTTTGTCGCATCAATATCATCATCTTTAACAATCATCCCTACTAAAGAATTAACATCAGTTTGTAATTTATTTGGCATAGTTTTTACCCAACCTTCATAATTTATATCTGTTACTTTATTTATTTATTTCTTTAGTTTTAGATTCTTCTCTTTTGATTCTCCATTCCCTTGCGATATTAAAAAGCTGGTTTTTTAACCATTGTTTTAAGGAATCAAGTTCCTCATTTTCCCATGTTAAGCCATCTCTGTTTGTAGTTATCATATCTTTATCATAGTCATCTATAAAATCTACATTTATAAATCCTGTAAAATAGTTATATGCAAAAGATGTCGTTGTTTTCAGACCAAAGAAGTCATTTGAGTTTACTAATTTACCCCTTGCATACAAAAATATACCATTTTGATACTCACTTAATGGCTTTTCAGTAGATATAATTTTACCAGTAATTCCTTTTGATAATGCATATTGGTCTTCACTCATATCATCCCTTGGAAATTCCCATTCAAATTGTGGAGTTATGTATTCCCACTTTGTATTGGAGTATATTTTTTGTGGTTTCGCACCAAACTTTTGTAATTCTATACAAAAATCATCATCGACAAAATTAAATCTTTTTGAAATCGATTCCTTTAAATTCTCAATATCAAAAGCACTTTTTCTTTGAATGTCCCTTAATATTATTGTTGTTCCGGTTATATCATTTGTTTCCTTGTTATGTACTAATACTTTAGGGTTGTACTCTTTATCTGTTGATAATATTTCTTGTAAGTTCATGACAAATACATTTTTCAAATTGTTTTTGACTGTTATAACTTCAATTTTATTAGCAATACCAAAGATTGCAAGTTTTCCCAATCCCTTACGTCCTGTAACTTTTCGACCTTTTGCGGTTGTATCTTTCGAATATTTACGTCTATTTCTACCTATTTTTAAAAAGGAATCATTCAGTTCTTCAAATGTCATTCCAGAACCATCATCAGTTACCGTTATGGTTTTATTTTCATTTGAATCATCAAATATTATGATAACATTAGAAGCATCAGCATCATATGAATTTGATATTAATTCAGACAAAACGGGGGGCAATGTCTTATACATCTGAACACCCAAATGCTCAATTGTATGAATATCAAATTGTAGTTTTAACTTATTATTTTCATCAACTTCCATACTTGGATTATACTATAAAAAATTATCCTATTTAAAGATTATTTGCACAGTGCATGTAAAAATACTTGCAATCTTCATTTGAAATTGAATGTTTTAATACTTATATTGTTAGTATGAAAAGAGATAAATTCTATGATATTGCAGAGAAAATGTATGTTGAGCAATTTATTACTGTGGTGGAAATTGCTAATAGAATTGGTGTTCATGAAAGAACCGTCAGGCGTTGGAAAGCAAATGGTAACTGGGATGAAAAACGCAGCAAGTTTTACGATGAAATAACTGCTTCAAAAGATTCAATATATGAATTTTCTCGTAAAATGCTCCGAGAAATAGAAAATGACATTGATAACAAGAAACATGTTGATCCGTCAAGATTTTATACATTTTTAAATTTAGTTGATAAATTAATGAAAAAGCAAAGATTAACAAGTAAAAGAGATAAATTTATAAAAGACTTTATTCAAAATTTTAATATTGATAATTTTCAACAAATGTTTTAATAGTGTTCAACAACTGTTCACAAAAGTTGTAAAATGCTCATTTTATCTGTTACAAATGCTCATCTGATGTGTTACTTTACAGTTGTGTGGTTCGAGCGCGAGCGAGCTGAGGCTGGAGCGCTTTTGTTTGGAAGCGATGAAATCGCTGAAAACAAAACGCGAAATGCCGTTAAATGCGAGCGAAGCAAGACAGTCCACTGTGGCCCACCATAAATGACAAATCTTAAAGATTTGTCATTTATTATTATATCTACATTTCAACTATTTTAGAAAGATTTGTAAATTAACATAACCTGTTAATATCCACTATAAGGGTAATTTCATGGGAGTTTTATCGTAAGGTTATCTAATTTTAGGACAATAGAGGTGATTATAAGTATTAAAATGATGTTAAATTTCGTTTTGAAGTAAAATATCTTTAAGTGTTTGAGCTGATTTTTGGAGTTTTTTAATTTCTTCCTCATTCAATTGAATTGGAACATGTCCTTCAAAACCCTCTTTACCTACAATTGAAGGCATACTTAAAGAAACTTCTTCAATTCCGTATTCTCCATGCATAGTAGAAGATATCGGCATTATAGATTTTTCATCACGAATTATTGCTTCACATATTCTTTTTACTGCCATTGCAACCCCGAAATATGTTGCTTTTTTCTTTTCTATAATTTTGTATGCACTATTTTTAACTTCTTCTGCAATTCTTTTCATATTGCCTTCATGATCACAATACCCTCTCATTTCGCAAAATTTTTGTAGGGGAACACCTGATATATTTACCCCTGACCAAGCTGCAATTTCTGAATCGCCATGTTCACCTATAATAAATGCATGAACACTTCTGGAATCAACATTTAAATGGTTTCCCAATTCATATTTCAGTCTTGCCGTATCAAGAACTGTTCCTGACCCAATTACTCTATTTTCAGGAAATCCTGAAAGTTTTTGAGCAACTGTTGTTAAAATATCAACCGGATTTGCTACTATTAATAAAATACCTTTATAAGCTCTTTTTTTAATTTCAGAAATAATTGATTTAAAAATAGAAATATTTTTCTTGACTAAATCCAGTCTTGTTTCTCCGGATTTTTGATTTGCACCCGCTGTTATTATAATCATTGAAGCGTTTTTTATATCGTCATAATCTCCTGCATAAATTTTTATCGGTCTTGCGAAAGGTACACCATGGTTAATATCTAAAGCTTCACCTTCTGCTCTGTTTTTATCAGCATCAATAAGCACCATTTCCGAGAATAACCCTGACTGCATTATTGCAAAAGCACAAGCTGAACCTACAAATCCACAGCCTATTATTACTACTTTTCTTACATTTGTACAATTTAAGCAATTTTTTTCCATTAATAACCTTTCTATAATTTATCATTGATATTTTTTAAATAAATACTTGTGTAAAATACCATATATTTATTATATTTGGGATTATAAAATTAAAAACCATACAAAAGTATAACAAATATAATAAAAAATATTGTACAAATTTTTATTATTTTCATAATATTTTGTTATACTTTTTAATTTTTTATCCAATTAAAACACAAGTCAGAAAAATCTTCCATAAAATGCAAAAATAAATCTTCTGCATGACAGCCATTTTTGTATAACTTATATTTTTTTGGACATTTTGCACAATTATACAATTCTTCTGTATGCCAAGGCAAAACCGTAGGATCCTTTTCACCTGCAATAAATAATGTTGGCACTTTTATTTTTTCAATAATTTCAATTGGTTTTATTTTTTTCAATATTATTGGGTAAGGACGAATTGACATAAATCTGTCAAATTCAAATTTTTTGAAAGTTTCCCCCCAAGCTTCTTTTTTCCACATTTTATTTTCTATTTTATTAAAATCACTTGGTGCAGATACGACAATAATTTTATCTACAAACCTGCTTTTTGAAGCATAAATAAGAGCCATTGCCCCACCTAAAGAAAAACCGGCAAGATGTATTTTTTTATATTTATTTTTTCTTGCAAAACGTATAACACAATCCATATCCAAAAGTTCAACAGCCGTAAATGTATACATACCTGCACTTTTACCATGCCCGCGAAAATCCAGAGTTATTACATCGGCAAATTTTGAAAACATTTCGGAAATTTGACAAAAAGCATTTGAGTCTTTTGTCATACACCAACCGGGCGCAATTATTACTATTTCATCAAAACTTTGTTTATAGTAATTGATAGCTATATTAGTATTATCTTTTGCTTTTAACACTATTTCTTTTTTCATTAAAATTACCTTCTATATATTAAATTTTAGTGTTAAAATATTTGTTTCTGCCAAATATTCATACTCAATATTATCTGATATTTCTTTAACCATAAAGATTCCCAAACCGCCCAAAGGTCTTTCTTGTGGAGGTAAATTCAAATCAGGATCAGGTTTTTCTAAAGGATTATATTTTATTCCATTGTCTTTAAATTGTAATATTATTTTTTTATTTTTCTTTTCGATATTTACTTCAATATCTCCTTGTTTTTCTGGGTATGCGTAAAATGTTATATTTGCATATATTTCTTCACAACACATATCCAGTTTATTTGCCAGATTATTATCCAAATTCCACTTTTTACATATTTCATGAAGCCATGTATAAAAATTTTTGTAATTTTCTTGCAATGCTAAACCTTTAAAAGTTTCTATTTGTGATGGACCATTGTATTTAAAAATCAACATTGTTAAATCATCACTTTGAGAAACTAAATCAGTAAATTTTAATATGTCGCTTGAAATTTTTCTTGCTATCGCATTTATATTTTCTTCTTTTAAATAATTTACACTTTCAAGAAGCCTATCTTCACCAAAAAATTCACCGTATTTATTCAAAGCTTCTGTTATTCCGTCAGTATAGGTAAAAATTATATCGCCTCTGTTTAATTGAGCTTCATATACATTGTATTTTGCATTATCAAAAGCTCCTAAAACTATATTGGAATCAATATTCAAATATTTGAAATCATTATTTTCGGTTTTTATTAATGGTTTATTATGACCGCAATTAATATAAGTTATTTTGCCTGTTTTTGCATTTACAATTCCGACAAACATTGTAATAAACAAACCTTGAGAATTACTTTTACAAATTTTTCTATTTATTTCTTCAATCATTTCTTTAGGAGAATATCCTAATTGAGAAATGTTATTAATTAAAGTTTTCACAGTCATCATAAATAATGCAGCAGGAATACCTTTTCCCGAAACATCAGCAATCAAAAACATAAAATTATCATCATCTATAAAATAGAAATCGTAAAAATCACCACCGACTTCTTTTGCAGGCTTCATTGAAGCAAAAATATCAAACTCATCACTATCAGGAAATGGCGGAAATACATTCGGCAGACTTGAAGATTGAATAGTTCTTGCCACAGATAATTCCGAATCAATTCTTTGTCTTTCTTTTGTAATATTTTTGATATCTTCTTTCATTTTGTCAAATGTCGAAGCTAACTGAGCAAATTCTTCAGGTTTTTCAATTTTTATTTGTACGTCTTCACCTTTACCGATTTTGTTTGCAATACTCATTAATTTATCAATTGGGTTAATCAAATATTTGTTAATTCCGTAATAAACAATAGCAAGAGTAATGAAAACAAACAATAGCATAATTATAATCATGATACTGTAAAATTCATCTACGCTTCTAAACATTTCAGATTTTGGTACACAAATAATTAATACTAATCCATTGTTCTTGTTTTCAAAAACAAAAGGAATATATTTTTTCCCGTGATAAGTTATATATGTTATTCCAAATAAATTTTCGGCATACCAGGGGGCTTTGGTTAGAGAATGTCCTACAAGTTTTTCCTTATCTAAATAAGGGTCGGTTGTTGCTATAATATAATCTTGTATTTTATTTCCAAACAAAGCGAAACTGTTTTTTATTTTTTTCCCGCCCTTATACATAGAAAAAGATTTGTCTAACGGTTTCATTTTTGAAATTTTTTCAATAACAGAGCTTATTTCCCAGTCAACCGTTGCAAGCCCAACCAATTCACCATCGACATAGATTCCCGTACCGACAGTAATCATCATTGTATAACTTCCTTGATTTTCAAAATATGGTTTTGTCCATACAACATTATATTCGGGTGTTATTTGAGAAATAATTTCTTTATACCAACTTTTGTTTGGATAATCATATTTATTACTTGCAAAATTTTTATCAATTATTATTTTATTATTTTTATCTCTATAAGCATAAAAACAAACGTATTTTTTATTTTTATCTAATTTGTATGGAATAAACCAGATTCCGCCGCCTAATGTTTCCGGATAACTTTCAAAAATTTTTGTAATAGCTTTGTTTGTCAATTGATAGCTTCTATCTGTTTTATAAAACAAACTTCCGATTAAAGACAAACTTTTAAGATTATCTTCAAGACGTGATATACTGTCACTTATTTCCTCAAAATAAGTATTTATAGAAGCTCGATAGTTTTGCACCATAAGCTGTTTGGTTTTCATTCTGGAAAAAATTGTATGAAAACCAAAAGCGAATACTGAAAAAGTAAGCATTAAAATTGATATTACAGTGATTTTTGATTTTATAGTTCTAAACATTATTCAAATATTAAAAATTTGTCAAAACCAACTATTTTGAAAGAGTTTCTAATTTGTTCCGAAACATTAGTGAGCTTCATTGAGCCGCGTTCACTCATTTGTTTATACAATTCTAAAATAACCTTTAATCCAAAACTTGAAATAAATGTAATTTCAGAAAAATCAAGTACCAGATTTTTTATATATTCTACAGAATCTTCTATCGCGTTGTTAATAGTTGTTCCGTATTCAACCGCAGAATCTAAATCTAACCTACCAAATGCTTTTATATATAAGCAATCAATTCCAATATATTTTTTTTCTATTTGCATTAGCAAAACTCCTTCTTATCCTTATAGGATGTAATTTTTCAGTAAAAAAATAACATATTTTTACCACATTGTCAAATAAACAATAAAAATAGCCGTCATTGCGGCTTATTTCGGTAAAAGGTTAGTGTGTAGGAGAAAATAAAGAAAAAGAAAATGGTTTGTGTACATGTAATATGTACCCATATTCCAAGTAAAAGTAACATTTTCAGCCACAAGATTTTACAATTCTTAATGTTTTTTTAAAGATATAGTTTATTAAATACTAATCACCAATACACAATGCATGATATTCGCCGGCACGAGCGTGATTTATATAACTATAAGAAGAGTTCATAATATGTGCCCACACAAACGTAGAACTAATCTCCGAATTCGACCAAAAGTTACCGGAAAGGGAGAGACTGCTGTCATTGTCGCGCGATAATGTCCTATTACCTGTGTATCCACTTCCGCAATTTTGACAGTTGATATTCTCATAGGTACCCAAATCTGAAACACCAAACATAGACCCTGCAGCGTTTGCCAATGTTTGCATGCTAGGAAGATTTAGACCCATATCTTTACATGCTTTCATCGCTCCGGCGAAGCGGTCACTTCCGGCTGCTCTGCATTCTTTTATTCCAAGTTTCTTTTTATGTGCCATACAGTCTTGATAAGACAATGCTTGATAACTCGTTCCTAAGTTTCTTGAACCATAGAGAGAATTTAATGTGCGAATGTCAACTCCTAATCTGTTTG
>JAFUSQ010000001.1 GCA_017467605.1 bacterium | reverse complement strand
TGTTTCAAATGTTCCGTCTGGTTTTGGTATATTTATTACTTTTGCAGGCCAGCAGTTTTCTAAGTGATTATTGTCACATTCTGATATTATTTTATAATGTCCTGATAATACCTTGATAAATTCGTGAGTATTTTCATAAGGTATCATTTGACCATCAGCATTCATCTTACTTGTTGAAGTAGTTAATTTATACTTAGCGGTTCTAACCTGTTCTTTTCTTACTCTTTCTTGGACATTAGTTAAAAGTGTAGGCAGAGATATCGCTGCAACTACTCCGATTACTCCGATTGTGATCAACACTTCTGCGAGGGTGAAAGCCGCTTTTTTGCCCCCTCTCCCTAACCCTCTCCCACAAGGGGCGAGGGAATTACTTTTACCCCTGTCACCCTGAACTTGTTTCAGGGTCTTTATTGAAATAGATTCCGAAACAAGTTCGGAATGACATAATAAATGTTCAGAATGACAAGGTACGTCATTGCGAGCGTGAACGTAGTGAACGCGTGGCAATCCAGAAATATAATTGTCACCCTGAACTTGTTTCAGGGTCTGCCTTTTAATAGATTCTGAATCACCGAGTAGGAACAGAAAATTACGTTTCGCAAGCTCAACTAATTTTCTAGTCAGTTCGGAATGACAAGACACGTCATTGCGAGGAGCAAAGCGACGTGGCAATCCAGACTGCCCCCTCTCCAGTCCTTCGGACACCCTCTCTCTACGGGAGAGGGTATTACATTTACCCCTACCCCTACATTTACCCCCAATTTTCGATTTTCCTAAATCCATTCTTACCTCCAAAATATTCTTGTATAACTCAAAATAAATCCAAAAACTTGATGTTATACCGAATATTATAGTTGTAAAAGTCCATATATCAAATTAATTATTGAGTTTTACCTAATTATATAAAATTACAACTGGACAGATAATTATAGGTAGGACTATGAATATTAAAAAATTATTAGGGAAAAGGCTTCAAGAAATTCGCAAAAAAAGAAATATTACACAAGAACATTTAGCTGAAATGGTTGAACTTGATACCTCAAGTATTAGTCATATTGAAAACGGTAAATACTATCCAAATGCTGAAAATTTAGATAAAATTTTAAATGTTTTAAACATTAAACCAAGTGAAATTTTTACTTTTGAAAATTTTCTGCCAAAAGATGAGCTGATAGAAGAAATGCTTAATTCTATGAAAAATGATGATAAATTAACAAGATTAATGTACAAATTCTACCAAAGCGTTAAGTATCAATAAAAAAAATCCTGCTAAAAGGAGTAATAGCAGGACCAGTTCAGTAAAAGAGACATCAATTTAACAACATTATTATTACTTTTTTTATCTGGTCAAATTAATTCTTTTATTTTATAATTTTGTTATGAAAAAATTACTAACAACATTATTATTTTTGATTTTAGGTTTTAGCGGAATTTGTTTTGGTGCAGAACAAGCAGAAGAACTCGATGCATCTTCTCAAGAAGCAAGAGTTTTATATGCCCAAAATGAAATTGACAAAGCTTTAAAAGTTCTGCAAAACAAAGGTGAAGCATATAGAAGCGCAGAAGATTGGCTTTTAATAGGGAATATTTTGCAAGATAAAAACAAATTTGATCAGGCAATTTATATGTATCAAAAGGCAATAGAAAAAAATTCAAAATATTACAAGGCTCACTATAATTTGGGTTACATTTATCTAATTCAAGATAAACCTAATTTAGCTCTCGCAGAATTTAAAAAATCCGTAAAATACAAAGATGATTTTGCTTATGGTTATTACAATATGGGGTGCGCTTATCTAAAATTGAAACAATATAAAAATGCAAGATATAACTTTTTTAGAGCAATTGATGCAAAAGGTGATGAACCAATGTTTTATTATAATTTGGCGTACACCTTTAAAAAATTAAACAAAGAAAAACAAGCCCAAACATACTTAGACATTTACAACAAATTAATGGAAAGACAACAGTAAAATGACAACATATAAAGGGATAATTTTTGATTTTAACGGGACATTGTATTGGGATTCAGCTCTGCATAAACAAGCTTGGAGAGAATACTCAAAAATTCTTCGAGGTGAAATGTTTACAGACGAAGAAATGGTCAAATATATGTTTGGCAGAACAAATGAACAAATTATCGGGTATGCAATAGGTAAACAACCGACTCCGGAAATGGTAGAAAAATACGGGCAGGAAAAAGAAGCCCTGTACCGCCAAATGTGCCTTAAAGATAAGGGAAATTTCCATCTTGCAGAAGGAGCAATCGAATTTCTTGATTTTTTGAAAGAAAATGAAATACCAAGAACAATTGCAACAATGTCAGACAAAGTTAATGTAGATTTTTTCATAGAAAGTTTTAATCTTGAAAAATGGTTTGATATAGATAAAATTGTCTATTCAAACGGGATTATTCCGGGCAAACCCGCACCGGATATTTACGAAATTGCTTCTAAAAATTTAGGTTTAGAGCCTAAAGAATGTATTGTTGTTGAAGATGCTCTTTCAGGAATTGAATCTGCAAGAAGTGCCGGTATTGGAAAAATTATCGCAATATGTTCGGAAGAAAGTCCGGAATTATACAAATCAATTCCTTGTGTTACGGGGATTATCAATAATTTTAACGAAATCGACCGTTCATTTTTTGAATGCAAAGTTTACCATGGATAATCTTTGCTGATTTTCCAACCATCAAGTTTTATCAAATAGCCGCAGCTTCGCCCTATATAGTAAGAACGTGTATTGTTTCCTTTTTTACAACCGGAATTATCACCATTATTAAGGGTCAATTCTCTTGAAGTCGGTCTTGCACAATTTACCCACCCAATACAATAAGAATCCAAATCAAAAACTCTTGGCTTATTTCTTGATATTGAATAAACAAAGACATCTCGTCCATATTTATTCGGACCAGAATAACCGTTTAAATCAACTGTTAATAGCAATGGTGAATAATTCCAAGTATCTTCATTGTATATAATAACCGCAAAATTAATACCATCAAGCATACTATATTTAGCCGACCAACTACTTTCAAAATTCCCTAATGCATCAGTTGTATTATTAACAACATGGACCTTATAAGATTTTGCTTTTGTTACCCCGGTCATATAAGGTAGTATATATTTTTGAGCAAATTCTTCACTAGTTGTTGAATAATCCCAACTGTCAAAATCTCCGTTATCATCTACTGAAGCTCTCATAATTTGTACAAACATTGCATAATTCTTTTTTAATTTTTGTACAGTTGATATTTTTTGATATTGAGAAATCAAACTAGAAATAGTTAACGCTGCAACTATACCGATTATACCAAGGGTTATGAGGGTTTCGGCCAATGTAAACGCTACCCTCTTTGAGTGAATAGGTGAATAAGTTAGTATGTGATTTACGGTTATTTTTTCCCTACGGGTACAGACCCCTCCTTGAATTTCTAACACTCGTAAACTCGTGTTGGAATTCTTCCCTCCCCGGTTGGGGAGGGTATGGGTGGGGTGTATACTTTTACCCCTGCGCGATAGCACATTAACAATTTTTAATTTTAATTCCATATTCATAGCTCCTTCAATATTAATTATAGCTATAAGCATGATAATTATATCTAATTAACTATAATATGTCAATTAGCTTGTATTTATCAATATCCCCATTTACCATGAAAAAATGGATTATAAATTTGAAAATATAAGAATTATTGATTTTATAAAAACACTGACCGTATATAAAGGAACATCTTTACGTAAACTTATTGCCAAATTATCTGAAAAAGAAGGGGTAAGTGACTGCTACTCAAGTTTTTACAATAAATTAAAAAAAGAAACTATAAAGTTTTCCGAAGTAGCTGACATTGCAAATACTTTGGGTTATGAAATTATTTTTAGAAACAAATCATAAATTTATTATGATTTTTTAACTATTCTTCCACGTTCTTCAATACGTTTTTGGTGATACCCGTAAAACGCATATATTAGCAAACCTGCCAACAACCATAACATAAAATATATTGATGAAGTTTTAAGAGTTTTTAGTGAAAATATGATTAAAATTCCGCAAATAACAATCCCTGCAATAGGAAACCATGGACAGAACGGAACCTTAAATGGTCTTGGTCTATCGGGTTCTGTTTTCCTTAAAATCAATACCGCAATACAAATTATAACAAATGATGTAAACGTTCCAAAATTACATAAAGCAGCAGATATGTTTAAATCCATAAACAAGCCGCAAACTATTACTATTATACCGGAAATCCAAGTCATAACATGCGGAGTTTTGTATTTTTTGTGAATTAATCTCCACGATTTCGGTAAAAATCTGTCACGGCTTATTGCATACAATATTCTGGTCGTACCCAGCTGGTAAACCAATAAAACTGTTGTTAATGCACACAAAGCCCCTATTGATATAAGACCGGCAAACCAATCTTTTCCCACATAACTCATAGCATGAGCTATCGGTGCAGCTATATCTATGCGTTCTATCGGAACAATACCTGTTAGAACAAGTGCAACACTTACATATAAAATTGTACAAATTACCAAAGTTCCAAGTATTGCAACAGGTAAATCCTTTTGAGGGTTTTCGGTTTCTTCCGCAGTAGTAGAAATTGCATCAAAGCCGATATATGCAAAAAATATCAAAAACGTTCCCATTAAAACACCCTGCAAAGGCTCATAAGTTGGGAAAAACGGAGTCCAATTTTCAGGTTTTACATAAAATGCCCCGACAATAATGAAGGATAAAATCATAAACATATTTACCCCGACCATTATACTTGCAACTCTTGTGGATTCTTTAACCCCTCTTACTAAAAGAATTGTTAATATCAAAACTATTGCAACAGCCGGAAGATTTATTGAAACAGGAATTTGTCCAAATAAATAAGGTATTTTGTCATGAATATCCCAACCGTTAGCGTTACATAAAGAACTCATAGTTCGATAATCATATCTGAGCCATAGCGGGAAATTCAAAATAAAATCAGGCATAAATTGCTTGAACCCTTTCAAGAATTGAATAAAATAACCTGTCCAGGCACTTGCTACTGTGATATTTCCGATTGCATATTCCAACATCAATATCCAGCCCACAATCCACGCCATAAACTCACCCATTGTTGCGTAAGTATATGTATAAGCACTTCCTGCAACAGGTATCATTGAGGCAATTTCAGAATAACATAATGCCGAAAATACGCAGGCAACAGCTGCCAAAACCATTGAAATTACAATAGCAGGACCTGCTCCGGCACTTTCCGCACTACCAGTTATAGCAGTACCTATAATCGTAAAAATCCCTGTACCAACAACCGCACCTATACCTATTACAATAAGGTCAAAAACGTTTAATGTCTTTTTGAGTTCTGACTTTTTACTTGTGGCAAGCAATTCGTCAATACTTCTTTTTTTTAATATATTTCGGCTAATTTGTTTTAAATTCATTATTTATTCTTCTTCCTGACCGGTTATAAATCCATGTACCAATTCTTTATGAAGTTTATTTTCGTTATTTCTGTTTTTAATAAATCCGTAAAGCAAATAAATTATTGCCCCAATTCCGAGCCATACCGGAAATAATAGTGCTGAACTTCCTGCCTGTAATGATTTATAAACCATCAATCCGCCGCAGCATAAAATTCCCAAAGCCGGAGTAACCGGAGAAAACGGGACTTTGAAAGGTCTTGGTCTTTCAGGGTCAGTATGACGCAAAATTAATACCGCAACACAAACAATTATAAATGATGTAAATGTTCCGTAATTACAAAGTTCTGCAGCTACATCTAAATTCAATGTCAAAATTCCGACAACCGCTAAAATTCCAACCGTCCAAGTTAACAATGCCGGTGTTTTAAATACAGGGTGAATTTTTTGAAATCTTTTTGATATAAAATGGTCTCTGCTCATTGCAAACAAAATTCTTGTTGCAGCCATTTCCAAAACCAATAAAACTGATGTTAAACCGGCTAAAGAACCTACTGAAATCAAGCCTGCCGCCCAATTTTGTTTAGCTTGAGTCATACAAAATGCCATTGGAGCTTTCAAAAAGTCTAACGGAACTGAAGCACTTGTATCAATCATACCTGTTAAAACGAGAGCTACAAGGACATAAACTATTGTTGTTATGAGTAATGAACCAATAATACCAATAGGTAAATCCTTTTGAGGATTTTTACATTCTTCTGCGGCAGTTGCTAATGCATCAAATCCGATATAAGCGAAAAATATCAAAAATGCACCCGCAAAAATACCTTCTACACCATTTGGTGCAAACGGAGTCCAATTATCAGGAGTTACAAAAAATGCACCCGCAACAACAAATAAAGCAATCACCGCTAATTTTATAAATACCATTAACCCTGCCATCTTAGTAGAATCTTTAGTTCCTCTTACCAAAATTGCAGTCATTAATAAAACAATAAGTATTGCAGGCAAATTTATACAAATAGGCACGCCTAATACTTTAGGAACATAAATACTCGGATCTTCGGCAACCAATTTTCCTACAGTAAATACATCATTTGATAACCAAACAGGCGGGTGAGATAACCATGCCGGTAAAACCTTGTCAAAACCTGACATAAATTGAACAAAATGGTTTGACCAAGCGCAAGCAACAGCAATAAACCCGATTGCATATTCAAGCATCAAAACCCAACCTACAATCCAAGCCGCAAACTCTCCTAAAGTCGCAAAAGTATATGTATAAGCACCACCTGCAACAGGAATCATTGTCGCAAATTCCGAATAACACAATGCGGAGAATATACAAGCAATAGCAGCTATTATCATTGACACAATCAAAGCAGGCCCCGCACCAACACTTGCACCATCAGCACTTCCCGCAGCGGCTATACCAACAACCGCAAAAATTCCGGAACCGATAATTGCACCAACACCTAAAATAATTAAATCCCAAACTCCAAGAGTTTTTTCCAAACCGCCTTCTTTTGCTTGTGCAAGCATTTCATCAGGGGCTTTAATTCTTGTGATGTGTCTTAAAAAACTGCGAGTAAATGTCGCTCTGTTAAATTTTTCAGCCATTTGTTTCCCTTTTTGGTTTGATAAGCAGGCTAAGTAGGATTGGTTGGATAAGTTCTTTAAGGTTTATTTTCTTATATATTATTTGAACTGAAATAGCATTATATATAAATGAAATGAACTTATCACACTTATCCTACTTATCGCACTTAACTACTTCACGACACAATGGAAATCCCATTGCTTCCCTTTGTTCTACATACAATTTTGCTACTGCAGCCGCCATTGTTCTGACTCTGCCAATGAAATTGTTACGTTCATCTTTACTTATTACACCATGTGCATCAAGCAAATTAAATGTGTGAGAGCATTTTAAAACGTAATCATACGCAGGCAATACCAATTTTGCTGCAACACAATTTTCAACCTCTTTTTGATAAAGGTCAAACATTGTAAATAACGCATCAGTATTTGAATATTCAAAATTATATTTAGATTGCTCTATTTCGTTTTGGAGATAGATATCACCGTATTTTAATGTATCGTTCCACATAATATCGTAAACAGATTCTTTATTTTGAAGATACATTGCAATACGCTCTAAACCATAAGTTAATTCCAATGCAACAGGTTTGATTTCCAAACCGCCAACTTGTTGAAAATATGTAAACTGAGTAATTTCCATACCGTCAAGCCAAACCTCCCAGCCTACACCGGCTGCCCCCAATGTAGGAGATTCCCAGTTATCCTCAACAAAACGAACATCATGTTCTTTCAGATCAATCCCCATAGCCTCCAAGCTTTTTAAATAAAGCTCTTGAGCATTATCAGGAGAAGGTTTTAAGATAACCTGAAACTGAAAATAATGTCCAAGTCTGTTTGGGTTCTCACCATAACGGGCATCTGTAGGACGTCTGCAAGGTTCAATCATTGCAGTATTCCAAGGTTCTGGCCCCAAGGATCTTAAAAAAGTTGCAGGGTTCATTGTAGAAGCCCCTTTTTCAATGTCATAAGGCTGCTGAATTATACAACCGTAATCTGACCAAAATTTTTGTAAGTTAAAAACTAATTCTTGAAAATTTAATGCCATAACATAAGTCCAATATTGTACTGTCTACACTCGTTATTTAACGATATTACGAACATAGTACAATTTCAACTTTTTTGTAAAAAATGTTAAGGTAAGGGCAATAAGACAAGTAGAGCAGATAAGTGCATTAAGGCAATAGTGAAATTAATGTCATTGCGAGGAGGACGTAAGTCCGACGTGGCAATCCAGTAATGTAGGGTGCATTTTAATGCACCGCAATAAACCCCTCTCTTATTTTTCTAAGTTCACTACCGTTCACTAAGAAAAATTTTTCTCTCCCTTGGAGAGATAGAATATAAACCTATTACATTTTATTTATTTTATACACAAGGTAAAATTATACGCATTAATTGCACCTACAACTTCACAAGACGGAAATGATACCATTTCGGTATTGCTTGTGGACATAAAATGACCTGCTTGAAACATATAAGTCTTACAAATTGAAACAAGTTCTGAATCAGACGGCATTCTCAAACCTAAACTTTGGCAAGTACTTTGAGCTTTAGCGCGGTATGATGACCCTCCAAGTGCGGACTGTGCATGTGTTTCCAAATTTTCTAAAGCCTTAGCATGAGTGGTTTCACGCCTATCCGCGTAATCATACAATGTTTCATAATTAAAATACTTTCGCTGTAAATCATAAACGCAGTACCCCGCCGCTTTAATTCCCGTAAATCCTTGAATATCAGGACATTCATTCAAGTCTGTAACTGAATTCATTGATACCATCAGCTTTTTATATTTCGGAATTTTGTGAACTTTGGAAAACAACGAAATCTCCAGTATAAAACACAATAATATAACTCCAAACAGTATTTTCGATATTGTAAGAGCATTACTTTTATTCATCAAATTTACCTCCATTTTGTTCTCTTTAAGGCTACATACATGGAGTATGATATTACATAAAATAAATTTTGTGAACAATAAGACTACAAAAATTTACAATCTAGGCAGGAATATTTTTAAAAAGCGAAAAGATTTGAAAATGTCACAAAATGAATTTGCAGAGAAATTGGATATTTCGCGCGAACATCTTGCTAAGATTGAAACTGCTAAACGAACAGTCAGTCTTGACTTACTCATTGAAATCGCAGATAATTTAGGTGTAAAAGTCAGAGATTTGATAGATTTTTAAGGGGTTCAAATGGTTGATAAAATAATTATACTTTCAGGTAAGCAGTATTCCGGTAAAGACACTATCGGGAAAATATTATTAGACAATCTAAAAGATTTTAAACGCTGCGCAATGGGAGATATAATAAAACTTACATACGGAGCGCAAAAAGGCTTAACATACGAACAAATCGAACAGAACAAAGCTCAATACCGAGCTGATTTAATAGAATTAGGGAATTGGGGCAGAGCCCAAGATCCGGATTACTGGTTAAAAAAGATATTAGAACAAGACGGGAATATTGTTGTAACAGACGTTCGAGTCCCGCATGAATACGAAATTTTTAAACAAGCAGGAGCAATTGCAATTCGAGTTGAAGCCGGCAGAGAAACTCGCGCCAAAAGAGGAACTCTTGTCGGTGAAAACGATATTACAGAGATTGGACTTGACAATATCCAAGATTGGGACTTTGTAATCGAAAACAATTCAGACTATGACACTCTAATTCAAAACTCTCAAAAAGTAATAGAACAAATAAAAACAAAACTTCAATAATTAAGGACACAAATTTTCCCAATCGGGTTCGTCCGGTTCTTCTCCGGGTTCAATTATGTGTTCTCCGCATTCTAGCATCACCTGCAATGAAAGCTTTAGTTGACGCTTATAATTTTCTCTTGCTCTGGCGAGAGTTTTTGCACAGAAAGTAAAACTCGGAATTTCTTTTATTTCAATATAAAAATACGGATTCCCGTCAAAATCCAAATCCTGTCCTTCAATAAGCGTCCAATTCAAGTTAAGATAATAATCTAAGTCTTTTTCTATATCTTCCATTTTAAGTTAGTTTTCCAAAGAAGAATTCGTCAACGGCTGAGATAACATAATTCCTTCTCCGCCCACAACATCAGCTTTCTGACCGTCTATATACAAATAAACAGGAATTTGAGAATTCAAACGAACCGTTTTAATCAACTGATATAACCTTTTGTAAAGGCTTTCTGTTCCTCCGCCTGTCACGTAGGCTGAATTTAAATTAACGATTACCTTATCAGGCTGCTCTGTTATATTTATAATTTCCGAATCAACAGGTACTTCCGTATAAACTCCGCGCTGCTTTTCTTCCGGTTTTGGTCCGCGAATTAATGATGTAACTGCAAATCTTATTTTTGAACCGTCAATATCTTTATTATATTCACGCTTTACGGCTTTATAGACTTCTTCATTATGTTCGTTTTTACCGATAAAATATACATTTACATACTGCTTTTCGGCAGTTTCATCTTTTTGTGATTCAACGATTTCTTCAACTGAACGCTGAGCAACTTCAACATCTTCAGGTGTAATATCACGTTTAGGCATCAACACGTTAAACCCAATAAGTCCAACGACAACGACCATACAGAAGCCTATAAAAAGTAATAATATTTTTTGATTTTTATTCATTTCTAATCCTTTGGAATTACAATTACGCCATCGGCTACAACCATATTATCCTTCAAAATAACATTTTTTACAGTAACTTTTGCATCTTTATTTTCAAGAATATTAACTGAGAAATTCAACGGATTCAAATAATTCAAAATAAAATCCAATCTTTTTAGATCTATATTGAAGCTGTTTGAAATTAATCTTGTATTATTAAAATCAATTTTACCGTCTTTAACTCTCAAATCAGCCTGTAGGGTTATTTTAGGTTCATTAGACACAAAAGGAATATCTAAGGCAATAACATAATATAATTTATTGCTCTTAATAGAGATTTTTGTAGATGAGATTTGTAAACCCATACTATAATTAGATGCAAGCTTGTTAAAATCTTTCAAAATCTTTTTGTATTTAGCATTTTGCATTGTTTTATTTAAATCTGATGATGTCATTTTAAAATTAAATGACATAGGTAATGATTCAACAAATACAATTTCATTTCCTGATTGTTTGATATAGTTAAAATCACACAAAGTTTTCAAATTTAAATAAGAAAGATGAATGTTATTTATAACAACATTTTCTCCGCTAACTTCCATAGATTTAAATATGCCGTTTTTCAAATCTTTTGGACTGTATGAATCCAAATTAACCTCAATTTTATCGGCAGAAGCTATTTTTAGAACTTCTTTTTCAATAATATTTTCAAGCTTATTTTCAACAATTGAATTAATACCTGTAATATTACTCATAACAACTCTGAATTTATTGTTTAAATTATAAGGAGCAACGCATTCATATTCGCAATCTGCAAATGCACTATTTCCTGCAATTAACAATAATCCCAATAACAAAATAATCTTTTTCATAACACCTCAAATACTTTTTTGACCAAAATTTTGTCGTTTACTACCATACCTATAGCATGTATTCTACCACCATAAACCAAAAATACAATATCCGAATTTTTGAATTCTTTATTTGAAATTGCCATTCCGCAAGAGACACGTTTTAATTCATTTTCAGACAAATTATGAATAGGATTATCTAAAACTTCCAAAGGATTTACTAAATTTTTTTTAACATCATCAGGATTTTTTAAATTATCCAATTCAACAGAATTTTCAATGGAAAACTTGCCGGCAAGAGTTCGCTCTAATGCAATCAAATAACCTCCGCAAGATAAATTTTTTCCTAAATCATAAGCAATTGAGCGAATATATGTACCTTTTGAACATTCTACATAAATTTTTGCCTGCTGAGTTACGACATCAAATTCCCTCAATTCTATTTTGTAAATAGTGACTTTGCGCGGTTTGATTTCGACATTTTCGCCTTTTCTTGCATAATCATATAACTTTTTCCCGTTAACTTTGATAGCCGAATATATTGGCGGATATTGAGAAATTTCTCCCATGAAATTATCTAACTCAGCCATTATCTCATTTTGCGTAACTTTTTTGTTAAAAATTTGAGTAACTTCGCCTTCTAAATCATATGTATCGGTGTTTTTGCCAAATTGAACAGTTGCCAGATAAGCTTTATCATCAGGCAAATACTCTATCAATTTAGTGGCTTTGCCTATACAAATCGGTAAAACCCCTGTTGCAAAAGGGTCTAAAGTTCCGGTATGTCCGATTTGTTTTATCCCTGTGACCCTGCGAAGTTTTGCAACAACATCAAAAGATGTCAAACCTCTAGGTTTGTTAATATTCAAAATACCAAGGGTGGGAATTTTTTTATTGTTATCCACAAATGCGAACTCCGAATTTACTTAAATCTTTCAAATAGATTCTGAAACCAGTTCAGAATGACAAACTTGCTAAATTTCTCCGCGTGAAATTTTATTTATTAATTCCGTAACTCTTGAACCTTCTTCCAAACCGTTTGAATAAACCAAACGCAATTCGGGAGTCAGACGCAGGCGCAAACGTTTTCCGACTTCGTAGCGAATTTTTGGGGTGCTTTTTTCCATAACTTCTTTTGTTTTTTCAATTTGAGCTTCAGAACCCAAAACACTATAAATAACCTTTGCAAAAGAATTATCGTGCGAAACCTCAACATCAACAACAGACACAACCCCTTCCAAACCTCTGATTTCTTTTCTCAAAATCTCAGATATGTCGCGCATCAATTCTTTTCTGACTCTTTCATTTCTTAATGTCATAACTTTCTCCTAAGCTAAAAATATTATAACATAAAGGGTAAATTTTGTCAGTGATTATTTTCCTAATCTAATTTCATCAAAATCAATATAGATTCTATAACCTAAAATTTTACAAATTAATTTCATTTCTGAATAGCGTAGTGATTCATCAGCAAGTTTATGAGAAATTAAGCTTTGAGAATAATTTTTACCCGTTAATTCTGTCATTCGTCTGGCTAATTCCTTGATAGTCATACATTTTGAGGTGAGCATTATTTTTACTTCTTCACGGACATTCATACATTGATTATACTTTTGGATTGACAATTTATGAAAAATATGACATAATCATGAATATATTTCATATATCAACGATTTATTCATGCGAGTTTTACAAAGAAAGGAAGTTATGATGAAAAGAGAAGTTACCAAAAATGTTCCTTCTCCAAGCGGGAGACTAGATGGGTTACAACAAATTTGTCATTCCGAACTCGTTTCGGAATCCGTTTTAAAAAAGACCCTGAAACAAGTTCAGGGTGACAAAAACAAGAAGGCTGCCTTCACCCTCGCCGAGGTCCTAATAACACTTGGTGTAATCGGCGTTGTCGCAGCCATGACAATTCCGACACTTATGGCAAATATCAAAGGCAAACAGTATGCAACAGGATTTAAGAAAGAACTTTCAACCCTAAACCAAATGGTTAGAATGAATAAAGCTCAGTACGATTGGGATTTTGCTACGGCTTTGGGTCCTTATTACGCATATTATGCCAATACTCCTTGTAACGCAAGTTCAAATCCTGAAAGCGACAACACAATTTGTGCAATATTTAATGCTAATTTGAAAGGAATTACATTTAACCCTTATCCAGAAGGTGGTATTTGGGCTTACAATAAAAGTACAAAACTCAATATGAGAGAAGATGGCATGGGCTATGATATAAAAGTCCATGAATCTAATTTTATGAATTCACCTCTGGTTGATGCGAATAATCATTATATATTATCAGATGGTGCAATTATATTGTTACCTAGTTTTATGGAAAATTGTCATTTAACAGAAGGTACAACGCTAAGTGACAATCTAACTGAAATAGGAGAAAAACTTTACCCTTGTATAGGCTATATAGATGTAAATGGCGGAGATTTGCCAAATGAAGAAGTAACCTGTTCAACAGGAACAACGTCATACGATTTGAATGAACCTTGTATTGTTAAAAATAGCCATGTCAAAGATGTTTTCCCTGTTGTATTCTATGACAGTACTGTTGCCCCTGCAACAAACGCCGCACAGTATGTTTTGAATAATACGAAATAAGGTGGTATAAAACCATATTCCTCCCCGGAGGGGGAAGTATACACCCCACCCTTACCCTCCCCAACCGGGGAGGGAAGAATTTCAACACGAGTTTACGAGTGTTAGAAATTCAAGGAGGGGTCTCAACCCGTTAGGGTAAAATTCTTGTCCGCCCCCTCACCCATTCCCTCACCCGCCCTCTGGGCACCCTCTCCCACTCAATTGATGTTGTGGGAG
>JAFUSQ010000071.1 GCA_017467605.1 bacterium | reverse complement strand
TGAGGGTTCAAGATTAGGAGATGTAGATTTATCTACAAGAACAACTGATGAACCGACGTTACGTCCTACTGAAGGTGAAGTAAGACCTGTCGAAGGTGAAGTACGTCCGGACGAAGGGGATGTTAGAGCTGAGCAAGGTGAGGTTGCATCAACAAGACCTGATGCTGAGAATAGAGGCGATACCAGACCAAGCGGACATGCCGGAGATGAAGCAAGAATTTCTTCTTCAAATGATTCCAGATTTGATGAATTTAATTTCACAAGAGAAGATATAAGTTTTGTAAAAGATGAAAATCTTGACGCCGTAGTTGAACTTTTGCACTGGGCTAAAGAAAATGATTATATTGAAATTTATGATAAAAGTGAACTTATCATTTATGAAACATTTTTAAATGGAGTTAACAGCGGTAATTTAGAAAATATAAAAACAATTTTAAGCTATTCCGGTAAAGATTTTGATTATGCATTAATAAGTTTTTGTAGTTACCCGCACAATATATCAGATCCTGATTATGTAAAATTCCTCAAAAATATTTTGGATGTGCCGGAAAATGCATCTATTATTGAAAATAGTAATCTTTATACGTATTTAAATGATCAATTAGAAAATATTGCATCACACAAAAACGGATTTAAAATTGCAAATGATATTCTACAAAGAAATCCTAAAAAATTACTTTATGCTTTAGATTTTATTAAGGATCGATTAGCTGAATCAGAGCGACAACTTAGAGATTTGACAGAATGTGACCCTAACGTAATAAGCAATATAGAAAAATTTATAGAATTATTCCCTGATAAAGGTGTTGCACAGGATATTGTTAATAATTGTTTTACTAACCCTGAAATTAAAGCAAAATTACTTGAAAATCCTAAATTATTGAAAGATTTTTATATAGCAATAAGAGATGTTTATCGTAACAGCAATCAATCAGGAGAAGAAATTGATACCTATTCAATTTGCCAATTAATTGAAAAAATAGCGAAACCTTGTGATGGCAAATTAACAGAACTTCACCTACAAGCTTACAAACTAATGACCGGTAAAAAATATAATGTTACAGAAGCTCGAATGGGTTATATTTTCAGCTACTTAAATGATAAAAATTACCCACTATTTAAAAAACTCGTTGACATTGATAGAAGTAGAGAATTCCATGAAAATTTATACCTAGACACTATTTTAGACAATTGCAAAAGCGAAGATATTTGTAATATAGCTTTGTCAGTTATAGATCAGTTAATTAAAGAAAGAAAAACATACAATCTTCTGGGTGTATTAAATGATGTTGTATCGAATTGTCAAGAAAATTCATCGATATTAAAAGTTCTTCAAGAACATGGCTTTGATTTTGCCAATCAACATGAATTATTAGACGAAATAAATACTATTATAAATGGTGCCCATAGCACTTCTCCGGCATTAAATCCAAAGCAAATAGACTTTTTCTTTGAATTATACAAAATACATCCAAATCTTACGAATGAAGCCAGATTACATAAATTAATTTTGGAATTAGACCCTAAAAATTATGAAAAAGTTTTACAATATGCTAAAAAATTTCAAAAAGTTTACACAATACTAATTATAAAACTTGCCACAGATTTTCCGGAAAACGAATTATTAACGTTTTTTGCCAGTGATTCATATATGCACGAATTGAAACAAAATTCTGCGGGCAAGTATCAACAAGAAGTTATTGATATGTTTGATTTTGGTAAAGAATCTGACACAAGCTTTATGATTTCAATACTAAATTCAAATATGACAAAAGAAGACTTTTTGAACGCAGTGAAGAAAATGTCAAAATCTACTTTTAAACTGGCATATGATAGACCAAATCAATATTTAAGCGGTATCAAATTAGAATATTCAACTCCTGTTGATGGGAAATTACCAACTTTACCTGCTGATGAATTAGCAAGAGAAAGATCTGCTATTAAAGCATTTTTCAAAGAAAATTTTGTAACATTAGCAAGGATTTTAAAATACGTCGATACAGATACTGTCAGTCATATGATGGACAAAAGAACTGATTTATTTGAAAAACAAATAGAAGAATTAAATCAATTGACTGATGATAATTTCCAATTGTTATCAAGACTTTTGGGCTGTAAATCGGAACCTAGCGGTAAACCACTCTCGCCAAAAGAAAAAATTCAACTTTGCCAGGTTATGGAAATATACCAAAATGCAGGAATTGACATATCAGAATTATCAAAAGCGGCTAGTGAAGGTAAACTTGATTTAAATAGAGCAAAACAAGTCATTCAAGATAAAATATTAGAACGAGCAGGAGTAGATCCTAATGACAGATCACATATAAAAAATGACAAAAAATTCAATGAAGAATTTTCTTATTTAGCATTGGTAGATTTTTCAAAAGAAGCAGAAGAAGCTATTGAAAGAGAATTAGTACCACAATTTACTCAAAGAATTGAACAGTGGCGTAAAAGTGAACAAGCCAGACAAAAATATATTGATGAAATAAATGAACAAATTAATGATCCGTTATTTGCTCAGGCAATTACTCCTGAAGCAAGAACAAATATGGAAGAAATCATCGATATGATTAAAAATATCGAGAAATACTCCGATGAAGAAATTCTTAATAGAATGGTCGAATCTGTTCGTATGATAGTAACCCAGTTTACTAAAACTGAAGAGTTGTATACGGTCATAAGAGAATCCGTAAGAGGTGATTTCCATGAATTTATTACCGACGAATCAAACAAATATGGAAGAACAAATGCTCAAACCCGTCAAGCATTTGAACGTAACGGTTTGGATTATGAAAAATGGCTGAATCCGGAAATTGAAGACTTACAACTCGAAGTTGCCGGTAAAAAAATGTCTATCAGAATGTGGGAAAGAAACCCGCAAGAAGATCTATTTATGGGCAATAAAACAACCTGTTGTACAGCAATCGGTACAGGTCCCAATGCCGGTGCTACTCCAGTTTATCTGTTAAATACATCTTATAATGTTGTTGAATTGTTTGATGCTGACGGTAATGTCGTTGGTATGTCACGTGTATTTATGGGAATGGTAAATGGCAAGCCGGCATTAATGATGGATAATATCGAACTTAACAAAACTTTTGTTAAGGGTATGGGAAAAACTGGAAAGACAGCGATTAGAGATGCGTTCTTTGAATATATGAATCAATATGCTGCACAAGTTACCGGAGATCCTGAAGCTCAAGTTTATTTCTATGGAGGAGATGTCCATGTTCCTACTTCCGACTTAGAACATGTAGATGCCAAAACAGGATTCATAGGTGAGTTATCACAAGATAGAGTCTATGTTAATGCGGCTCAGTGCAGCTGGGTTGACCCGAAAAGATTGGAAGACATAGGCGAAATAGACTGGATTATTGTTCCAAGAAAAAAAGCTGAACCAAAACCGGATGCTGAAGTTAAAGAATCAGGTGTTACTGGTAAAAATTCAGACTACTCTTTAGATGATTCATTAAGAGATAAACCTGAAACAAAACCACCTGTGCAGGCACATCAAGAACCTTCCATAACTATTTATGGCGAAGATTTGGATAAAGTTTATAATTTGCATGTTGCCGAAGGTAGCAAATATACAATATCAGATATTCGACAATTTATAGCTGATAACGTAAAAACACAAGAACAATTAGATTTGTTTAAATTTTTAACACAATGGGAATGTAAAAATCCAACCGATGATGTTTATAGGATCATGTCGAAAGCAATTGAATCAGATGAAGTTTGTACGGCTTACCTTGCACTTGCTAAGCAATATCCGTATGCTCCGGATGCTAATATGGCTTTAAAGCTTGTATCTCTAGGAATGTCATTTGAACAAGCCCAAAAAATTGTTGATATTAAGCAACAAATTGTTAAAGAAGTTCGTCCTTTTGGAAATGATAACTATCCTAGAGATTATGACGCCTGGTGCCAAGACGTTATAGAAAAATATGCAAATTCTCCAGAACATATTGAGTGTCTTGAAACGTTACTTAAAGTTAAAGATATAAATTTTGAAAGCATTGAAACTTTTCTAAAAAATCCAGATATTAGCGGCTTAAACGAAATTGCGAAAAAATGTATTGAAAATGATATTCCAATGGACAAATATCTTGCGGATTTTGCCTCAAAAAGCGATAATCATAAAACGTTCCTAATGTTGATGTTAGATAACAAAGATTTTATTAAAACATTATCAGAAACGAACGAAAACACTTTTGCCGATGCTTTGTGGCTTTTCAGTGAATCGAACGGTAATTCTACAAATATGGGAAGATTTATGGTCGCTGTTCAATGTGTACAAGAATTTTATAATGGTGCAAATCGCCTTGAACTAGATCCTATGCCTAGTATAAGAAATCTTGTAGATAACATTGAAAATGTAGACATCTATAGGCTGAAACAATGGGTTGAACTTTGCAATGAATCTACAACAAAACAAGGAATAAGTGATACAAGATATAGCTGCAACGATTCACAAGCTTTTGAGTTAAATATCAAGAATTTTGAACTTGTTAAAGACTTGCCTGAATCTGTACAGAATTTAATTTTACTCATCTATAGAAATGAAGACACACACGCACTATTTGATGTAATAGATTTCGTCACAGATAAAGATTTAACAAGTTTGCTCATATTATCAAGGATTCAACAAAAAATTCCAATGAATCTTGGTTTATGTGAATATGTACTAAGGCACATAGATACAAGCATTGAAATTTCTGATGAAAGAATTAACCTGATTGCAAAAAAATATGAAGGATGTGATTTTGAAAATAATGATATATGTAAAAGGATATTAGTACATATGTTCAAAGCAACTGATGAACAATTCGCACAATATTCAAAATGGTTTGATTACGCCAAAATATTTACATCCCCAACTCTGGAATATGCAATGAATATACAAGATATTTTTTATACGGCAACCAATTTTATTAGAACAGGTATACCTACCTCCGAAAATGATTATCTTGTTCAATTTGAAACTCTAATGAATAACAAAGAAATTTTGGATGCTTTAAGAAATCATGAAATCCTTATAGATAGATTTGGTCTTATGAGGTATGAAGCACTACCGGAAAGTGAAATTTTAAGACCGGAAGATTGCGGCGATGATTTCACAAAACAACATGAATATAAATGGCAACAAAAATACCAGAGTACTCCCGAAGTATATGAAAATATGGAATTAAGCACAATTATGGAAGGGTTATTCACTCCGGAAACAAAAAATGATTATTCTTCGTTTATAATTACAGACGACGGCTCTACTGTTGTAGTAGACCCACGCAGGACTCTCCCTATTGATATACTAAATAAATATTCGAAAGCTGAAATTAATAGAGCATTTGATACCATCTCCGCAATGAAAACGCGTATGAAAAATTCACCTGAACTCTATTTTAATGGTGATACTCCTACAGAATACGTTAATTATTACGTAAATATATTCTTTGAAAAAAGTAAATCAGGTTTATTAAAACTCGCTCTAACCATGGATAAGGAAGCAATTGACCTGCTTATGAGAAAACGATTTGAAGATTTTGATGAATATTTAACAATAATTAATGATTTTTCTCCTATTCAAATTGAATTACTCCAAGATCTTTCTAAATGTTGTACTTTAGACGGAAAACCGCTGATGCCTACCCAAAAAGTTGACTTTATAGATTTGATTCAAGCATATCAAGACAACCATATGGATTTATCAAAAATCTATAATATGGCAAAATCCGGCAAAGTAGATATTGGTGAACTTCAAAAGGATTTGTTCTATAACATAATGAGAAATTCCGGTCTTAGTAAAGAAGAAATAGCCTCAATTCCTCCGGAAATTATGATGGGCTGGGATTTTAAATACATGCATCTTCTCTCAAAAGAAATTAATACCGAAGGCGATTTAGCATTTTCACATCTTTTGCATGCGGCAAATTTAGGTGATTTTGACAGTTTCATTCACAATGAGAATAATGTTTACGGTCAATCAAATGCCCGAACAAGAGAGATGTATAGTGAACTTGGTATGAATTATGAAAAATGGTTAAAACCGTCAAAAGAAAATGAAATTCATTTCCAATCAAAAGATGCAAATTTAGATCATCTCAGTAAGATTGCTTCAGATCTTACAGCGGACATTGAAACATTACGTTCGACTCCTGTTAAAGGGTATTTTGATAAATTATTCTCCAAATATATTAAAGACGGACAATTTGTTATTCCAACAGAAATTCTTTCTAACAAAACTAAGCTAAAGGAATTTACCGACAGTATTATATCACAGCTTGATGCAGTTTGGAAACGAGCAAAGAGTAACTTAGACAATCCTCAACGTGCAAATCAGGCAAGAGGAACATTGACGGTACTTGATCACTTAAGACAAAGAGTTGAAGATATAGCTCAAGTTAGGGATACAAAAACATCCAGATCTTACGATTTGACAATAAGAATGTGGGAAAGAAATCCGCAAAAAGATATTTTCCAAGGGAACTATTCAACTTGTTGTATTGGTATGGGAAGGGGTAATGGCAGTGCAATGCCTCACTATATAATGAACACTTCCTTTAATATGATAGAACTTGTCGATAATGCAACAGGGAAAACGCTAGGAAATGCTCTTTGTTATTTTGTAAAAGGAGCAGACGGAAAACCTATGTTTATTATAGATAATATCGAAATTGCAAATTCATCCACTCCATCAATTGAAGTTGGTATTCAAATTCGTGATGCCATAACTCAATATGCTTCCAATGTTGCAAAAGAAGTTACCGGAAGTGATGATGTACCTATATATATGAGTGCTTGTTATAATGATGTTCCAATAACCGATCTGCAAGCTCATTCAGAAACAGTAAGCTTCTGGGGAGAAATGGATTGCGATGAGATATATTTTGATTTATTTGGGCAAGAAGGATGTTGGATTGATAGAAGCGATTTGACAAGTGAAGTTCATTTGCTAAGGCTAAAGTAATATAGGCTTGCCAAATAATATCAAAACCTTATATTTCTGACCGTTTTTGCGGTAATTCTTGATTGAAAATATCCATTGCCAAAAATTGTTTACACGATTAGCTTTTAAAATAAATTTTCTATAATCTTTTTTAGTTAATAATTCCGAACATAATTTTTCGTATGTCTTAATCTGATCTTGCGGAATCCTTTCGTATCTTGCAGCCATCAATGAAATTTGCCAATTATCAAATTCCCAGCAAAGATCTCGTTCTAAGTTTTTATTTTTAATAATTTTTTGTACTAATTTTATATTATCGAAAATACAAAAATTATCGTTTGAGACAACTTCCACTGCTGAATTTTTACGCATTCTGTAGTTGTAAAAATATTTATCAGCAAAATATATTCTTTCTGCACTTAAAATCATATTTATCGAAAATACGTGATCTTCAGCAATTGTATTAGGTGCAAATTTTATATCGTATTTTTTAATAAAATCTAATTTAACAATGTAAGTCCATACGTGCATATCACATGTTGTTAAAAACTTTTTTCCCAAATCTTTCCAACAAAAATAGTTTTTCCCTTCCAGATTATAATTGCATTTTGCAAGCAATTTTTTTACAAAATCTACTTTTTTAAATTCACCTGTAGCCTCGTTGTAATCTGAAAAATTAAACTGTGCTACATCCGCGTTGTTATTTTTGCAAAAATTATACAGATATTCTAAGGATTCTTTTTCAACCCAATCATCAGGATCTACAAACATTACATATTCGCCATTTGCAACTTCTAAACCTTTATTTCTTGCAATTCCCTGTCCCTGATTTTCTTGATTAATTATTACAAAACGTTCATCTGTTGCAGCATAATGCTCTAAGATTTGAGCCGAATTATCGTCAGAACCGTCATTAATACATATTATTTCAATATCCTGCAATGACTGACCGACAATGCTGTCAAGACAATATTCAAGATATTCTTCCATATTATAAACAGGAATTATTATAGATATTTTCGTCATTATTTTTTATCTTTATGCAGATTAATATTAACATAAATTAAACATATTTTAAAAGTTTATTTTTTGTAAAAATTCATTAAAAAAAAATATTAAACTAGCAATAATTATTATTTAATAGTTTTATAGTAAACAGTAGGAGATTCTTTAAATGAATGGTATTCGCATATCACCCGTAGAAAATAGTGTAAATTTTGGTGAAAAAATTGTAAGTACACCAAATGATAAGAAGGGGAAAAATGGCATTTCCACTCCAGTAAAGGTTTTATCTGGTTTAGTTGGTCTTGCAGCTATTACTACAGGGGTTCTTATGGCTCGCCGTTCTATAAATTTAAAAAATGCACAAAAGCTAATAAGAGAAATGGCAGAGAAAGTTAATGCACTGCCTGCTCAAAAATCAGAAAATGCCGGTAGAACTGTAGAAGAAACAATAGCAAACATTTTGGGAAAAGATTCCAGGATAAGCCCTCATACTTATGATGTTTCACAAGAATACCACACAATGCATGTACTTCGTAATTATGGAGGTTACAGAGATGGTATTCTTACAAGGAATGGCGTCATAAGTACTGAAACTTTTATTGGTTCTGTGCCTGTATCAGAACAAGACATAATATGCGATGCCTCAGGTAATTTTGGCAGAAGAATTAAAAATAAAGTTGTATCATTTAATCTTCCAGATCCTGCACGACCGGAAGACACCAGTATGGTTTTAACTCTTATATCGCCAAATAGTCAATACACACCGGCACAAAAAGATTTACTAAAAATAATTGAAAATAAAGGTAAAATTGATGTGTCAATTTGGGATAAAATATTCAAATTTAAAAATGCTAATGATGAAAATGGAAGAATTATTCTGGAAAATGTCGGGAAATATGAGAATTTAGACTACGATTTAATTTTATCGGTAATCCAATCTTTAGCTAAAACTCTGTAATTTAAGCATATAAAAATCAAATCAAACAGATACGTGGTGAACTTTAGATTTTTTGATGAGGTTGGGCAAGTATGCTGTAAAAGGACACTCAGTTTGAGACAACCGGACAGACAGTTTGAGATTTTCGGCAACGTTCTTTTCAAAAATAAGAAAATAATGTCAAATTAGTCGGGGAAATTTCCCCGACTTTTTCGCTGATTAATTTTAATTAAAAAAGTGCCTGTAAAAGAGCAACCCAAATGCGAGTTTGTAGCAGACCAAGTGCGAATTTTTCCACACTTGAGCTTTTAGAATCTAAAAAATCTCTGCATTAGTACATCAATAAAAAATAACATTTTTTATAAATAGATATAGAAATTACTTGCCAAAATTTTCAAGATAAAGTTGTTGAATTTTAGTATCAGTTATATCAAATCCACGCATTATATCTTCAAATGTTAATTCAGGGAATACAGCACTAAACTTTGCAACAGCTTCCACTTTTAGTTCATCTATTTCATTTTCTGACAGACCATCTATATTGTAGAAAACATTATGCAATAGCGTTTCACCACGCAAAAATCTTACTTCAATAATTTGCTCGCCATCTTCTTCAAATCTATTATATTTTATATTGATTTTTATATCTGTCATGAATATTGTTTCCTTACTCATTTATACCATAAAAGTTAAGTAGATGTTAAATAAAAACGTGCCATCATAAAATGTGTAGACACGCTTATTTTGGAATTAAGAACAGCAATTATTTGACTATTTCATGCAAACTCTTAATATATCTGCTTTGGACAGGTCATAAATCCCTGTTTATTCGGAACGTCTTTATTAGTAAAACCAACCTTTATTTTATTACGACCGAACCGTTCCTCAATTCTATCGATTGCCTTACCAAGTCGTTCGCTTTTTTCTTTCTTAACCTGATCCTCAAAGAGATTAAGTTGTTCATTTGCAGTTATATTAAAATCGTCCAAAATAATTCCAACGCTCCTATAAAGAATACTTGCTGAATACATCATTCCTAAAAGTTCAAAGGCTGTTTTAGAAATGTTCAATTCAAAGTCAGTCGGGTTTTCGAGTTTAGCTTCCAAAAAACCACATTTGAAATCTTTTGTTTTTACAATAACCCCAATCGTATTGCATTTACACCCTGCCTGACGAAGTCTCCGGCATGCAGAGTGAATATGAACTTGCAGTTCATTCTTAATATAATCAAAGTCTGATGTAAATTCAGGAAACGACTGTGTGTCGCAGATAGATTTTGGAGGCGGCGGATTATTTACGATTGGAATTATAGAATGACCTAATAATTCATATTTTGTAGTTAAACCATTCTTGCCAAAGTTTCTCTTCATCCACTCGTCATCTTTGCTTACGAATTCGCTTGCAGTTCTTATACCGAACCTTTGAAGTCTTAAAGTTAATCTTCCACCAATTCCCCATACCTCTGATGCATCTACATCTTGCAGGTATTTTTTAGATTTTGATTTACCTAACAAAATAATCCTGTCTTTTGTTGTTTTAGCTCTATCAGATGCAAGTTTTGCAAGAGTTTTTGAACGGCTTATTCCAATACTAACCGGCATACCAACTTCATTCCAAATTCTGTCCTGAATGTATTTTGCCATCGTATAGTAATTTTTATTATAAACTTTGACCAGTCCAGTTACATCAACGAAAGCCTCGTCAATAGAATAAATCTCTACATTCGGACTTAAATCTTTTAGAATATACATTATTTGTTTTGATATTGCTAAATAATTGTGGTGGTTTGCGACCATATAAACACAATTCGGGTGTTCTTCTACAGCTTTAAATAAGGGATCGCCCATTTTAATCCCCATTGCTTTTGCCTCTTTGGAACGAGCAATAACACAACCTCTCTCGCTTGATACAACGCAGAGAGGTTTGCAGTTTAGTTCAGGATTTAACTTTCTCTCGCAACTACAAAAGAAACTGTCGCAGTCTATGAGAGCAATATATTTACTCATAAGAATATCTCACCGATTTTGTTCGCCAGTCGTAAATCTTTTTCAATAAAGAAACTTCTAATAAAAGTCCTCGTTTATATTTTCGGATGTGCCATTGAAGATAACCAAGAGCAGAGTCAATGCTTGCAGTTTTGAATTTAACAATTCGCTCACAGTTTTTCATTTGTATGAGTTGATAAAGGGCATCAACTTTTTGTCCTTGGGCATCAAACATATATTTCCTTTCTTGAGATAGTTGAATAGTTTGCATTAATTTTTCAATTGTTGTAAACTATTTTATAATAATAGTTTACAAATTTATTTTTTAATGTCAAGAGGAAGATTATGCCAAGATACTCAAACTCAAATAACACAGCCATTTCGCTTAAATATTGTTATGAGGAATTACTAAAATTAAATCCTAAAATGACAAAAACCGAGTTTGCAGTTCTTATCGGTGCAACAAGACAGAATATATGCCAAAGATTAAGCAGAGATAGTAAACTAAACAGAAAAGAACGCATACACTTAAAGGAACAACTTGAAGAAAGAGGAATATCAACAAAGTTTATCAGTTTTGCAGTTGTTAATGACTCAATCGTTCAAGTTCCTGTAAGAAGTAATGTTGAATTAAGTTGCGGCACAGGAACTAATGCCAATGCGGATTTTGTTTCGGATACAATCGGACTTGATATTAATTTTATAAGAAATTTTGGTGGGAATCCTAAAACAGTATCTGTTGTGTTTGCACGAGGTGATAGTATGGCAGATAAGATTGAATCCGGGGATGCTTTAATTGTTGATGAATCTAAAAACTACATAAACAACGGTAAAGTTTATGCCTTTGTTTATGATTCTGAATTATTTTGTAAACAATTAAAGAAAACAGCTGACGGCATAACAGCGATTTCATTCAATAAAGATTATAAACCATTTGAAATAGATAAAACAAAACAATTTGCAGTTGTTGGACAAGTTATAAGTGCAATGAAAAGGATATAAAAAAGCTGATAGCCGTTTGACTATCAGCTTTTTATTGGAATTAAGAATAGTAATTATTTTACTAATTCTTTGAATTTTTTGCCTGCTGAAAATGCAGGAACTTTTTTAGCGGCAATTTTAATTTCTTTGCCTGTTTGTGGGTTTCTTCCTGTACGAGCTGCTCTTTGTCTGCGTTCGAAAGTTCCGAAACCTACCAATGTAACTTTTTCACCTTTTTTAACTGTTTTTTCAATAGTTTCTAATGTTGCAGTTAAAACATCAGCGGCATCTTTTTTTGTAACCTTTGCTGATTTTGCAATTTCTGCTACTAATTCTTCTTTGTTCATAATGTCCCCTTTCTTAACTAAACATGTTTAATTATATTGATTTATCCAAAATATGCAATATATTAAGTCATTTAATCAGATAGCAAATTTGCAGTTGTAAAATTTTATTACAAGAGTAGCAAATTTATTTTTTCTCGTGTTATTATAAAATCAAGAAAAACAAAGGACATAAATGGACAGATATTACTCAAAACGATTTAGACGATTTATTTAGTGTTGATTGGCGAAATTGCCGACCAACACAATTTGAGTTTTTGTTATTACTATCAGTACATTTATGAAAGGAGCATTATTATGCTAATCAATTCTATTGGGTGCATTAATTCTATGTGCCAAAACAACAACACTATTTCTAATTACAAATCAAAACCTATGACAAACAACAAAGTGTCATTCGGTCGTAGCATTAGTTATTATACGGCTTTAATGGATGCAGAACATTCCAAAGGGTGTATAGAAAGCAGTAAAGCGGCATTAAAATATTTATCTGAAAAAATCTTGCCAAAACGCAGAGTACCCAAAGACGGAGTTTGGGGTGTTGTCGGTTCTAAATTAAATAATATGATTACAAGCGGTGAAATTAATCCCGAAAAGCTAACCGATTATAAAATACGAAAGGTGCATATAGAAGTACCTTATGAGGGTAAAAATTATTCACATCTTGAAAGGGTATTACGCAGAACATTCACGCAAGATAACGGACAAATCAAATATTATCAAGACCTATACCCTAACGGCAAATTAGAAACCACTATTGTAAAAAGGAATCCGACAGGCGAATTAATATCTGATAACAGTTGGATTGAAATGGCAGGGTAGGGGTAATTTGAAAAATAGGAAGTGATTTTTCACTTCCTGTTTTTTAGATAGCAAATTTTATTTTTACGGGTTTTATAATATGATATAGCATGCGAATGGCAATTTTATGCCATAATTAGTAGGGATATAGAATGAATGTAAGAAAACCGATTATCACAAGTTTAATAAGTTTAGCGACACTTGCACCTTGCAAAGCTCAAAAAGCAGTACAACTTGTATCAGAAACAGGGATTACAGGGGTTGTAAATAAGGAAGCATCATTTTATGGTGGTATGAATTTCCAATTACCAAGAGGTCGAAACTTTACTGACTTATATGCCGGTGTGAATGTTCAACCTGATAAAAAGACATCTTTTGTCGGTCTTGCTATAAATAATTTTTCTTGGACTAAAAATATAAGCAGTTGGGTAAGAGAAACATTTGTGGCATCTAAAAGAGGTGCAAATTCTCAACTTGAAATCGCACCTATCAGAGCCAATGCTGATGTCGGAAAATTTAATTTTTCATTGAGTCCTTCTTATACAATGTATAACGATTTTAAAGAAGGAACAACAACACAGGGAATTAATACAATATTCCAAACGACTTATTCAATGACTCCAAGAGATATAATTTTTGCAGAGGCAAAATACACATCCGAGCCGTCAAAGAATTTGTTTAATACACATTTTGGTAAACTAAAAGATAATATTTCGTATATGGTTTCGTATATGAGGAAATTTTAAGGGGTAAACATGTCAATAAAAATACAACAAATTGAAGTACAGGGGAATAATACAAAATATTCTGTTAATTATAATAATCAGCAAAATAGAACTTTCATTGTGCCAAATGATAAAAAAGATGAATTTGTATCAAAATACCCTAAAGCTCACGCAATAAATCAAGCAATTACATCAGGAAGTTTGATTTTAGTATGTGGCTTTTCTGCAATTGGCGGAAGTAAATTAGTATCTAAAATTTCAAAAGCACCTTCTAAATTAGCAAAATTCGGAACGGGTGTAGCGGCAGCATGTGCATTTGGTTTTGCATATTTAGCCGGAGCAACATTAGTTTTAAATAAATTTGATAAAAAATTATTGGATAAATACAACGCAAAAGAAATTACAGAAAGTAAATAAAAATGCAAATTCAAAGAGTACAAAATAATAATTATAATCCGCAATTCAAAGGTTCATTAACTTTAATAAAGAAAAAAGGACTTGAAAGTATTGAAGTTGCAAAAAAACAAATTCCCGAAGATGCTGATAAAAAATTATATGATATGTTTGTAGATCTCTTAGGCGAAGTACCTTGCAAGTGGGGAAAAATTACAGGCGATTGTGCAAAATATGAATTAAATAAATATGCTGAATTTACAAAGCAAGTTAATAAACTATTAGATACTAACATATCAATGTTACCTAAAAATAAACAACAAAATTTGAAGTTTTGGTACGATACTGATGGAAGAGGTAACATAGAATACGGACTGGTATTCAAGAAAGAACCTTATGTGATAAGACATGAATTTAATCGTGGTAAAAAATACGCATTGTATATATAAATTAAAGGAGTAAATAAAATGCAAGTTCAAAGAATACAAAACAACAACTACACCACAAATTTCGGTGCGAGTGTATCTCAAGAAACTACACATTGGCTAAGGAATGCAATGAGTGATATATCTCGTGATAGATTTGCAACAAGATTAAAAAATATGCAAACTTGGGGACAAGAAGATTCCGTTGTAAGTTATTGTATTCAAGGTTTAAATAAGGATAAATTTGTTCTAACCAATCCAAGACTCGGCGATAAAGAAGTTGCAATCACAGAAAAGACTAATAATATGCTGACAACATTCTTTGATAAAATTAATGAAGAAGAAATTGTAAATGCGGAAAAAGCATTGAGTAAATAGGGTCAAAATCAATAAATTAAGGAATAAAATAAAATGCAAATTCAAAGAGTACAAAATAATTACAATCAGACATTTGGTGCAAAGGTTTTAATTGATGATGTGGATAAAGTTATACCTAAAGGTGTAAAAAGAACTTTTACCAAAATTTGTAGAGATTTAGGCGAAAATACTGATGAAATATATTTATTAGTCGGAAAAGGTAATCAGAATGTAAATGGTGAAGAAATGGATAGCTTTTTCGGAATGGTAGCAGAAGGTCTTAAACATCACACTTATACTGTAAAAACCACTCATCTTGGTCGTCTGACTAAACAATTTACAGCAGTTGAAGATAGGTTTGCAAAAGTAGCATCATTTTTGCAACATTTGCCTGCTGATACAAATAGTGAATCAATGTCACACAATTTGGCAAAGATTTATAAAGATTATATTTTGCCTGTATTTTATGATAATAATATAACTATTAAAAATTTAGGTGATACCGCAGAAACAAAACTATTATCGGCAGTAGCAAAATCAAAAAATTAAGGAATAAATAAAATGCAAGTACAAAGGGTACAAAATAACAATTACAAAAGTTATATAAATACAAATTTCAATAAACAATCTTTTAATTACAACAAAACAATACCATATAGCAGTGATACGGTTTCATTTACTGCAAATCCTGTAAAAGAGGTTAAGACGATTACTTCAAATTTAACACCTCGAAAAATAAACGACTTCTTTAATTATGCTCATATTCAATTTAACAGGAATCCTGAGACTGGCTTATATAGTATAAAAACCTTTAACGGTTTAAAACAGCGAGTTCAAAAAGCACTCGAAAAAAAGAAAATTAATTGCGATGACTTGTTTCAGCATATAGAAGAAATAAGAGAAAATGCTATTTTTGAAGGAACAGATACAACAAATTTAGGAAAATGCAAAAGAATAAAAGGATGGGCAGTATTTGACCGTTCCAATGTCGAAGATTTAGGTGAATTAGAAGAAGTGGGAGCTGCAACTTTTGTTGGCGATAAACCATCCAGTTTCGGTAAACTTAGAAAAGGTGATTATGTTGATATGTATTATGCTCCTAATCTTAAATTAGAATATAAAAATAACTGGCAAAACTTTGAGTTTAAAAACCCAGTCGTTGATAATTTTGAGGAACATGCTCAAAGTCATGCTGTAACACACCCATATTGGTATAAATGGGAAGTTAATCATGATAAAGAATTCGCTAAACAAGAAGGATTTAGAGAGGGCACAGTATTATTTTAAACAATTATAAAATTATAGGAGTAAATAAATGCAAGTACAGAAAATTCAAAACAACAACAATTACAACACAAGTTTCAGTGCAACTTTAAAAATTGACACCGAGCATAGAAAAATGGCAAAACCTGTCGTAGAGTTTCTTGAAAAACAATTCCTTAAAAGAACTGAAAATGTAAAAGGTAAAGTTGAATTAAGGCTGGCTGGTTATCCAAGATATTATGATACATTAGTGTTCAAAAATGATAGAGGTTTTGTTGATAGTATAGAAATAGCTTCTCAAGACACCCAAAAGCCAAAAGAAACATTATTGGATAGTTTAGTTAATTGTCTTGATGGATTTGTAATTAGAGAAAATGAACAAAATAGAATAGATGCGTTAAAAAAGGATATGATAGAAATTTCTGATAAGGCATATAATGATAGCGTAACTAAATTTAAAGAAGCATTTAGTGTTCGGGAATCTTCACTTGACGGTAATGATATAGCTTCAAAAAATAGTCCTTTGTGGATTACTGCAAGTAGAATATAGGAGTGGTTTATAATGCAAATACAAAGAGTTCAAAACAACAACAATTACAATACAAATTTTGGAATGAAACTTGTTTTAAGAAAGAATATGTTTCCCCACAAAAATTGGGATGTAATTAACGAAAAAGAATTAAAAAGATTAGTTACAACTGTTGAATCAAAGACTTCCGATATAGAAGGAACAATGTATGTTCCGGGTGTTTGGAATTACGATAATGATTCAAGATTAGCAGAACACATGAATGTATATTTTAATAATGGGAATTATAACGACGGTGTAACACTATTTGATGTTCACAAACAGAATTTAAGAAACAATACGGATAAAATGATAGATACATTAGTAAATTTAGCCGATGTATTTAAATTGCGTGAAACAGCAGTAAAAACGACTCAACAAGCAAGAGAACAGATTGCAAAACTACAAAAAGAAGTCAATAAAACTTTTGGAGAATTAGATAAAAAAGTAGATACAAAATTAAAATCTGTCAGATGGAATTCTGCAAATGAAGTCTTAGACAGAAAAAACGGATTAGAACCGGATAGTAATGATTTCAAATGTTTAAATAGATTTTTTGAACAAGATGAAGAAATACAAAATAATTTTTTAACAGATGTTTAGTTTGAAGAAACCCAATAAAAATTAGGCAAGGAATAAATAAAATGCAAGTACAAAGAATTCAAAACAACAACAATTACAACACCAATTTTGGTGCGAAAGTTAAAATTAGCGGCTGGACTGATGATATAACTTCCAAAATGCTAAAATCGTGGGAAAAGAAAGCAAAAGAAATTGGTCGTGATACGGATATGGTTTGCTTAAAATTTAGTGAAGCAAAAAAAGATGATTTTGTTTTACACGAGATGGGCAACCCTTTAGAATTTCGTCATGTAAAGCGTTCAATTTTAGGTAACGTGGTTTTAGAAGACGGAACAAGAACTAAAAAAGAATATCTCGGTTATAGAGCCGATAGGGGCGAACACTCTCACGAAGAATTAACAACAAGTCGTGTTAATGATTTTCTTGATAAATTAAAAGAACAAATCAGAAAATAAATAATTTAAGGAGTAAATAATATGCAAGTACAAAGAGTACAAAATAATAATTATAATCAAACATTCGGAGCAAAGTTACAATTACGAGGTGCGGTAGAAGATTTACCCAAAGAACTTATTAAAGAATTTGAAACTTTCACAAAATCAATTGGAAAAAATAATGATATAGTAGATATTGATATTGGCAGAGTTTCAGAAATTACTCAAACTTGGAGTGATATGGGACATCGTATGGAAATGACTGATTACATAAGAAGGCATAATGTTGCTTCGTATGTTAATGGTAAATTAGAACAACGCAGAATAATATCAAATGCTAATGGTGATAAAGCAGATGACGTTAAAAATCTTGGTGAAAAAATTATAGGTTATTTGGAAGAACTTATAACAACCAAATAATTTGCAGATAATAAAACAGGAAGTGATGATTTTCACTTCCTGTTTTTATATACATTTACCACATAGCAAATTTTATTTTTATTAGTTTTATAATACATGTAACGATTTGTAAAATCTAAATGCAAAATTAGTCAATTTCGTAAATTCAGTATAATTACTTAAAGTACAATAGAATAGTAAATTTCAAATATGTAGGAGGAATTTATCAAATGTTATCAAGTATTCAAAACAATGTAACAATGTCCCAAAATCAAATAGCTTTTAGTGCTAAAAAACCTAAACTTCCAAAAGGTAAAATTAGTTGGCTTGATGCGTCACCTGAAACGGTAAAAGAAAGTGGCTCGAAAACTACTCTCTACAATGGGTTGATTGAAGAATTAAAGAGTTTAAAAAAGCCAATACAAGATACACAACAACTAGAACATGAACACACACAAGCTATGAGAGCTCAGGCTTTAGCACAAATCGATACAAAAACATTAACAACTCCAAATAGTTTATTGGATATACCAGCAGATAATGCTCATTTTATAACTAAAGACCTTGAAACAGATGTAGCAGCTAATATCGGACGAAGATTGAAAGAACAATTGCTTCGTGAACAGGGATGGCGATTTGATGCAGCAAAGGATATAGAAGGTTATAAAATTTAAAATTGCAATTTTTAAACAGTACTAAAAGGAGACAATATATGTTTTTTAGTGTTCAAAACAATTTATCAATACCCCAAAATCAAATGTCCTTTTGCGGCGGGAAAGATAAAGGAATAAATAAGGTTGTAGAAATAGCAATTCCTAATCAATCAGAAGGTACATTTGTTAGTTTTATGAAAGGTAAATGCCTAAATGATACTCATGGGAAAAATGTTGGCAAAAAACAATCAGCATTATTAGATAAATTATTAAAACCTAATAGAACTGATAAAATTAATGACCCTGAATTTGAAACATTTGTAAATGAAACGGATTTACCAATATCAAAAGGCAGACATATACCGGATTGGAAACCTGACGAAGTTTAATTGAAATTCCCCGATTTTTATGTCCACTTTACCCATATATTTTATGGTGGAGTTCTATCCAAAAATTGCCTTCTTGATTGAAAAAATCTTCCTTCATTCCGCTTTCACGATTAAAATCAGCATTAAACTCTTTGTCATAATTTTTTTTGAAAAATGTTGTTTCTCTAAAATTCTTATTTATATCTTCCCAAATTGGTGCAATATTTTCTTTCCACCAACTTTCATAAATCGGTGTGTGTTCTTCCCCGACAAGACGATTGAATTGTTTTTTATTTTCGGGATCTAATATTCTTCTGAAAATATTTTTAATCGGTGCAATACTATCACTTCTTGCAGGCTCGGTGTCAATAAATGCGGCATTTGATGATGTTATTGTTCCTCTTGCATTAGTTAATGTATTTTTTAAATATGCAACATCCGGCACAATTTCTTCTTTTGAGGGGTGTTTTTCAAACGCATCAAAAATTTTGTTTGTTAGTTCCAAATCTTTTGCAGAGTTATAACATGGCTTTTCGGCTTTAGTGTATCTCGCTAAATAATCCATATAAGTTTGCATGTCTTTTGTTTTTATAACAATTTTTGCACCGAAACTTGGCTGATTATTATAAGCATTTATAGATTGCACTTGCATAATTATTTACCTCTATTTTTTAATAATCTTTTTACCTAATTTAAAACTATCTTCTAAAATAGGTTTAATACTATCCGTTTTTAAACTATCTTTAGCAACGATAGTTGTATTGGGTTTTCTTTCAGCAGAAGTCAAATCTTTTTTTATACCATAACCAACTACTCCAGCTAATGCTGTAAATAGTACTCCGACAATTCCAAACCAAACACAGCCTTGTTTTTTTGCTGATTTTTCACTTTGTCTATATGTATTATTAAAATGTTGAATATTAAATTCTTCTGGCTTTGAATATGTGCCGACATGTGTCCAATCATATATGGGAACTCCGTTGTATGGAGCAGCTTTTTCTTCTAACAAAGTAGATACCACATCAACTCTAACAGAGTTCTTTTTTTCGCCTTTTGAAAATAAAATATCATATCCCCAAAATTTGGCTCTTTTAACATAACTGCGTTTTAATCTATCGCTTGGGTCAATTTCATTTAATCTATTTGCAATAAAATCAGAAACTGCCTTACGATTTTTATTATTTAATAATCCGTCTTGATACTTTATAGCTTTAAAACTCGGCTGATTATTATAAGCATTTATAGATTGCACTTGCATAATTATTTACCCCTTTACTCTTATTTTTTAATTGCTTTCAAAACCTTTGTCTTTACCGCAGTTGTATCAGGCAAAACAGCTTTTGCTTTATTTGCGATACTATCAACATTTTCAATTAATGGTTTTGTTGTTTCCTGTGTTTTCCTACCAAGTTTTGTCGACAAACCAAGTGTAAATTGAAGAACAGCAGCAATGCCGACAATAGCAACTGCAAATCCAAATCCGAAATCGTTTCTTTTTTTCTCTTTTATCCCTGATTCAATATCGGAAACTCTAAATTCTGAATATTGGTCATACTCTCCGATACATATTTTATCTGAATATGTATATCCTCTATCAACACCTCTGCCGATTTCTTTCATTCCTTTATATGCAGATAAATAAACCGATTCGCTACTGTGTGGTGTTATTTCAAAGTCAAGTCCTTTTGACTTATAAAACCCCTCTGCCGTTTCACCTTTAAATTTTTGCAAAGGTTCTCTCATGGCTTTTTTTATTGCATCAACAATAGGCTCTTGAACCTTATTGAAATTAATATTTTTCGGCTGATAAATTGCTCCGAAACTTGGTTGATTATTATTTATTGCTTGCACTTGCATAATATGTACTCCTTAATTTATCCCTTTTGAGTAAAGTATAGCATAAAATCAAAGAAATAAAATCTCGCACCGTTTATTTATGCTAAAATAGGCACAGAATGGAAGTGAAAACAAAGTTTCAATCAAAATATTCTGCAATTGTTGAGGCTAATCGTCTTGAAAGTCTTGCTGACGATAAAAACTTCCTGCCGGTTTATGCATCTTCTAATGCCAAAATTTATCCGTATCAGATTATGGCGGCACGATTTGCTCTGCGTTCCGATTATTTGCAAGGGTGTATTTTATGTGACGAAGCATCTTTAGGTAAAACCTATGAGGCACTTTTGGTTGCTTGTCAAAAATGGTACGAGGGAAAACCTAATATTCTTGTGATTTTACCTCCGAACCTCGTTCCTCAATGGAGACGAAAATTAGAAAAAGATTTCCCGACCGTTCCGTTCGTGTTTTGGAATAATTCAAATACTCTACCCGATGAAGTCGGAATTATTATTACAACATACGACATCGCAACAAGACACGCACTTGCAGTTAAAGAGAGGGAATGGGATCTTGTAATTTTTGACGAAGCAGATGTTTTATCAAAGCCGGAAAACAAAATGGTGCAGACTCTAAAAGATGCAGTCGGCAATGCTTACAAATTACTCCTGACTCCGACTCCTATCACGATGAGTATTATGGATATTTATTGGCTTATTCATTTTATTGACGAAAGTGTTTTGCCTGATGCTGATTGGTTTTATAAACGATATTTCAGACAACCTGAAAGATACAAAGAACTTACAGAGTGGGTTTCGCAGTTTTGTTTCAGGACTTTAAAAGTTCAAACAACGGATTATGTGAATTTTACACGGAGAATACCGATTACAGTTGATTATGAGTTATCAAAGGAAGAAAAACTTATTTATAAATTAGTTTCTGCTTATATTTTGTCTGATGACAAAGCGGCATATCCTGAAATGGACAGTTACAATTTGAATCTATTATTTTTCAAATCGCTTTCATCTTCGCCAAGAGCATTTTCTAATATTCTTGATGGTGCGATAAAAAGGAGTTACGGACACGAAAAAGCCGTATTGGAAGAGATACAAAAACTTACAGATGATATTCATATAAATTCAAAGACCGCAGAACTTTTGAAAATATTAAAAACAACTTTCAATCACTTAAAATCAATGAAAGTAAAACAAAAGGCAATAATTTATGTCGAACACAGTCTGACATTTGATTATTTATACAAGATATTTTTAGGTCAGGGTTATAGAACCATAAAATATAAGGATAACGATTCAATAGAGCAATTCCGATTTGATGATGAAATTCAAATCCTGATAGCAAATGACGAAGCATCAAAGGGCATAGACTTAGAATTCTGTCCTGTTGTTGTGAATTACGACTTGCCGTATGATTCGGTCAAGATTGAACAGAGAATTTGCAGGTGTCATCGTCAGGGACAAGACTCCGATGTTTTGGTAATAAATATGTTGAGTAAAGAGAATTTTGCCGATGTTCGTATCTTGGAACTCATCAATAAAAGAACTTTGCAGTTCAACGGAATATTCGGAATGAGTGATGATATTGTCGGGAATTTTGATACAAAAATAAAAGAGGTATTGCAAAATTTCAGAAGTTCAACAGAGGTTCAAGATGCTTTCAAAAATAATCTTGCAATTAATAAAGAGGCAAACGAAGAGCTTGTTGATAGGACTGAAGATATCCTGTTCACAACTTTTACAAAATCAATAGCTGACAAAGTTTCAGTTAATCCAAAATATATGGAAGATAAAATCGATGAGATAAATAAAGATTTGTGGGAGGTTGTAAAATACTATTTCCTTAATATAAAAGAGGGTTGGTACGAAATTGATGACGAGAATAAAACCTTAAAACTTATCGAGGGATATAACAGACCGTATTTATTTTCATACAAAGATGACAGATTTTTAAAGGATTATAAAGGCTATCAACAGTACGGAATGAATAAAGACTTTTCTCCGGCACGAGGCAGAATCGCATTAACCTCTGTATTTTCAAAAGGTATCTTAAAAGAGATGGATATGGCTTGTCCACAGGAAGCAAAGATTTATGTAAATTCAGATATTGAGCCTGTTGAAATCGGTTATTATAATGTCGGGATCACTTCAAAAGATAATACTTCTCACAAGCATATTTTAATCGGGCAGACAAAAGACGGAAGAACATTATCTGATAGTGAGTGCCGAGAACTTTTAAATCTTCCTGTTGTAAAAATAGAAGAACGCAACGGCTTTGATACAATCCGAATGGGGAGTTTACTTGAGCCGTTTGAGTTTAATTTGAATGATAAAATATCAAAGGATGAGATTTTACAGGAATATTTCAAGAACAAAGAGGGTTCTATTGCTTACGAGGTTGAAAAATTGAGAATGCTTGCAGGACGTAAAAAATCTGCTCTTGAACTCAAT
>JAFUSQ010000070.1 GCA_017467605.1 bacterium | reverse complement strand
AGAAGAATTAAGTAATTCCATAACGGAAATTGAAAAAGAAATAGATGAATTACTGCCTAAAAAAGTTTTAAAATTAACAGAAATATGCGGAATAGAGAAACTTACTGCGGCAATAATTTATACAGAAACAAAGGGTAGATTAACAACAAAAGAAGCATTTGCAAATTATTGTGCGATAGCCCCAATAGAAAACAGTAGCGGTAAAAGTTCAAAACATTGTATAAACAGACGAGGAAACAGAACTTTAAACAATATCTTTTTTAGAATTTCAATGCGTCAATCATTGAATGATGAAAAAGGAAAAGCATATTACGAAAAGAAATTAAAAGAGGGAAAATCTCCAAGACACGCCAGAAAATGTTTGGCAAGACAGCTTTGCAATATTATTTTCAGAGTATTAAAAAGTGGCGAAACACAGGAGAAACCATAAATATTTCCCCTGTGTTTTGTTAACTTTTTGTAATAATCGATAGAAATATCTTTTCTTACACCTTTTGCAGAAAAGTTGTCGTGCGAATATGGAGGTTACACAGGCCGCCCTGCTTAAATTTATTATAAAACATTTTAATAAATATGTAAATATTATTAAGTTAAGCAAATAATTGCACTATGTCTGCTTGTTGTAGCGTTTTCATTACGATAAGAGAAAAATTCATCATTATTATGCACTGTGCAATAAGGACAAACATCAATGTCATATAACCCCGTTTCTTCGAGTTGACGTTTATTTATCCCTTTTAAATCAACATAAATATTACCTTCTCTTATTTCATAAAGTCTTTCAAAATCACAAACTGTCGATTTAAGTTTGGTATAAACTTCTTCTCCAACATTATAACAGCACATTCCTATGGCAGGACCTATTAAGGCAGTTATATCAGAAGGTTTTGAATTAAAATCTCTTATTAATTTTTGAACTGTAAGCGCGGAAATTTTTTGGGCTGTCCCCCGCCAACCTGCATGGGCTATTGCTCCAATATTCTGTTTTTTATCATACAAAATAACAGGAGTGCAATCAGCAAAATTCAAAAATACTCCTAAATTTTTTTCTGTTAAAATCAGGGCATCAGTTTCGGGGTAAATAGATTTTCCAATTTTTGCAACATCAATGTTAGCACTATGTGTTTGATTTGGAGATACAAAATTTTTGATATCTATTCCAAGGTATTGGCAAATCAATTCTTTATTTTCAAAAACAAGATTTTGCATATTGTCCTCTTTGGACTTAATAACAGTTTGTCTTGTTGTAAAAAATGCATTTATTGATTGGATTTTATCAGATTTTAATATTTTTTTGTTATTAATTTTATCGAAGTAGAACATAATTTTAAAAATTCCCTTCTTCCAAAATGAAGAAGGGAATAAATATATAACTAAATTACTTAATAATTGGCGGGTTGAAAACTCTTGCACCTAATTCTTTATCTAAATCCAAAAGTGCATGGTTATCATCACCAATCATTTCAACTCTTGCTAAAACATCTGATGCACTGGCTTCTTCTTCAACTTGTTCTTTAATATACCAATTTAAGAAAAGCATAGCAGCTCTGTCTTTTAATTCTTCAGCAACATCATAAACTGCATTAATTCTTGAGGTTACAAATTTTTCGTGTTCAAGAACTTGTTTAAAGATTTCAACAGGAGTTGAACCTTCTAATACCGGTTTATCGATAGCACCTAATTCAACATGCCCGCCTCTTTCTAAAACATAATCATACATTCCTACAGCGTGAGCCTTTTCTTCTTGTACTTGAATATCAAACCAATTTACAAAACCGGGCAAATTCATTTCTGCAAATACAGTTTTCATTGCCAAATAAAGATATGCTGAGTAGTATTCTTTATTGATTTGATCATTAAATGCTGCTTCTAATTTTTTGTCCATTTTAAAACTCCTTTCATTTACATTGTTTCTACAATGGCTTTTGCTAATTTATCCAATTCTTCTATATTATCTTTTTTTACTGTCGACTTAAGTTGAATTTTTTCGCTGATAAATTCAGTATTTTTCCAACCGGTTATGATATCTGTCATTAATTTTCCGCTGAATGGCGACCAAGAACCGTTTTCAATCAAAGCAACCTTACGATTTTGAAGGTTATGGGCGGTTATGTCGTGCAATAAAGTTTCCATATTAACAAAAATACCCATATTATAAGTTGTTGATGCAAAAACAATATGAGAATATTTAAAAGCATCAGCTACAATATAAGAAGGGTGAATAGTTGAAACATCATACATTTTAATGTCTTTTACCCCTAATTCTGCCAATTTTGTTGCTAAAATTTCTGCGGAATTTTGTGTTCCTCCATAAACTGAAGCATAAGCAATTAAAACGGAATTAATTTCAGGAGTATAAGTTGACCATTTTTGGTATTTATCAATAAATTTATCTAAATCTTTTCTCCAAACATATCCATGAAGCGGGCAAATCATTTTTATTTCAAGATTTGAAGCCTTTTTAAGTAATGCTTGAACCTGCATACCATATTTGCCTACAATATTTGTGTAATAACGTCTTGCTTCGTCCATATATCTGAGGTCAAAATCAACTTCATCTGCAAAAATATTTCCATCAACTGCCCCAAAAGAACCAAAAGCATCAGCAGAGAATAAAATTTTATCTGTAGTATCGTAAGTTACCATAACTTCCGGCCAATGTACCATTGGCGCAAATACAAACGTTAAATTATGACGTCCGGTACTTAAACTATCTCCTTCTTTAACAATTTGCCACTGACTTTCGGGTAATTCAAAGTTAAAAAATTGACCAATCATTGTTTGAATTTTAGAATTACATACGATTTTAATTTCAGGATATTTTTTAACAATTGCTGCAATTTCAGCACAATGGTCAGGCTCCATATGATTTATAACTAAATAATCAAGTTTTCTGTCATCTAAAACATGTTCGATATTTTCCATAAACTGATGATTTACGGACTTATCTACGGTATCCAGTAAAACAGTCTTTTCATCAAGCAATAAATATGAATTGTAAGAAATTCCCGCAGGTACAGGATATACACTTTCAAATAAAGCTAATCTTCTATCGTTAGCCCCAACCCAGTATAAATCTTCTGTTATTTTTTTTGTATTATACATCATTCTCTCCTGTCTTTAGTTTAATAGTATCACAAAAGGTTATTTTCGGAGATGTTTAATATTTGTAATTGTTTTATGTATATACTGGAGTTCTTTTGTTGTAAGTGTATCTAATTGATTTTTAATTTCTGATTTTAGTTGAACATCACCGATAATATGCTCAAAATCAAACAAATCTTTAACTTGAATACCCAAAGCCTTAACTATTTTTTCAAGAGTATTGGCTGTCATAAACTTCTTTCCGCGTTCAATATTACTCAAATTCGGAGTATCCATATTAATTAATTCGGCTAATTTCTCTTGTGTAATACCCTTAGATTTCCTAATTTCTTGAATCTTGGCTCCTAATTTTTTCGTCAAATCACTCACAAGAAACCTCCTACTTAATAATAATTGGCTCCAAGATTAATATTAATTTACTTTATTGCTATTATTATTTGCATTAATTAGTAATTAATGCTAATTATGTATTTATAAATTATGTAAATATACTATTTTAGAATAAGGAGACAAATATGAATTTAATTAAAATTGCTCTGCCCCAGTTGGGAAAATGGCACGAAGTGCCGAAGGGGAATGATTATGTAGGGGAAATTATAAGATTCTTCGGGCTTCGCCCTCAGAATGACATTAAAAATGGTTCCCTCGCTCCTCGCAATGACAGTACTGTCATTGCGAGCGCGAACGACAGTGAGTGCGCGGCAATCCAGAAAAATTCGTACAGAAACGACTGGATTGCTTCGTCGGACTTACGTCCTCCTCGCAATGACGGCACTACTGTCCCGTAAAAATAATCAAGTAAAGACCCACTGAAATTGTAGTTGATTAGGGTTTTTGAACCTTTTTCGCCCATAATTTATTGGTTTTAGAGTGTAAAACATGTTATTCCCAATTATTTTTAAAAGATTTT
>JAFUSQ010000025.1 GCA_017467605.1 bacterium | reverse complement strand
ATGGAAGATGGTGCATCACAATCTTGGTCAACGGTAGACGGAAAACCTGAGACAAACGCAACAACAAACTGTATAAGTGCAATCTTTGATATAAATGGCGGCAGCGGACCAAACAGATTAGGAGTTGACATTCGCACATTAAATTCTCTCTATGGTTCAAGAAACTTAGGAACGAGTTATCAAGCATTGTCTTATCAAGACTGTATGGCACATAAAAAGAAACTTGGAATAAAAGAATGCAGAGCAGGGGGAAATGACCACTTCGCAGGAGCAATGAAGGCATGCAAAGATATGGGATTAAATCTTCCTAGCATGCAGACCCTTGCCAACGCAGCAGGCTCTATGTGGGGAGTCTCTGACCTTGGAACATATGAAGATATTAATTATCCCAATTATACCCAAGCGACAGGCAACCGAGACATAGCATCACGAGACAGCAGTAGTTCAATCTCCCTTTCTGGTACCTTTTGGTCGAGTTCGGAGATTAGTTCTGCTTACGCATGGAGGCGCAGCATTAACTCCTCCCGCAGTTACGTGGGCAGATACAATTACACTCGGGGAGACAACGCCACCGCGTTGTGCGTAGGTGATTGATGCAAGCGAAGCAAAATTAATTATTCAGCAAACATATATTCTGTCTTAGCTTTCAAATCATCAAGAACTTTGCGATAATTAACACAAACCGGAGTTGGTTTTGATGTTTCAATAATTGTTAGAAAAATTTTAGAATGTTTTGGTTTTTTCCCGTCAAGAAAATTTGCAGAATTAGAAGCTTCAATACGAGCAGGAACAATAAGTCCGCTTTGAGCAAATTTTTCAAGATTTTTTTCGCTTGATAAAAATTTAACAAGTTTTATAGCTTCATTTTTATGTTTTGAAGATTTTGAAATAACCCAGCCTGATGCGTCCATTGGGGTAACACTTCCTGCAGAACCTTTTGGAAATTCTGCAATATCCCAATCAAATTTTGCTTCCTGCCTATATTTTGGAACAAGCCATCTTCCTGATAAATGCATTGCTAAACGCCCCTGCAAAAACATTTGTGCCATTGTTGCACTGGCAGATTCTTCACGTCTTGGTGCTACATGGTATTTATTTCTCAAGTCTGCATAAAACCTTAATCCTTTTTGAGAAATCTTATCATCAAAATTCGGAATACCAACAAGTCCTTCACTCATCATATAAGGCATATAGTACAAAGGTTCTTCATCAAAAGATATTCCGAATTCTTTAGGATTATGTGTTAATTTTTTTGCAGTCATTAGAAAATCTTCAAAATTCCAGCCGTTTTGAGGAAATTTTACATTATATTTTTTAAACAAATCTTTATTATAAAAAATTACCAAATTTGAAATATCGCGTGGAACTCCATAAATTTTCCCGTTCCAACTAAGAGTTTCGATTGATTTTTTATAAAATTTATCATAATCAAAATCAATATTGGTTAAATCTTCCAAAACCCCTGCGTTTGCATATATAGGAAGATATTGATTATTCATAAAAACAACATCAGGCGAAGTGTTTGAAGCGAATAGAAGTTGAATTTTTTGAAAATAATTTTGCGGGATATGCATAAAATCCACTTTTATATTGGGATTTTCTTTTTCAAATTCGGATAAAATGGGTTTTAAAATTTTTATTTCAGATTCAGAACCCCAAGAAGCAAATTGCAATGTAACAACATTTTTATTATTATCCGTATTTTTCAACAAATAAAAACTGCCGGCTCCAAATATTAATAAACAGATAAATAAAATTATTTTTTTTAACATAATTATTATTTTTATAAGATTCTTCGGCTTATAAGTCATTCTGAGCGAAGTGAAGAATCTCATAATTTAGCACCTCAGAATGACGTTGGCAACAATAATTCAACAACATAAACAGAAATAGAAATCTATATCAATAAGTTTTTTTACAAATTCTAAATTTCAATCAAAGTTCCCATTTTTTCTTTGGAAACATCTACTAAACATTTAAATTTGCCTGCTCTTACGATATAAACATTATCATCATCAAGTCTTACTTGTAGAGGTTTATCGATAACTCTATCAAATTTCTTCAATATAAATACCTGATCTTTAATTCTTCCTACTAATGCTGAAACTCCGTCAATATTTACCAAATAAAAACCTTTTTCAGAGTCAATGTTGAAACCTGATTTTACAACCAAACCGTTCATATAAGGAGTACTCATAGGATTTGAACTTCTTGAAATAGGATTAGTAACTCCGGAACGATTCATTACATCTGATGCCGGTGATTTTACTTGAGCTAAACTGTCAGCTACAGAAACATTGGATCTTGCAGTTTCTTCAGAATCTAAAATTGAGAGATACTCATCAAGAGAAGATAGTAAATAATTTTCATTTTCCTTGTTCATTTTTATTTCCCCACTATTTGTTAAATATTTATTTCCCGTTCCGATTAAATCTGATGCATTTAAATCAGATGATGCAGACTTACGTTGGTTAACACTCAAAGGCGAATTTTTTAATTTTACAAATCTGCCTTCTTTATATGATTTATTTCTTGAAATTTTCTTATCATCTTCAAGAAGTGATCTATGAGTTTCTTTTAAAGTTAAAGGTTTTGAGAATGACTTTAATTTAATATCAGACATCTTATTCAAAATTGCATTATCTTCAGAACGAACACCTGTTTGAATTTCTTCAGGTTCTTTTAATGATGGTGTTTGAGCAAGAGAATGTTCAAGATGAGAAATTTGTGCCTGCAATTTTTCCTGAGCAATTTCGCGCGGTGATTTTTCTGCCTGATTAGAAGGCATAATAACAGCTTTTTGAGAACCTGACAAATCAGTCACAAATTTCATATCAGAAACTTTTGTTTTTGGTCTGCGTTCTTCTTCTTTTTCTGTATAAAGTTTGTATTTTTCCTGCCAATTCAATTCGTCATTGTTAACAATGTCATAATATTCGCGTCTGCGGCGTTTTGCTTGATTTTTATTAGACATGTTGAAGAAAGATTGAAGTCTTGTTTGTTCTTTCTTTGAAGAATTAGTTTTTGCATCAAAAATAAGATATAAAACCCCGAGAGTTAAAATAGACCCGCCTGCAAGCAAAATCCATATCGGAAAATGATTAGAAGTTTGTTCATTTTTTGGAATATCAGAAGAAAGATTTTCAGCATTTTCAGATTGCAAAGCTTGAGCTTGTGTTTGCTCAATATTAAACAACGGATCAACTACCGGAGTTGTCTTTTTACCTTCCGGAACAATTTCATGAGAAACTCTTGGTTCTAAATCCATCATTCTGTTGCCATTTTCATCAAATTTCATTTTCGGTTCATAATTACTATGAACAAAATCATTCACTGAAGTTTGGGCTTTCGGTTGTTGAGTAAGTTTTGGCTGAGACTGAACTTTTGGCTGCGATTGAGCTTTTGGCTTTTCTGCAACCGTTTTTGGAGTAATAGTCTTAGCCTTTGAAACTTCAACAGGAACAAATTTCTGAACAACTGATTTTGTTGGGGCAGATGCTTTTTGTGTAGTCTCTTTAGGCTGAGTTACAGGTTTAGCCTGTTGAACAGGTTTTGATTGAACAGCAGGTTTTACGTTATTTACAACAGGTTTTAGAGCTTGTGCCTGCGGTTTTGCAGTTTGAGAAACAATAGGTTTAATATTCTGGGCAATAATAGCTTTTGAATCTTTTTGAGCCTGTGTTAAAGGACCTGTTTTTTTAGTATAAGTTTTTATATTAATAGGTTTTGTAGTTGTAAACGTAATCTTTGTGTAGCCGCCAATACCGTCATCAACATGTTTAACATTTATATCCGTTATTAAATCTTTAACCCCTCCAATCCCCGGTGTTACAGAAGGATTGCTTGATACATTTGGGAGTAATACGACATATCTGTTATTTGCTTTTCTTGATACGACAGAATTTGAACTATCACCTGTCGTGTAAAAAGTTACATCAACAGCATCCGCAGCAGATGATTTTTTTATATCCATCTGGGTTAAACTATTTGAATTTTGAGCATTTGCAACGTTAAATCCTACACTTAGGGTAGCTAAAATAGCTGCAATTATTATATTTTTCTTTCCCATTGTTTTCCGTTAATTAAAAACTACACATTCCTATATACCTATATAATACCTGAGAGTAAAAAAATTTGCTACTTTATTAAAAAATAATAAAATTTATGTTACAATATCTTTATGAAAAGCGGATTTGTTGCAATAATAGGGCGTCCAAACGTTGGTAAATCAACCCTTTTAAATCAAATATTGGGGCAAAAAATTGTTATTGCCACAGACAAAGCTCAAACTACAAGAAAAAGAATTAAAGGCATTTTAACTAAAGAAGAAGGTCAAATAGTTTTTGTTGATACGCCGGGAGTCCATAAGCCGTTGAATAAACTTGGAGAGTTTTTGCTTGACGAAGCAAAATTTGCTGTTCCTGATGCTGATGTAATTTTATTTTTGGTTGATGGCTCAGAACCCGCAGGAAAAGGAGATAAATGGATTGCAAAAAATCTTCTCCAAACAGAAATCCCGATAATTTTAGTTATGAATAAAGTCGACAAAATTAAAAAACAAGGAAAAATTGAAGAAAATCTGCTTTCATACAAAATCCTTTTTGAAAAAAATCACCCTATTGTAAGAGTTTCAGCTAAAACAGGACGAAATATTAACACACTTTTGAAAAATATTTTTAAAAAACTTCCAAAAGGAGAAATTCTTTATCCTGAAGATGTTGTAACAGAAGAAACAATGAGAGATGTAACAGAAGAAATTATCAGAGAAAAAATTCTTCTAAATACTTCAGATGAAATTCCACACTCTGTTGCCGTAAAAGTTGAAAAATATCAAGAAGATGAAGATATTGACAGAATTAAAGCAATAATATACTGCGAACATAAAAGTCAAAAAGGAATTTTGATTGGCAAAGGCGGAAATTTACTCAAAAAAATCGGAACAGAAGCTCGTATTGAACTTGAAAAAATTACAGAAAAAAAGATTTTTCTAGGACTTGAAGTAAAAATTGAAAAAGATTGGCGTAAAAAAGATTCTATTTTAAAAAACTTCGGCTACAAACAAGAAGATTAAAATTAGTTAAAAATAATTCAATTTTTTGTATGATTTATTATTTGAATCTTTTGATAGGATATAAACAAGGGTAAGCCCTAAATAAAAACATTACCATTCCTCCACCGGAACGACTGAAAATCGTAAAGACTGATGAGAAGATATTTCTATCGATTATTACAAAAAGTTTACGAAACACAGGGGAAATATTTATGGTTTCCCCTGTGTTTCGCTACTTTTTAGTACTCTGAAAATAATATTGCAAAGCTGTCTTGCCAAACATTTTCTGGCGTGTCTTGGAGATTTTCCTTCTTTTAATTTCTTTTCGTAATATGCTTTCCCTTTTTCATCTTTCAATGATTGACACATTGAAATTCTATAAAAGATATTGTTTAAAGTTCTGTTTCCTCGTCTGTTTATACAATGTTTTGAACTTTTACCGCTACTGTTTTCTATTGGGGCTATCGCACAATAATTAGCAAATGCTTCTTTTGTTGTCAATCTACCCTTTGTTTCTGTATAAATTATTGCCGCAGTAAGTTTCTCTATTCCGCATATTTCTGTTAATTTTAAAACTTTTTTAGGCAGTAATTCATCTATTTCTTTTTCAATTTCCGTTATGGAATTACTTAATTCTTCT
>JAFUSQ010000024.1 GCA_017467605.1 bacterium | reverse complement strand
CTTACTTACTTACTTATTTTATTGGGCCTTCAATTTGTTAACTCTTGAAGCTAAGTTCTCAACCTGATATTTCAATTCAATATTTTCTTTTTCCAGTTTTGAAATTTGAGTTTCTACATTTGTTGTTCTTTTAACAAGTGCAACAACTTTGGCATCTAATTCTTTTATAGAATTGATTACTGCGTAGAACATTTCGTCCCAACGAATTCTTAAATATCCGTCAGTTCCTTTAAATACTGAATTTGGAAATACTTTCTGCAATTCTTGCGCAATTACACCAACATGCGGAGATTTGTTTTTATCATCTTTAAATGTGTAATTATAAACTTTTAATTCGTTTATTTTATCAAGTCCGTAAGTATATCTTGTACCGATATTTTTTAATCTTCTGTCTGATGTAGAAGTGTTCATATTTATACATTTTGAATTAAAGCTATAAGTAGCATAAGTTGTTGCACATTTTGCATAGTTTGTATCGCTTTCATACAAGTAACCGTAATATCTTACCGGGGCACGATCAGGCAATATATTATCGTCATGGAAATGGTGTAATGTCGCTCCGGTTGTAAAATATGGTCGTCCTCTTACAATTAAATTACCGTTAACTATAGTAGTTGTATTAGATACCGAACCTGAACCATCACCGGAAGCATTTCTACCGTTTCTATTTTCACTGCTTAATATTCCTGTGATAGCCGGAATCCCTGAATTAACAGGAACTTTATTAGTTTGTGAATCTTCAGGATTTGGATTCGGATTATGAATTTCTAATACTGCATCACCGCCAAAATTATAAGGTTTAGATCCGATATATGTACGCTCAATATCATCAGTCCGACCACCTAAAAAGTCTGCGGTTGTTCTCTCGTGCGGTCCTGAATTATATCCGATACAAGTTTTACGAGAACCGGTTGTAACTTCTCCGCAGGCATTGTATCCGATTGCAACGTTATAAGAGCCTGATGTTAAATTTTTAAGAGCATAGGCCCCAACTGCAACGTTATGGTGTCCTGAGACTGAGCTATTAGCCATAGTATAGGTTCCTATACCAACGTTAGCATATGATGAACTTGAAACATTGTTTCCTGCCCAAGCACCAATATAAGTATTAATCCCTGATGGGCTTCCGCTGCTTTGACCCATAGCCATGTAGCCAATTGCAGTTTGATTACTTCCGGTAGTACTTTTTCCGGCATAATAACCGACAAGAGTATTATCATTACCGTTTGTATTAGAGCCGGCATATGCACCAATTGCTAAATTATTTTTACTTGTTGAGGCTACTGAAAGAGCATTATAACCTACAGCGGTATTACCTTTTGATGTTGTAACGTTATTCAAAGCACCAACACCTATTGCAACGTTATTCATTGCTCCGGTATTAGTTAAGTTTACAGTTGGGTAAGCACTTCCTAAAAAGAGGTTTTTACCATTCATAAACCAAGTTCCGGCAAATGTTCCGGCATCTTTTTCGCCTGTTCTGCCGTATCTGAACTGAATTTGTCTTTGGAGCATTTTTGTAGAAGTAACATATCCTGAACGAACTACTATTTTAGATGAAGGTAGCAATGTACTGGTAACATCACTTCTGTCATTTGGAGTAACCCCGAAAAATAATTGAGCAGTATTTGTAGCTTTACCGGGATCAGAATACGCGTCAAATGCTGTTCTGTTCGCATACTGCCAAACATTGTAACGGCTGCCGTAATTGGTCATTGTACGTTTGGTAAAAAACGGAGCAAATGCTGCAAATATGATTGTTAATATAAGTATTACAATCATGATTTCAGCTAAAGTATATGCCTTCTTTTTATTGTCTTTAATCCTCATAATCTAAACTCCAGAATAACTATTCTATTCTTTAAGTATAACACATAGGCAACTTATTTTCAAGAATTTACAACTTTTGTTACATTAGATTTTTTAATGGTATTTTTGTGTTATTCTGATTGTATACATTTTAGGTTAAGAGGATAAAATTATGCCAGCAGTTAAAATTGAAGATTTACCTACCGTTTATAATGCGAAGGAAACAGAAGAAAGTATTTACAAATTTTGGGAAGAACATGAGTTTTTTAAGGCAGATGCGAAAAGTCCTAAAAAACCTTATTCTATCGTAATTCCGCCTCCGAATGTTACGGGCGTCTTGCACATGGGACATGCATTGGACGAAACTTTGCAAGATATTCTCGTACGTTATCACAGAATGAGCGGTTATGAAACTCTTTGGGTTCCTGGGACTGACCATGCAGGTATTGCGACTCAAAACGTTGTAGAGAAACAGCTTAGAGAACAAGGTTTATCTCGTCACGATTTGGGCAGAGATAAGTTTTTAGAAAAGACTTGGGAATGGGCAAATGCTCATAAATCAAGGATTCTTGACCAATGTAAACGTTTGGGTGCATCATTTGACCGAACAAGAGAAAGATTTACATTCGATGAAGGTTGTTCTGATGCCGTTAAAGAAGTTTTTGTAAGACTTTATGAAAAAGGTTTGATATATAAAGGCGCATATATTGTTAACTGGTGTCCTCGCTGTCAGTCTGCAATATCTGATGTTGAAACAGAGTATGAAACTGAACAAGGGCATTTATGGGAAATTTCTTATCCTTTAAAAGGTGAAAGCGGAGCAATAATTGTTGCAACTACCCGTCCTGAAACTATTTTCGGTGATGTTGCAATTGCGGTTCACCCTGATGATCATAAATATTCAGAGCTTATTGGCAAAACCGTTGTTATACCTTTAACCGGCAGAGAAATCCCCATTATTGCAGATGAATATGTTGATAAAAATTTTGGAACCGGAGCGGTTAAGATTACACCGGCACATGATCCGAATGACTTTGAAGTCGGGAAACGTCATGGCTTTGAACCGATTTGGGTTATAGACGAGCAGGGTAAGATGAAGGCCTGCGGAGAAGTTCCTTCAAATCTTCATGGACTTGACAGGTATGAAGCTCGCAAGCAAATTATCGGTATGCTTGAATATAATCATTCATTATTACGAACACGTGAACATGAACATAATGTCGGTAAATGTCAGCGCTGCGGAACAACAATTGAACCGTTACTTTCCGAACAATGGTTTGTAAAAATGAAACCTCTGGCTCAAGAAGCTATAAAAGCCGTAAAAGATGGCAGAATTAAGTTTATTCCCGAACGCTGGGAAAAGAATTATTTAGGCTGGATGGAAAATATTCGTGATTGGTGTATTTCCCGTCAACTTTGGTGGGGACACCAAATCCCTGCATATCATAACAAACAAACAGGGGAAATGATAGTTGCAAAGGAAAATCCTGACCCTGCTATTTGGGAACAGGAAACTGATGTTTTAGATACTTGGTTTTCTTCAGGTTTATGGCCGTTCTCAACCATGGGCTGGCCAAATACGGATAGTGAAGATTTTAAAAAATTCTATCCTACAACAACTCTTGTAACAGGATTTGATATTATTTTCTTCTGGGTTGCAAGAATGATAACCATGGGGTTGGAATTCACAGGAAAAGCTCCGTTTTCTACTGTTTATATACATGGTTTAATTCGTGATGAAAAAGGTCAAAAAATGTCTAAATCAAAGGGCAATACAATTGATCCTGTTGTGATTATCGATAAATACGGTTGTGATGCTTTAAGATTTACTATGACTTCACTTTGTACTTATGGCGGTCAGGATATTAAAATTTCCGATGAACGTTTTGAGTACGGCAGAAACTTTGCGAATAAAATTTGGAATGCTTCAAGATTTGTCCTTATGAATCTTGAAGGAGTTGATAATAATGATATTGATTTTGATAAGTTAACAATTGCCGATAAGTGGATATTGAACGGCTTAAATGATGTGGCAAAAGAAGTTAATTCTAATATTGAAAATTATAGAATAGGTGAAACTGCTCATATTCTTTACGATTTCTTTTGGAATTCATATTGTGATTGGTATGTTGAAATTGCTAAAATTCAGCTTCAAGATGAATCATTAAAATTGAATACTCAAAGAGTATTAAGGTATGTACTTGATATGTCATTGAGACTTTTACACCCGATAATGCCTCATATAACAGAAAGAGTATGGCAATTGATTCCGCAAAATACAGATTTCAGTGCTATCATGCTTGCTGATTATCCTGTTTACAGTGACAAATTAGTATTCAAAGATGAAGCTAAGGAAATGGAGCTTGTATTTGAAACAATTAAATCTTTACGAAATCTCAGACAAAGTTTTAATATACCTATGAGTTTGAAATTTGATATTGAAATTCAGGCTGTTGATTCTGAAAAACCAATATTTGAAGCTATTGAAAGTTATATTAAACGTATGGCAAAAGTTGAAAATATAACTTATTCTGCTGCAACTGCGCCTGTTGCTAAAAAATCTGCTACTGCAGTTGTATCGGCTTCAAAAATTGTTGTTTCACTTGAGAATTTGATTGATTTCAATGCTGAGATTGCAAGACAAGAAAAGAAGTTAGGCAAATTACAAAATGAACGTAAGTCTTTGGAAGGCAGAATGAATAATCCTAAGTTTGTTTCTAATGCTCCTGAAGATTTGATTAATCAAACTAAAGGCAGAATTGAAGAAATATTGGTTCAGGAAGATGCAATAAATGAATTAATAGCTTCTTTAAAGGCATAATTTGTATAGCTCTTAATAAAATAGGATAGGATAATCTTTTAAAAGATTATCCTATTTGCTGGCAAAAAATTTTTTTATGGGTTTTATACATATTGTAAAAAGGAGTTATACATGATTAGAACATCAACAATCGGAAAAGACACACATGAAGCACAAAAAATGGTTAATCGTTATTTTAAAACAAACAGATTAAAAGTAAGAGAACACTTTTCTTCCGTTAAATCAGAGCATATCATTCAACAAACCCCATCAAGCAGAGTCAGATTATCTCTTGATGATGAAAATTTTGTTTGTGTAAATGAAGTAAAATCAGGTGATGCTTGGGTCCCAAGTGATGGCTATGCCGTTTCCGGGGATAGAAAATCAGTCGAAAATTCATTTTTTAATGCTATAGCCGGCATGTTTACAAAAGCTAATGCTTAATTTGTAAATATTAAGCAAAATTAACAAACCTTTACATATTTTTAGAAATCTGCTAGTATTATCACCATGATAGTAATGGTAGTGTCTATTTGACAATGGAGTTAGTTATGGCAACAAAAAAGGAAAAAGCAGAATTAGATTTTGAAGCTTTACTTGAGCAGTATGATTATAAGTTTCAAAAAGGTGATTTAGTAAAGGGAGTTATTTGCGGCTTTGACAGCCAAGGAGTTATGGTTGATATTGGTGCAAAAACTACTGCAATTATCCCTTCTTATGAGGCAGTCGAAAAGGGTGAAAATCCTGAAGACAGATATAAAAAAGGTGATGAAGGCGAGTTCCTTATAATTAAGGAAGAAGACGAAGACGGCAAGTTTTTACTCTCTAAGAAGAAAGTTGATTTTGCTTATGCATGGAAAGAACTTGAAAAAGCAAAATCTTCTGATGAAACAATTTTGGGTACTGTCGTTAACGTTGTCAAAGGCGGTGTATTGGTTGAAGTCTCAGGTGTCAGAGGTTTTATCCCTTCTTCTCAATTAAGAACTAAGGAAACTGATATCGAAGTAGGTTCTAAACTTGAACTTAAAATTTTAACTCTTGATGTTCAGCAAAATAATTTTATTCTATCTAATAAAAAGGTTTATGAAGATACGGCTGAAGAAGCAAGAAAAAATATTTTCTCCCAAATTGAACCTGGTCAAGTTGTAAAAGGTGAAGTTGTAAGAATTACTGATTTTGGTGCATTTATCGATTTGGGAGGACTTGATGGCTTGCTGCCTTTATCTCAATTATCTTGGAGATGGATTGATCACCCGACTGATATTTTAAAAGTCGGTGATAAAATTGATGTTGAAGTTATAGCAGTTGATCATGATAAACAAAGAGTCTCTTTGAGTTTGAAAAATTTAGAGCCGGATCCTTGGATTGAAGCTTCTGATAAAATTAAAGAGGGTGACAAGGTTGAAGGTACTGTAACAAGATTAAAACACTTTGGTGCTTTTATTGAAGTATTTCCGGGGGTTGAAGCTTTGCTTCCTCATAATGAAGTCGTTGATTATCAGAATGAATCCAAATCAATTGTTAAAGTTGGAGATAAAATAAGTACATATATTCTAAAATTTAATCCTGATGATAAGCGAATTGCTTTATCGGTTCATGAACAAGGAACGATTGAAGACGAAGCAGCTCCGGAAGAATAATTTAAAATTTGTGAATTAAGAGAGGGGGAATTTTATTTTAATAAAATTCCCCCTCTCTCTTTGTTGACTTTTATAAAATCATCATTAATACAATATCATACATTTAGATGTTTATTACTCTTGAAATGTAATACATAATAAAAGCAAGAAAGAGTAGTTAGCATGCCATTCCGGTATAGATTGCAGAAGGTTTTAGACTTTAGGATAAACCAAAAAGAGGAGCAAAGAATGAAAGTTCAAAAAGCTCAGCAGGCAGTTTATCAAGCGGAACAGGATATAAAAAAGAATAATCAGGATATTCTGGATACAAAAAATGGTATGAGAACTGCAGATCCTATGTTATATGAGTCATATGATAACTTTCTTAAACACCTTTGGGCTAAAGCAGAAGAACTTGAAGCAAAAAGGCAAGAACTCCAAAGACTTTTAGATATAGAAGTTGCAAAACTTGTGAAATGCGAGCAAGCCGTAAAAGTTTTGGAAAAGCACAAAGAAAAGAATAAAGAATTATATCTTGCCGAAGAAAAGGCAGCAGAATTAAAACAATTCTCCGAACTGGGTGTTACAAGATTCTTTAAACAAGCGCAGGAAAGAGCAATTGAAGACGAACAGGAAATAATGAAACAATTAAGTGAAATAGAAGGTAATTAAAATGAGTATTAATTCAACAACATCTTCATCTATGAACAGTGCAGCAGTATCAGCTGCAAAAAATGCGAATTCAAATTCGCCAATTATGCAAAAATCATCTGCTGATTCTTCATTTAAAGAAGAAATGGATAAGGTTACAACTACAGAAAAAAAAGATGATAAAAAAGAAGTAGAAAACAAAACTAATACTGAAACAAAAGAAGAAAAAGTTGAAAAACAAGAAAAAACTAAAAAATCTGAGGCTAAACAAAATGTTGAGTCTGATGAAAATATTTCGGATAATCAAGTAGAAGCAAATGAAAATGATGCCTCAAAGTTTGCATCTCTTTCTATGAATGATGCTAATAATATGTTGACGAATGATATAAGACAAATGATTAATAATTCAACTGCTGTTCCCGCTAGCGAAGGTGTTTTTGCAATGTCTGAGTTAAATAATGACAATGGAATGTTGAGTTTTAATTTCACTAATAATCTTTCAATGACTCAATCTGATGCTGAGTTCTTTATTGCGCTTACTCAAAATGATAATATATCAACTCAAAATATCGTGTCTCAAGCACAAAGTATGATAAGCAGCGGAGCAGATGCTTCTAAAGTCAGACAAAATGTTCAAATATCTCAGGCTTTGTTAAATGCAATAAATACTGCAAAAGAAAATAATCAACCTTTAAGAGTTGATTTTGATCAAAATATTTCAGTAGTTTTGCGTTTTGGTAAAGACGGAGCTTTGGCAGCTAATTTTATACCGGGAGATAAAGCGGTTGAGCAATATTTGAGAAACAATATAGAATCATTAAAAGCAACATTTAATGAGCAAGATTTGCCGTATTCTGAATTATCATATTCAAATCGCGGTTCAAAGCAGCAAAAAGAGCAAAGAAGAAATAAATAAGGAGATTTAGTTATTATGAATGATGCATTTATAACAGCTATAAATACTCAATATGCTACGATTAATTGGATGGACGTTATTGCCGATAATATGACAAATGTCTATACCCCGGGTTTTAAAGAAAAACAAGTTAATTTTAAAACCTTTTTGGGCGGTGCAATTAATGATGATTACGACAAAAATATGGGTCAAGGTAAATCTACTCCGGGTACCTCTAAAGATAATGTGTTTTTAGAGGGTAAAGGGTTCTTTCTAACCAAAACTCCTGAAGGGAGAAGTGTTTATACTCGTTTAGGTGAATTTACCTTTGATGGTGAAGGTGTTTATCGTGCTAAAAACGGAAATACTGTTCAAGGATATATTTTGAATGATAAAGGCGAAATTATGCAGGGTACAAAACCTATTAGTGCGGATTTATATCAGGAAACCGCATTAAAAGGGGGTGCTTTGGATATTCCGACTACAAATATTAAAATGTGGATTGACCCTAATAACGGGAAATATTTAGGAAAATATGATGAATATGAAATAAAAAGCGACGGTACAATTGTAGGTAAAGCTGAAAACGGTAAAAAAGTTGTTCCTCTATATCGAATTACTACAAGGAATTTCCATAATGCGGCCGGTTTATATGAGTATAAAGACGGTTTGTATTTGGAAACAGAAGAATCAGGCAAACCTGTTTTAGGCTGCGGTGAAATTCGTTCCGGACTATTAGAACTTTCAAATGCCGATTTTAAAGGTAATATTTCATACTATCAAATGGCAAAAATGCAAATGGAAGTTGTAAATAAATTAATTTCATCTAATAAAGAACTCTTGCAGCAGGCTATGCAGATGGTAAGTAGTTCTTAATATATATTATGTTAAACTCCATTTTATCTAAGAGGCTTTATCAGCCTCTTTTTTGTATGAAATTTTGTAAATTTACATTATTGATATTTACATTTTTTATCAAAAATTGTAAGATATATGTACAATAAAGTCTATCAGTTTGTATAAGGAGTTTAGAATGGAACATTTAAAAGTTGCAATTGGCGCAGACCATGCGGGTTTTCATTACAAAGAAATTGTTATTGATTATTTGAAGGCAAGAAATATTGAATATACAGATGTTGGAACATATACTCCGGAATCTTGTGATTATCCTGAAATAGCAAGAAAAGTTGCAGAAAAAGTTATATCTTCCGAAGTTGATAGAGGAATATTGATCTGTGGTACAGGTATCGGGGTATCTATTGCTGCAAATAAGGTTCATGGTATAAGAGCTGCATTGTGCGGTGATACTTATTCTGCACGTGTTTCAAGAGCTCATAATAATGCTAATGTTTTATGTTTAGGCTCTCGCGTTGTTGGTGAGCATTTGGCACTTGATATTGTCGATATATGGCTAAAAACCGGCTTTGAAGGCGGCAGACATAAGCGTCGTGTCGATATGATTGAGTAGCATACTTGTTGTCCTTAAATAGTTAGGACCGAAATCTATGATTTCGAGAAGGGATAGTTATGGAAATAGATTCAAAAAAATTCGCTTGTATTGTTGCGCAATTTTTGGATGATAAACTAGGAAAAGATATTACAATATTAAATATTAGTAATGTATCTTCTTTGGCTGATTATTTTGTAATTGTTACCGGAGATTCTACACCTCATGTAAAAGCCTTAATGGAAACAGTTAAAGATAGGGTAAAACTTGCGTTTTCAAGATTGCCTGTCAGACAAGAAAATGATGCTAAAAATCGCTGGAATTTAATTGATTACGGTGATGTGGTTGTTCATATTCTTCATAAAGAGGAACGAGAAACTTATGCTATAGAAAAATTTTGGAATCATGCATTCAGTATTGTTGAAGATGAATGGCGCGATATTTCAAAGGATTATAGCGAATATAATACTAAAAATAACTAAGCTTTACAAAGTTTCTGGTACATGGTATTATCATTAGTGCAATCGGAGTAAGTATTGTAATTCAATATTTACCCCTCGGGACGTAGCGCAGCTTGGTAGCGTACTACCTTGGGGTGGTAGGGGTCGCAGGTTCAAATCCTGTCGTTCCGAAATTTTAAAGAACCGGCGGATTAAAAAGTCTGACCGGTTTTTATTCAATTATATCAATAAAGCTTTTAACTTTTTTTAAATTATTTTTTGAAAGGACATTGAGTCTGGTATTGATTTCGTAGATTAATGCAGTTTTGCTGATATCAGTTTTAAAGGTTGAAGAATCAAAAAAGTAGCTTATCGGGATATTAAAGGCTTGGGCTATCATTTCCATAGTTTCAGCAGACGGACGATGTTTACCGGCTTCGGCGCGGGCTATAGTTCTTCTGTCCAGTGAAACTTTTTCTGCAAATTCTTCCTGAGTAAGTTTGTTTGCTCGTCTTAACAATAATATTTTATCCGAGATGTGTTTAGTTGTTTCATTGCATCTTAGTTCAATATCTTTCATATAAAAAAGATTACCCTTTTTTATATAATTTTTCTATGTAAATATTTTGTATATAGTAAATATAATTACACATTATAAAAACAATCTATATGGTTAAAATCAACTAATAATAAGCAATAATGCAATTATTAAGTTTTGTAAATAATATATAAATTTGTAGCAATTAATAAAATTATAAATCCTTTATAACAGTGTAAGTGATAAGTGATGTTGCAACACAAATCATGAGGTAACAGTTAAGATAAGGAGATTAAATTATGGTAAATGAAGTATCAAAAATTGCACAGGCACAAACTACAGGTGCACCAACCACAAAAACTGCTAAAAAAGCGGAACAAAAAGTTCAAATTTTTGAAGGAATGACAGTAAAAGATGTTGAGAAAAACGGTTCCGAAGCTCAAAAGATTGTTGCTAAAGCATTTGATAATACAGGTGTTAAACCGACAAAAGAGAATAACTATAACGGCGGTGACGGTAAATATAGTAAAAAAGAAGCTGAAAACTTCAATAATTATCAATTCAGTTTGGATAAGAATAAACGTGAATTAAAAGCTTACAATAAGAAAACCGGTTGTACTTGTACTATAAAATATAATAATTTAGACGAATTAAAAGAAAATGCTGCATTATTAAAACAGGCAGGTCATCTCAAAGGCGGTAAAATAGTATTCGATTTCCGTAACAGGACAGCTCTTTATGATGGGGTTTCCGGTGGTATGTTGAATGTAGGAAGTCGAGGAGCTGATAAGATAACTATTAGAAATTCTGATATAAGAAATATTAGTGGTGCTTATTTCAAAGGTACACTTGTTTTAGATAATGTAAAAGAAATGGGTATGATTTGGGATAGCCCGACTAAAGTCTTATTAGGAGAAGAAGCAACTATAAAAACTGATTCAAATTCAAAGATTGAAATTAGAAGATATTCTCATAAGTAGCGATTAAAAAAACATGGCGGACTTTTGAAAAAAGTCCGCCATGTTTTTTTTTATTGATTTATTTCATCAATTCGCCAACGGCTTTGTAAACAGCCATTCTTTGAGAAGCATCTTTTTCTGCTTGAGTGTACAATTCTTCAGCAGCTTCAGGGTTTGTTTTAAGTAATGACTTATAACGACCTTCTGATCTGATAAAGTCTTGATAGCTTCCTTTAGGATCTTTTGCGTCCCAAGTGAACGGTTGTTCATTCGCAGGGTTATATCTGTAAAGTGGGAAATAACCTGCTTCAACAGCGCGTTTTTGTTCGGTTTGAGTTTTTGACATATCAATACCGTGAGCAATACAAGGTGCGTAAGCAAATATGATTGATGGTCCGTCATAAGCTTCAGCTTCTTGGAATGCTTTAAGAGTTTGAGCTCTATCTGCACCCAACGCAACTGATGCAACATAAACGTAACCATAAGACATACTCATTAAGCCCATATTTTTCTTGTATGTTCTCTTACCGCCGGTAGCAAATTTTGCAACAGCACCGGTTGGTGTTGATTTAGAAGCTTGACCGCCTGTATTTGAGTAAACTTCTGTATCAAGAACTAAGATGTTAACGTTTTTATTTTGCGCTAATACGTGGTCGATACCACCGTATCCGATATCATTTGCCCAACCGTCACCACCTATAATCCAGATAGATTTATCTGTGAAGTAATCTTGAAGTTCTCTGATTTTAGCGCAAGTCGGACACATATCATCTGCGTGTTTAGCCAAAACTTCTTTAACTTTGTTTTGAGCTTCAACTGCTTCAGGAGTTTTTGAGTTATCCCAGTGAGCCATAGCACCTTCCAAAGCTTCTTTTACATCAGGTTTAGCATTTGGATTGTCAAGAACTTTTTGAACATAAGTTTTCAAAGTATCTCTGTTAGCATCAACTGCTAATCTCATACCATAACCGAATTCAGCGTTATCTTCAAATAATGAGTTAGCCCAAGCCGGACCTCTGCCTTCTTTATTTTTTGTATACGGAATTGTTGGGAATGTTCCTGAGTAAATTGAAGAACAGCCTGTTGCGTTAGCAACAATTGCGTTTTCTCCGAACAATTGTGAAACTAATTTAACGTAAGGTGTTTCACCACAACCTGCGCAAGCTCCTGAAAATTCGAATAACGGTTTTCTAAGCATTGCACCTTTGATTGTTTTAGTTGAGTTTTTACCCATTACATTATCAGGTAAATTGTCAAAGAATTCTTCGTTTACGCCTTCACAAGCTTCTTCTTCTTTTTCAATTGATGACCAAGATAAAGCGTGTTTTTCTTCCGCCATTTTCATTGTAGGACATTGATCCAAACAAACTCCGCAGCCTGTACAATCTTTGCAATATACTTGAAGTTTGAATTTTTCACCGTGGTCATTTGGTTTAGCGTCAACTGTATTAAATGAAGCAGGTGCATTTTTCAAATCATCAGCTTCAATCAATTTAGTTCTGATTGCAGCGTGAGGACAAGCTGAAGCACAAATACCGCATTGTAAGCAGTTTTCGCTGTTCCAATGAGGAACTCTCGGTGCGATACCGCGTTTTTCTAAACAAGCTGTACCTGTTGGAATTACACCATCTACAGACATTGCTGAAACAGGAATATCGTCGCCTTTTTGTCTCATTGACGGTTCAATAATTTTCTTAGCAAATTCAGAAGCGTCATCTGAGATTAATTTTACTTCATCTACGCAACCAACGCCATCTAATGTTGCAGGAACAGGAACTTCTTCCGTAGCGTTAACTGCCGCATCAATAAGAGCTAAGTTCATATTAACAACGTCATCACCTTTTTTCTTAAAGGTTTTTGTCGTCATAGCTTTCATACCTTCCAAAGCTTGTTCAAACGGTATAATTCCTGAAACTTTGAAGTATGCAACCATCATAACTGTGTTAGCACCTTTGCCTCTAAGACCCGGTTGTTCTTTGATAAGTTTTTCTGCATCTACGTTGTAGAATTTGATTTTCTTATCAATGATAGTTTTTTGCATATCACGTGTTAAGTGAGCAAAAGCTTCGTCTTTTGAATAAGGTGAATTAAGAAGGAAAGTTCCGCCTTCTTTAATACCTTTTAACAAATCGTATCTGCCAACATAAGCATGTGCTGAACATGATACAAAATCAGGTGCAGTAATCAAATAAGTTGATTTGATTTGCTTATCACCAAAACGCAAGTGAGAAACTGTTACACCGAATGATTTTTTAGAGTCATAAGCAAAGTATGCTTGAGCATCTTTGTTAGTATATTGACCAATAATTTTGATTGAGTTTTTGTTAGCCCCAACAGTACCATCAGAACCCAAGCCCCAGAACATACAATTTGTAGTTCCAGCCGGTTCTGTTACTATATGTTCTGAATAATCTAAAGATTTGTGAGTTACGTCATCTTCAATACCAACGGTAAATCCATGGAATCCATTGTTAGCTGCGTGTTTATAAATAGCTAAAACCATTGAAGGTGTGAATTCTTTAGATGATAAACCGTAACGTCCGCCAATAATTCTAACACCTTTACCTTCTAATGCTGCAACAACATCTAAGTATAAAGGTTCACCTATAGAACCGGGTTCTTTTGTTCTGTCAAGAACTGTAACTCTTTGAACAGATGCAGGTAATGCATCTTGGAAACGTTTAACATCAAATGGTCTGTATAATCTTACTTTAACCAAACCATATTTTGTTCCGCGAGTAGAATTCAAGTATTCGATTGTTTCTTCAATAGTTTCACAACCTGAACCCATAGCAACAATTACATCAGTGGCATCAGGTGCACCAACGTAATCGAACGGGTGATATTGACGACCGGTAAGTTTTGCAACTTTGTCCATATATTCTTGAACAATTTCAGGAACTGCATCATAGTATTTGTTAACAGTTTCTCTACCTTGGAAGTATACGTCTGTGTTTTGAGCCCCAACTTTACAAATCGGAGCTTCCGGACGCAATGCTCTTTGTCTGAATTCTTCAATGTATTTTGGTTCAACTAATGAAGCGATATCTTCATAAGAAATTTCTTCAATTTTATGAATTTCATGTGATGTTCTAAATCCGTCAAAGAATTGCAAGAACGGAACTTTAGCTTTATAAGTAGCTAAGTGTGCAACTAAAGCTAAATCCATTTCTTCTTGAACTGAGTTTGCTGATAACATTGCAAAACCTGTGTTACGGCAACCCATAACGTCTGTATGATCACCAAAAATTGCCAATGATTGAGCAGCTAGTGCTCTTGCAGCAACGTGAAATACGCAAGGTAACATTTCGCCTGCGATTTTGTGCATTACAGGAATCATCAACAATAAACCTTGTGAAGCTGTATATGTAGAAGTTAAAGAACCTGCAGCTAAAGCCCCGTGAACTGCACCGGCAGCCCCTGCTTCAGATTGCATTTCGGCAACTTTTACTTCTTTGCCCCAAATGTTTTTCTTGTGTTGTGAAGCCCATTCATCAATCCATTCACCCATTGTAGATGATGGAGTAATTGGGTAAATTGCTGATACTTCACTCATTGCGTAAGCAACATGAGCGGCAGCATAATTACCGTCAACTGTAATTGTTTTTCCTGGCATATATTTGCCCTCCTTATCTCTTAGCTATTTACTATAACTTAATTACAACTGTACTCTTACATGTTACTACAAACATTTGCGCTGACAAACTTACTTCTTAATTTTTAGTGAGTTTGCGAAAAACTTCGTTTTTCTTCGCAAACTCCGGGGAACGGTTTCGAGTCAGGTTGTGTGCTATCCCGCACACGACCTGACTCTCACACACCTTAGGTCGGGTTTGAAAAATCTCAAAAAATTGTCATTTTTTGGATTTTTCTTCACCCTCCGGTTGTAAATTTATGTTACAATTTTTCGGGAAATTTTATAATGATGTAAAATTTAAATTCTGTTCTGCGTTGTTTTATATATAGGTAGTGTGAAAGGTTTAATATGAACATAAATTTATTGTCTCCGAGTTTTTTGCCTAAATCTTTGCAAAAGCGTGAAAATTCGCATTACAGTAACCCTGTAATGCCTTCAAACCTTAGCGGTTTGAAGGCAGATACTGTATCCTTTACAGGTTCAGGTGCTAAAATGATTGAATTATATCAGGCTCAATTGGAGACAATGATTCCGAATAGAATGAACAGAATTTCCACGGTATTTCTTGATGTATTGGAATCTGTTTCATCAAGTTTGAAAGAGATGGGTTTTTCATTGAGTCGAAAATACTGCGAAATGAGTCCTGTCAAATCTTCTGAATCAAGTATCAGTAAAATTAAACGTAGCAAAACTTTAAAAATTCCTGATGCGATAAGAGCAACAATTTTTTGTAATGATCCTTATGATTTGTCTAAACTAAATGCCTTGCTTGCTGAGATGAAGCAGCGCGGTTATGTGCTGGCGACTGCGGAAATGCCATTAAAAGATTTAATTAAGCGCGGCTATCTTCCGACAGAAGAAGTATCAATGTTAGTAAACTATTTCAAAAAGCCAAATAATGCTAATATAAAGGCATTGATTTCAAAATTTAAAGAAAAAGATTATAATTTGCATGATATTCAAAGTATGATAGAAAGACTGCAAAAATTTGGTCATACTCCTTCTCAAGATGAGATTTTGGCTGAATTAAATATTGTAAGAAAATCAGTTCCGGATATTGATATAAGATTAAAGGATATAAAATCTCAGCAGTCTAAATTAGCTCCCGAATTGGCTTATTCTATAGGTAAACCTCAAAAGTCTCATTATGAAGATATTCAAATGCGATTTGTCAGAGATTATGATAAAAATAAAATGCCTGTTCAACATGAGTTAATTGTACTTTTTGGTAAAAATTATGCGGCTGCAAAACACTTTGAATCTGAAAAAGTTTATTCTTTCCTTCGTCAATTCGGAGAGCTAAAAATTACAAAATATTTTGAAAATGAAAGATATGCAAGATTAACCAAGAGGCCAAGAGATTTTATTGACTTAATTCAAGAATTATTTAGAAGTAATGTTTCTAAAAAAGAATTTTTAAATGCTAAAAATAAAGATTATCGTGCTATAACTGATGAAACTGAAATAAAATTCAGCAATCAAGATAAAATTTTATTTAAAAATTATTTTGAAGATTTAATTACAGGGGTAAATGATTTTTACAACACCTTAATAAGTAAATCTTCGGCTATTCGTAAGGCAAAATTAGAAAAAGAATTAGAACAGGATTTAAAAACTATTAATGGTATTCAAGAAGGTTTGACTGAGACCGTAAAATTCTATAATAGCGGTGCAAGAGCAAAGGCTCAATTATTTTAATATAGCGGAAAGAATGTTATAAAACATTCTTTTTTGCTCTGTATCTGCAATTTTTAGTAAATTAGTAATTTCGTAATCGATATTTAGATTGTCATCGAGGTGTTCATATTCTGTCAATTTTCTAATGTCTATATCAAAAATATTTGCAATACCGATTAAAATACTGCAAGAGGGTAAATTTTTGCCGTTTTCCAGCCTGCTGATGTGCTGCCATTCGATATCAAGCAAGTTACTTAATTCTTCCTGAGTCATTCCCCTTTTTTCCCGTAATTCTTTTAACCTCTTACCGAAAAGCTTTTTATCAATCATAAATACCTCTTTTGTAGAATTTTAGGTTATTAATGATTAATTTTTAATAATAAATATGTTTAATATCTTTACAAAATAAAACAAAAATGTTGTATTTATAAAACAAATTTGTTATACTAATTAATATGATTAAACAAAAATGTTTTATAAGGAGATTGATTATGAATGACAAGAAATTTTTATGCGGGTTCACATTAGCAGAAATCTTGATTACTTTAGGCATAATAGGGGTTGTTGCTGCCCTGACGATACCGACTTTGATAGCTAATATAAATGCAAATAAATTCAGGAGTCAATTCAAAAAAACAATTTCTACAATAAGTAATGCAGCAAGAATGTCTCAAGCTCAATACGGATTTGATTTTGCAGTAAAAGGTGCTACGTATCAAGATACAAAATATGCACAAGCATCACCCGAAGAAGAAACATCACCTTGGGCATTGTTTAACGGAACTCTATCAGGTTTTACATATTCAAGCAATTCATATTCAGGTGTGACAAGAACTTTAGTATCACATATCGAAGATGATAATTTTGTTTACCAATTATCAGACGGGTCTTTGTTCACATTTACACCTGGATTATCTATTGGCGATTGCCATATGGAACCTGGAGAACAAGGTAAAGATATGTGGCAATGCTACGGAGTAATAGATGTAAACGGATATAGCCTGCCAAATAAGGAAGCAACATGTTCAGATGGAACAGATACAATGTTTGTATGGGACGAAAATTACCAAGATTGTGTGGTTAAAAATGACGCCAATCATATGACAGATATTTATCCGGTATTTTATCATGATAGTATCGTAGAACCTGCGACAAATGCTGCTAAATATGTTTTGAATACTGCAAAATAAATAAAGTGGCGCGCCATTTCAAATGGCGCGCCGCTTTATTTATAAATTTATCTCTATTCTTTTGCAAATGATTTATTTGCTCTTGATTTAATTTCTTCGTTGATTTTTTCGATAAATTCATCAACCGGAAATACTCCGATTTGTCCAATTCCTCGAGCACGAACTGCAACAGAATTTGCTTCAATTTCTTTATCTCCGATTACGCAAACGTAAGGGATTTTTTTATCTTGCAAACTTTCTCTGATTTTGTAGTTCATAGATTCCGAACGGTCATCAAGATTTGCTCTTATTCCTGCTTGACGCATTTTTTTGTAAACCTGTTCTGCAAAATCAACGTGTTTTTCGTTAGAAATCGGAACGATATTTACTTGTGTCGGAGCAAGCCATGTTGGGAATGCTCCTGCGTAATGTTCGATTAAGATACCATGGAATCTTTCCATTGAACCAAAAATTACCCTGTGCAACATTAACGGAGTTTTTAATTGACCGTCTTTATCCTGATATTTGATATCAAATCTTGCCGGTAAGTTGAAGTCTAATTGAATTGTAGCACATTGCCAAGTTCTTCCGATAGCATCTTTAACTTTGAAGTCAATTTTTGGTCCGTAGAACGCGCCGTCCCCTTCGTTAATATCGTATTTCATACCGCGGCGTTCCATAGCTTCTTTCAATCCTGCTTCAGCTTTGTTCCAGTTTTCGATTTCACCGACAAAACTTTCAGGACGAGTTGAAAGTTCTACTTCAAATTCCATGTTAAATATTGCCATTGTATCAGCGACAAAATCAATAATGTCATTGATTTCATCAACCAGTTGTTCAGGTGTACAGAAAATATGGGCATCATCTTGAGTAAAGCCTTGAACACGAGTCAAACCTGATAATGCGCCTGATTTTTCCTTTCTGTAAACTGTTCCAAGTTCAGCCATTCTAAGCGGTAATGAACGGTAAGAATATCTGTTTGCTTGGTATATCAATATGTGGAACGGACAGTTCATAGGTTTGACTACAAATTGGTCATCTGAATCTTCATCTTTTTGAACAAAGAACATGTTTTCTTTGTAGTGATCCATGTGGCCTGAAATTTCCCAAAGAGTTGATTTTGCAATTTGAGGAGTATTGACAATTACATAACCTCTTTTTCTGTGTTCTTCTCTCCAGTAGTTTTCAATTTGTTCACGAACACAAGCCAAATTTGGGTGCCATAAAACAAGACCTCCACCCATTTCTTCACGAGTTGAGAATAAATCTAATTGTTTTCCGAGTTTTCTGTGATCACGTTTTTCAGCTTCTTCCAAAAATGTCAGATATGCTTGCAAATCTTCTTTATTCCAATATGCAGTAGCGTAAATTCTTTGGAGCATTTTATTTTTTTCGTTACCTCTCCAGTATGCACCTGCAACTTTTAATAGTTTTATTGCGTTACCTTTGATGTATGAAGTATTTGGAATATGCGGACCTGCACAAAGGTCGTTAAATAGAACATTTCCGTCTTTATCTTTTGTTAAATAAAGAGTGGGATTGTCATTTTTGTGTTCTTCCAACAATTCGGCTTTGTAGATTTCACCTTCTGCTTTAAACTCTGCAATTTTGGCATCTACATCTTGAACTTCATATTTTTCAAAGGTCAAGTTTTGTTTAATAATGTTTTTCATTTCTTCTTCGATTTTAGCCAAATCATCAGCGGTAAATGCATAACCGTCAGTTAAATCGAAGTCATAGTAAAAACCGTCATCAGTAGCAGGCCCGATAGCTAACTTTGCTTGAGGAAACAGCTTTTGAACGGCTTGTGCCATAATGTGTGAGCAAGAGTGTCTTAAAACTCTCAAATTTTCGTTGTTTTTTTCCATATTCTATCCTTTCTTCGGTAAATGTAAAACTGACAGCCACATCTGCCGGTTCGTTTTATTTACCGCCTTGAGGGGTGGATCCCCCTAACTAGTTACATTCACAGTTTAGCATATTTATTGTAATATGTACACTATTTTAAAATTTTATTTATATCAATATTAAGAATATTAACAATATCTAACAGTAAAAGTATTTTTGGGTTTTGAAGTCCTGTTTCAATCATGCTTATTGACCTTCGGGTTGTGTTGGCAAGTTCTGCAAGTTTTTCTTGTGAATATCCCTTTCTGGCTCTCTCGGCTCTAATATTATTCCCAATCTGTGTCAAATCCTTTTTATACATATTTCGTATTTTACATTATTGACTTTTTAGTTCTATATAGTAAACTAAACAGATAGAGAAGAATTAATTACATAATGGGAGGTTTTTTAAGTGAAATTTATGAAATGTAAAATTGGTGACAGGGGTAAATGTCATTCCCTCGCCCTACGGGAGAGGGTGTCCGAAGGACAGGAGAGGGGGCAATCTGGATTGCCACGTCGCTTCGCTCCTCGCAATGACGGGAGGTTTAATAACCGTAAAGAACTTATCAACTCATCTACTTATCAACTTATCCACTTTAAAAAATCAGCATTTACGCTCGCGGAAGTCTTGATAACCCTCGGCATAATCGGAGTTGTGAGTGCAATGACAATTCCTACTTTGATGACAAAAATTCAGGAAAAAACTACTTATAATAAATTAAAAGCGACATATGCAATACTTAATCAAGCACATAAATTAGCAGTGGCAGAGAACGGTTCAGCAGAAGGCTGGGATATTGGAACGGAAGATAGTGCAGATGGAGCAAGAAAACTTTATGAAATTTATAAACCTCACTTAAAACTTGCAAGAGAGTGTGGAACGTCTCACGGTTGTTTTTACGAAGGCACATACAAGGCATTGTTTAGTGACAGATATGCATGGCAGCCTAATTCGCATTCTGTTTATGCTCGCGGACAATTATTAAATGGCACAAGTATTGCTTTTTGGTCAAATGGTTCTGGGTGCGATAACGATCAATGTGGAGCTATTTTTGTTGATATAAATGGCATTGATCCTCCAAATAAAGCAGGTGTTGATTATTTTACTCTTTCAATTGGACAAGAAAATCTTGCTTTATTTGATAAAACAGGTTCTTATGGAGATACATGCAAATACAATGATACTTCCCAAAAGAATGGTGCATTTTGCTCCGGTTGGTTATTAAGACATGGCAATATGGATTATTTGCGCAAACCTATACCAGAAAATTGGAAATAATGCTTTTGGCGGCAATTGCACCTGTTGACCAGCAACTTTGAAGGTTATATCCCCCGCAAAACCCGTCAATATCAAGAATTTCTCCGCAAAAATACAAATTAGGGTATTTTTTTGCTTCCATTGTTTTGGGGTTGATTTCTTTTAAATCTATGCCGCCGCATGTTACAACTTCTCCGTCCGAAACTTTTCCTGTTACCGTGATTTCAAAATTGTATAGTGTATTTGTTATTCTATTACGGGTTTTCCCGTCTATTTTATGGCACATTGTATCAGGGGCTATGTTTAAATCTTCTAATAGATATTTTGCAAATGATTTTGGAACAAATTGTCCTACAAGATTTTTTATTTCCTTGTGCGAATTTTTGTTTAATAAATCCTGAAAATCTACATCTTCCATGAGTTTCAATTTTAATTTATATGGAAATTCTTTTCTCGCGTGAATAGAAGATATTGTATAAATTAACGGTCCTGAAATCCCCTTGTGGGTGAATAATATATCCCCTTGATAATTTTCGCATTTAATATTTTTAAAAGATACTCCTGCTAATTCGGAATAATCTTTTTGTGTCGTTAGCCCAACAAGGGCTTGTGTTTGTTCATTTATTTTTAAATTAAAGTTTTTTAAAATTTGAACTCCTGCATGTCCGCCGATTGCAATGACTAAAACATCGAAGTCATATGAATCTTTATTTGTTTTTACTGAGTACTTATTTGATTTGGGGATTATTTCTATAATGTTTTCTTTTATAAATTTTATCCCTTTTAGTGCTTTTACAAATTTTTCTTGAACATCTTTTGATGAATTGGAAGTAGGGAAAATTCTTTTGTCTGCTCTTGTGTAAGTTTTTACCCCGAGGTGTTCAAAAAATTCTAAAGTATCATTTACACCGAATTTTGAAAAAACAGAGTATAAAAACTTCTCTCCTCTGGGATAATTTTTGGAAAGTTCTTTAAAATAAAATTGCGCAGGTGCCAGATTACATTTCCCTCCCCCTGTAGGCAGAAGTGTATGTAAAATCTCTCCTTTATCAAACAAAGTTACATTAAACCCTTCATCAATAAGAAATTTTGCGCATATACAACCTGATGGTCCGGCTCCGATTATTGCTATATGTGGATTAGAAATCAACTCTTGTTCCATATAAAAATACCATTTCAGGATTTTCTAAATCATTGTGCATTTCAGCAATGCTTTTATGTAATACAGGGTGTACATATTCTGAATTTAGTTCCATCATAGGTACAAGGTTAAATGCTCTTAAATGTACGTATTTATGCGGAATTGTAAGGTTTTCTTCATTTATTATGTCTTTATTGTAAAAAAGTATATCTATATCTATTGTTCTATCTTCATAATCAGGGGTATCTTTATGTTCTCTGCCAAGTTGTTTTTCTATTCTCTGGCAAACTTCTAAAAGCTGTTGAGGAGTATATTGTGTCTTTGCTTCAATAATGGCATTTACAAACCAAGTTTGCGTATTCATATTCCAAGGCTCAGTTTCATAAAAAGCAGAAGTTCTAACAATAGTTATGTTTTCATCAGCACCAATTAAACTTGCTGCTTGTTGAACATATCCTATTCTATCTCCCTTATTAGAACCTAAGCTAAGATAAACTATTGCCATATCCTGATTTTATAAATTTTTGTATCTTATGTCAACATGTTTCGTTCTTTGGTGTATAATTCTCGTGTTATGATTACGTATTTTTTTATTTTAGCTTTGATTATTCTGATTATTATTTCAATGTTTAGTGAATTGTTTTTATACGGACTTGTTACTACATTGTTATTTATCGTATTGTTGCCGTTTTATTATATTGTACGTGTTTTCAACGGTAAATTTTTATACGGTTGGAAAGAAAAATTGGGATTTTTTAAGTCTCCGAATCTTGGCAATAAAGTTATAATGTATCATGGAGTCTCTGTTGGTGAAGTTATTGCTCTGGAAAATCTAATAAAAAAAACTAAGGAAGTCTTTCCTGATTATAAAATAGTTGTCACAACAGGCACAAAAACCGGACAAGAAATTGCTATTAAGAAATTTTCAAATGTAGCTGATTTTATTACTTATTTCCCATTTGATGTGCCATTTTGTGTGGATTCATTTTTGAAAAAAGTCAAACCCTCTATCGCGCTTATTGCAGAAACCGAATTTTGGCCTGTCTTTTCATTCTTTTGTAAATCAAGAAATATAAAACTTTATTGTATAAACGGAAGAATGTCCGACTCTACATTTCATTTGTATAAATGTTTAACCTGCTTTTTTAAAAATGTTTTGTCTAAATACACAAAAATTTTAACTCAGAGCGAAATTGATAAAAATAAACTTATTGCTATAGGTGCTCCTGTTGAAAAAACTTTTGTAATGAAAAATTTGAAATTTGATATAAAAAAATCTGATGAAACCGTTGATATTGGACAAGACGGTTTTAGAGTTATGATAGCAGGAAGTACTCATAAGGGTGAAGATGGTATTGTTTTGGATATTTTTAATGAAAAAGTTTCTAAATATCCGGATTTAAAATTACTGCTTGTTCCTCGACATATGAATAGAATTCCTCAGATAGTTCAAATAATGGAAAAAATGAAACTAAATTTTGGTTTCCGTTCAAAAGGTGACACTTTTAAGGATAAAAATGTCATTATTCTTGATACTATGGGCGAATTGAGTAAGATGTATTCAATATGTTCATTTGCGTTTATCGGAGGAAGCTTTAATAAAACCGGCGGGCATAATCCTTTGGAAGCTACGGTTTACTCCAAACCTACGATTACAGGCCCTTCTATTCATAATTTCAGGGATATATATTGGCTATTGTCACGTTCTAATGCAGGAAAAATAGTTAAAACACCTAAAGAATTCAGTAATTATGTGGAAAAGTTATTATCGGATAAAGAATTTTATGAACAAGCCTGCATAGATTGCGAAACTGTATTTCACGATCAGCAAGGTGCACTTGATGTAGTCATAAATGAGTTAAAAGAAATTATTTCAGAATAGGTCGCTATGTGTTCCCGTTCTTGTCAATATAAGTGTTAATATTTCTTTTTCTATTTTATAAATCAGTAACCAGTCCGGTTCTATATGACATTCCTGGTAATTATTGTATATCCCGTTCAAAGAATGATTTTTGTATTTCGCAGAAAGTTCTTTTTGTTGCATCAATAATTCAATAACTTCTTTAAGTTTATCAATTCTGTATCCGCGCTTTTTTAATAATTTTATATCTTTTTTAAACTTAGTTGTATAATATACTTCAAGCATACCTTATTTATTCCTCATCATTAAGTAATGAGTCCATAAGTGTATCCACAGAATAAAAAGGCCCTTTCAAATCTTTATTATTTTCGGAATCATTAATCGCGTTTATCGTTTCCCGATTTTGGGTATTTAAGGTTATTTCAAATGGTATTCCATTTTGACGAACTACAGCTTTTGCAAATATATTAAAAGCTGCTGTCATTGTTAAACCAAGTTCAGAACATAAAGCATCAAATTGTTGTTTTAATTTATCGTCAATACGTATATTAATATTTGTTTGTGCCATAATTATTTCCTTTTTATATATTATGACATATTTTATTTATATTGTCAATAAATTTATTTAAATCTGATCTAAAGATATTGCTTTTACTCCGGCATAACGAGCTTTATCCATAAGCCTTACTACTGCTCCATGGGTTGAATCACCATCTGCTTGAATTAAAAGTCCGTCAGGATAATTTTTTATTTCCTTACTCAAAACTGTTCCAAGCATATCAGGAGAAACTTCTTCGTTATTTATAAAATATTTGTCTTTTTGAGTTACTAAAACTGTTAGAATTTGGGGTTCTTTATCAATTTGGGATTGCTCAACATTTTCCGGAACAGTCAAACTTATACCTTGTTTGTCCAATAATGGAGCAATAACCATCATAATGATTAACAGTACCAAGAAAATATCTGTTAACGGTGTAATATTGATTTCATTAAATGTTTCTCTCATTATTCTCCGTCCTCCGGTACGTTAATTTCTGCATTTTTCTTTAATTCTTTTTCTTCTTTTTTATTAAGAGGTTCACCTGCAACTATTAGTTTTTTATATTCAGCATTTTGTGCAGCGTCCATAACATTCATAATTGTTGAACTTTTTATTGTCTTATCAGCTTTTACAACAACTTCAGGTGTTTCAGCATCTCCTTTTGCAGCAATAAGCTTGTCTGTTAATTGAGAAGGCTTAATACTTTCGCCGTTGATGTACATTGCTCCGTCTTTTGTGATAGAAACTGTAACTTTTTCTTGTTCTATGTTTATTCCGTTATTTACTTCGGGAACATCTACCGCATTGTCCATTGACTGAAACGAAGGTGCAACTACCATCATAATGATTAACAGTACAAGGAAAATATCTGTCAACGGTGTGATATTAATTTCAGTAAATAATTTTTGTTTTTTCTTGTTTGAAAATGCCATTTTATTTCACCTGATATTATAGATTAACTTTTGAAGATGAATATTTTTGAGTTTCAGCTTCACCGTCAACAAAGCTTAAGAATAATAATTTGATAAGTTGGAAGTCATCTTCATAATGTTTTACAATTGATTGGAAAGAGTTGAAGAATATAACCGCAACTATAGCAACTCCAAGACCGAAAGCGGTAGCAATCAATGCTGAACCGATACCTGAGGCAACTGTTGCCGCTTGGTTTCCTGAATCTGCTAAAATGTTGAATGTTAACAAAATTCTCACAACTGTTCCGAACAAACCTAAAAACGGAGCAACACCACCGATTGTACCTAAGATTGTCAAATGGCTTTCAAGTTTTCTTGTTGCAAGAGCTGCAGAAATATCAAAAGATCTTGAAAAACCATTTCGTTGTTCAGAGAAAATTCTGACAGCTTCTTCAATGACTTCTCCAATAACCCCGCCACAACGTAAAGCTGTATTTTGAGCTGCAGATAAATCGTTTTTAGATAAATCTCTGTTTAATTCTCTCATGTAAATTGTAATGTCACGTTGGTTTTTTGAGTAAAAAGACCACTTGCTGATTACAACACCTACTACCAATATTGAACATAAGAATATCGGCAATAGTACAGGCCAGTCCATTTTAATTGATTCTAACAGTAATTCCATAGTTTTTTATCCTCATTTCTTGTAATAACTTTTCCCTAATATTTTGTAGCTCCAAATACGTTGTAATCAAACGTAAATTGAATATCTATACTTTGTCCTTTAAATTCAGGCGGCAACGGTCTGAACGGTGCTGCCAGTTTTACGGCATTCAGAGCCGCATTATCAGCATTTTGCAATCCTGAAGATTTAAATACACTGCATGAAAGAAGTCTGCCGTCTTTTGCTATTTTGAACAGAAGAACAACGCGCTTACTTTCGTTTCCTTTTGGAGGATCCCAGTTCATTTTAATTCTTCTTTGTAGTTCTCTCATGTAAGGTCCGAAATCCGGTTCTCTGATGGCATCAATACCCGGACGACCTCCTCCGCCTCCGGGGTTGCCGCCGCCTGAGCCTGAACCTCTGCCTGCTCCTGTGCCGGTGCCGGAACCTGTGCCTGAGCCAGATTTAGAGCCTGAGCCTGAACCGTTTCCGATAGGTGCAAATGACGGATTTGGAGAATATGTTCCGCCGCCTTGAGTTCCTCCGGTTTTTGACGTACCTGAACCGCTAATAGGACCTGTCGCATATTGTCCTGCTTTTGTTCCACCTGCAGGAACAGGAACTTTAAATGGTGAATTGGTCGGTTTTTGTACCGTTTTTGGTGTTAATTCAGGCCGCATAGACGGTCTTGCCGTTGGCGGTTGCGGTCTTGCAGCTTGCGGTTTTGGTATTGCCTGCTGCGGTGTTGGCGAAGGTGTAACATTTTTCTGCGGCGTTGTTGCTTTTTGTGTAGTTTTAGTTGCCGCTTTCGGCGCAACACTTTGTGTTATTTTATTCATTATAGATTGTTTTTTAGGAGCCGGTGACGGAGATGCCGGAGTGGGTTTTGCGGCAGGTTTTGAAGATGGTAGTGATACAGGCTTTTTAGGATCATTAATTCCGCCTGTTCTTGAATTTCTATCTGCTCTGAATTTCGTGTTTTTATTTTTTGGAGTTTCTTCTTTATCAACAAGTACAAATTCTATGTCGTTAACTTTTGGTTTTGGTTTGTCAAATAATGCCAAATGTATTCCAAATATTGCCAATATCGTTACAATAAGCCAGAAAATTAAAACAACTGCAGGGTGAAGAATTGTTGCAATAATCAAACCTTTTTTTAATGTAATGGATTCGGTTGAATCCGGTCTTGTTACTGCAGGCATTTCATATTCAGGTTCTTTTCTTATTTGTCCTGTATATGGATTTCTGCTATTTGTATTTTGAGTGTATTTCCCTAATATTGACATTTTATTCCCTAACAACAAATATGATTAACTCTTATTTGTTTTGATTGTATTTCAAATTTTTAATAATATTATTACCCGTCCTACTAGTTTTAGTTATTAGAAGGATTTACCGTTATAGGCTGAGTTAGAACAAGATCCAACATTGCATTGACCGGAATTTCGACATCATACCCTTTATCCCAAATAGATTTTGCCAGTCCCCCGCCTGCACCGACTGCGGTTGCCAAAGCTGTACCTCTGCCGATACTCCCGCCTGCCAATGGTGAAATTATTACACCTGCAAGAGCGCCGGCACCTGCTCCGATTGTCAAATCTTTTGCATAGTTTTTTGTTACGTCCATTTTTGTTCCGCCGACAAGTACTCCGGTATTGTCATCAGTTCTTATTACAGCTGAAATAGGGATATTTTGACCCGTAGGCGTAATTATCTGAGTAAATCTTATTGAAAGTTTACCGTTCATACTTCCATGTTTTGCTTTTGCAACATCAATAACCATGCCTGTTACGGAACTTCCTGCCGGTGCAATTAAATTTCCGTTGTGATAAAAATCAGAACCTAATGCCATAGTGACCGTTTGTCCTATTACGGCTGATTCTGAGCTTACAGGTGAGGTTACAACGGCTCTAAAACTTTCTCCTGCAGGAACAGTTACTACTCTGCCTTTTAAAGTATTATTTTCTACAGTGTAGTTATTTTGTCCGTAATAATTCGGATTGTAGGAAGGTTCTTGAACGTTGGTTTGGTAGCTAAAATTTTGGGAAGCCTCAACACAACTTACACTCATCAAAATAATTGATATTGCAAGTATTTTCTTCATGAATATATCCCTCCCTATAATCTTATACTTATATTTTACTTAATATTATGGTTTTGTCAATTTGTTAATATAACTAATCTGTCATAGTATGGGTAATAGCTGCAGGTGCGGTTAAAATTACGATTTGTTGGTCGCCTGCGGGAATTTTTGTATGAACACCCATACTTCGAGTGCCACCGGGTCTGATTTGCAAAGTTGCGGCTCTGTGATTCCAAGAGATTCCTTGAAATTTGCTTTGATAATGTGGCATTTTAACCCATTCAGCAGGCGGGGTCAGTTCTCCTCCTATTAAATTGTTGTTTGATGTATAAATGTAACCTTTTATCGGAATTTCAAATCCGTCTGCCATTACAAGTTTTGTAATTTTAATTTTCATTGATGCATTTGTTCCGATTACGGGTTCGTTTATTTTTTCAATGTAACCGTAAAATTCAGTATCTCTGGGAATTATATTTGTTTCGTACATAAACAGGTCATTTGTTGCAATAAACTTTAATTTATAACCTTCGGGGCAGGTTTCCGTTGAAATTTCCTGCGTAGTCAAAACAGGTATAAACGTTCCTACAGGTAGTGTAATTTCATCGTATCCCCTCATTTCAAGTTGAATATTTTCAATTTCTTCTGCAAAACTTGTCTGCGGGGAAAATATAATTGTAGAAATTAATGCTAAAACAATAAAAAGATATCTCATAAAGTTTATTATAACAGTTTTTTTATGGATATCAAGTTAAATTATAATTTTACCAAATCGTTTTCTTTTCTTATGTATTCTATGTATTCTAAAATTTTAGAATAATTTTCTTCAAGTACCATAACAGAACGTATTTTTGATGCGTTTCTTATACCTGCAATGTAGTATGGGTAGAATTTTCTAAAAAATTTTATTGCAACTTTTTCTCCACGAAGTTCTATTTCTCCGTCGAGATGTTTTTTCATCATTCTAAGTTTATCTTCTAATGATGGTGCGGGTAATTTTTCTCCTGTATTCAAGTAATGGGCAATTCTTCCGATAAGAGTCGGGTCTCCTAATATTCCCCGGCCTATTGCTACCCCGTCAGCATCACTTTGTTCAAGACATTTTTCGGCACTTTCAATTGAAATTATGTCCCCATTGGCAAAAACCGGAATATCTACATTATGTTTAAGTTCTTTTATTTTTAACCAATCAGCCTGTCCTGAATAAAATTGAGAACGGGTTCTGGGATGAAGCGTTATAAATTCTGCACCGGCTTCTTGCATTTGCTGTCCAAATTCCACAAAATTCATCTCATCTTGCGTGTATCCCAATCGAAATTTCACGCTTACAGGTTTATTTGTACCTTCTTTTACTGCTTTTACCAAATCTTGTGCAAGTCTTGGATTTCTCATCAGAGCTGAGCCGTCTTGACCTTTTACAACTTTATTAACTGGACAACCCATATTAATATCTATCATATCGGCAAATTGTGTCAGATATTCTGATGAATATTTCATAAGATGCGGTTTGTGCCCGCAAATTTGGTAAGAAATGGGGTGATGTGTATTATCAAGTTTTGTTATTTCTGTTTGTACATTTTGTGCTAAAAATTCCGAACTTATCATCTCTGTTGTTAGAAGTGTATTTGGGGAGTATTCTCTAACAAGTGAGCGAAGTACGTAATCAGTTATTCCTGCCATTGGGGCAAGTGAAACTTTACTTTTGATTAAATTTTTCACACTATTTTGCATATTGTTTTAATTCTTCGGCTCTATCTTTTGCATATTTTTTGTATTCATCATCTTGAACATCAGAGTTTGCGTAGGCTATATAATAATTGTATGCATCTTTATATTTCCCGAGTGCATCATAGTCTGAAGCGATAAGATAATTGCATATTGTGAAATCGTTATTCAGACTGTACGCCTTTTTTAAATCTGCGATAGCTTCATTACGTTTTTCTTTTGTATCATAAATCATTCCGCGATAATAGAGAGCGTAGGCATTTTGAGAATCTTTTGACAATAATTCATTAAATTTATCAAAGCTTTCATCAAATTTACTTTCATCATAAAGAGCTATGGCAGAATTTAGCAAATTAGATTTTTCTGCTTCTTCAATAGATTTTAAGTATTCAACAGCTTGGGTATTATTTTTGTCAAAAGTAATTGCTTTTTGAAGGTAATCTTTTGCATGCTCGTAATCATCATTTTCACCGTATAAGCATGCTATGTAGTAAGCAATATTTGTATCTACAGGCTTTAAGGAAAGAGCCTTTTTGTAGTATTCAATTGCGTTTTGTCTGTCGCCAAGTTCCTGATAAGAAGATGCTGCTCCAATCATGGAATCAACTGTCGCAGGTGTTATTGAAAGATAATAATTAATGGCATTTTGATAATCTTTGTTATTGTATGCATCAGATGCTTTAGTTAATTGATTATCAGTTTTCATAAGTGCAATATTTTTTGCCGTATCTGAAATTGTTATATCTTTAGGAAATTTATTTTTAGCGATTTGTAAAGAGTTTAGAGCTTCATCAAATTTTTTCCCTTGAGCTTGTGCGAGTGCTAAATTTACGTACATTTCGGAGATTGTTCCGTTTGAAGCTTTTATTGCGGAATTGTACATGTATTCAGCGTCATTAAGGTTTCCGTTTTTGTGAAGTTCGAGGGCATAATTGTACAAAATGTCCGCAGGATTCATGTTTGCTAAACTCGCATTAACGTAATTTACAAATTCTTCAGGCGGCATAGTTTTTTTAGCATTTTCAACCATTTGGACTTTTAAATAATCATTGTTAGGATCAAGTGCTAAAACTTTTTTAAATCCTTCCTGTGCGATTTTTGTTTCACCCAGTTTGTCATAACACTGAGCTCTGTATAAATTAGCATTTACGTTATCAGGATAAAGTATCAATACGGATTCGTATGCTTTTATTGCTGTTCTGTAATCCCCTTTTTGCTGGTGGAGGGTTCCGGTATTGATTCTTGTATTAATATTTGAAGGGTCAAGAGCTTCTGCTTGTTTGTAATAACTTAGAGCCTCATCTAATCTGCCTTCTTTTTGTAGGATTGCTCCCATATTTGCTTGTAGGTTTGCATTGTTTGGTGAAGCTTGAAGTTTTTTACCGAATATTCTTTCAAGTGTATATAAAATTTCTTTGTTTTCCGATGTTGTTTTTTGAAGGACGAAACTATATTCCTTTAGTGCCTCGTCTTTGTCGTTTGTGTTATCAAGTATTTTTGCATACGCAAGTCTTAATTTTAAATCTGTTGGTGCTACGGCAATTGCTTTTTTGTAATATTCGGCAGCTTTTGGTTCATTTCCCAATACTTTCATTATTTCTGCAATTTGTTCAAAGCTTTCTTTTTGTAAATTCCTGCTTCCAAGAGCTTGCATAAATTCATAGCCTGCTGCTGAAAAATTACCTTCTGCACGGAGCTTTTTTGCGGTTTCAAACCTATTTTCAGAAGAAAAATCAAAATTTGAAGCTGTTAAACATTTCTCTAAATTATCTTTTGTTTTTGTTATTGCTGTGGCTGAATTTTGTACGGCACTTTGATTTGGGTAATACATCATATAAAACAGTGCACTTCTAAAATCATCAGAAGCTTTTGTCCAAGCTTTATCTTTGTTGGCAAATTCTGAACCTCTTGCAAGGTAAGAATTAATCAAGCCTATTCTTGCAGAATTATCAAGGTAATTTATTCTAAGCGCACTTTTAAATTCTGTGATTGCTCCTGAATATTGATATTGTGCAAGATAAGTTTGTCCCATATCAAAATGTTCTTTAAAATCAGCAAAAGCAATTCCGTTAGATAAATATGTTATGAATGTTAATGCTGCAAAAGTAACTAATGATTTTTTCATGTTTGCCCCTTTTTACGCTCTATTTTATTACAATATTTTATGTGTGTATATAAAAAATATGTTAATTGTAAATTTCTGTATACTCATTTTGCAAATATATTGTATAAATGTTATCCTCCTTTAAGGAGGGTTTTGAATGGATAATTCGTTATTTACGATTACTATTATTTTATTATTTACAATTTGTATTATTTATATAATTGTTACTTACAATAAAGGAATAAAACTTCGAAATTATGTAAGAGAAGCTTTTTCTATCATGGACGTATATCTTAAAAAACGCTGGGACTTGATTCCAAATCTTATAGAAGTTGTTAAATCATACGCTCAGCACGAAAAAGAGTTGTTTGAAAGTATTTCAAAAATCCGAACAGGTGATTATTCGTCATATTCATATGATTCAAAAATTAATACTAATATACAATTAGAGTTTATATTGCCAAAAATTATTGCGGTTGCTGAAAATTATCCGGAGTTAAAAGCAAATGAACATTTTTCAAAATTAATGTCGGAACTTGTTGATATTGAAAATGATATTGCCAATTCAAGAAAATATTACAATGGTACTGTTAGAGAGTTATCTAATTATCTTGAAATATTTCCCTCAAGTGTGATTGCTGCAATTTTTGGGATTAAAGGTGCTAAGATGTTTGAAATTTCCGATAATGAAAGAAAAGATGTCGAGGTTAATTTTTAGATGAAAAGAATATTTTTATTTATATTTGGATTTTTTATATTTACTTTATTTTCGCCGTCTGTATTCGCTGAAAATTTTTTTATAAACAGTTATGATGTTCAAATACGCGTAAATAAGGATAAGACTGTAAATGTAGTAGAAGATATTGATGCTTATTTTACTAATTCTTCACATGGAATATTTAGGGATATTCCGTTTCCTAATGCTTCAATATCCGATATAAATGTCTCTGAAAGATTTGAAACTACTTATAGCGGTAATAATGTAAATATAAAAATTGGTAATCCTGACAGATATATTACGGGAAAACACCATTATAGGATTTCTTATAAATACGCTTATCATGATAATAAAAATGAATTTTATCATAACATAATAGGTACAAAGTGGCCTGTTGAGATTAAAAAAGTTTATTTTTATATCTCAATGCCGGAAGATATTAATCCTTCTAAGGTAGGGCTTTCTATCGGAAAAGAGGGAGTTAAGGGTTTTAATGGCGGGGCTAAATTTTTTGTTCGTGATGACAGAAAAATATTAGGTAAAGTTGAACGCATTCTCCTGCCTTACGAAGGTGTAACTATCAGAGTTGAAGTGCCGGATGGTTATTTTACCAAATATGTTAACCATACGAAAAATTATGTCGTTTTTGGAATACTTTTGCTTGTTGCAATTTCTGTTTTAACCTGGTTTGTATACGGCAAAGATGAACCGGTTATTCCTGTTGTAAATTTTTATCCTCCAAAAGGTTTGAATGCCGCCGAAGTGGAATTGTTATATAAAGGTAAGGCTTCTATAAAAGGTCTTGTTGCTTTATTGATTGAATTGGCTCAAAAGGGTTATATAAAAATAATTGATGAAGGAAATAACAGTTTTAGTATTGAAAAAATTAAGGATTATGACGGGAATATTGATATAGAATCAGATTATATAACCGCTTTGTTCAAAAAATCTGCAAATAAGGTTCGCGATACAGAATTGGCTGTTTCAAAAACTTTTTATTTGGATTGTAATAAAATAGTAGAAAAATTAAACAAAAAAAGAGATAAAATTTTTGTTCCATCTTCAATTGGCTTCCCGCTTCAGGCTTTAATGTTTTTGTGTTTGGCAGGGTTGTTATTTTTAACTGTATATACTCTTTTTAGTTTTCAAATGAGTTCTATAATGATAAACTTTCCTTTTTTGTTATTCCCGCTTATTGCGATATTGGTTCTTGTTTTAGGTTTTATGCAAAAAATCGAAGACCTTTTTTCGGGGTGTTTTATATTAGTTTGGGCTTTATTATTTGGTGGAATGCCAATGATATATCTTCTTAGATTCATGTCAATTGAAAATTTACCTGTTGTGTTGTTTGGAATTGCCGGGCTTATTATATCTGCAATTTGTACTTATCAATTGCCAAAACGAAACAAGTTTGGACAAAGATTACTCAATAACTTGTTAGGATTAAAGCACTTTATTGAAGTTGCGGAAAAACATAGGTTGGAACAATTGGTGAACGAGGAGCCGGAATATTTTTATAATGTTTTGCCAAGTGCTTATATCTTAGAAGTTTCTGATAAATGGATTTCTAAATTCGAAAATATTATTACATTTAATCCGGATTGGTATTCGGGAGATCGCTTCAATACAAACAACTTTAACTATTTTTCAAATAGAATGAATTCAGTCTCCGTTCCGTCAGTCGCAAATGGCGGTGTTACAGTAAGTTCATCATCTTCCGGCGGGGGTGGACATTCCGGCGGAGGCGGTGGCGGCGGGGGCGGAGGCTCCTGGTAATAAGTTACAAAAAAAAGAGTAAGATATATTTTTATCTTACTCTTTTTTGTAATTTTTTTGTTTGTGCTTTACAGGTTAAAATCGTTTACAGAAATAAAATTTAAACATTCATCAAATAATGTTTGCAACGGCATTGAAATATCCGTTTCATTTGAATTGTCTCTCCAGTCCATAGATGCGATCATTGTTTCAGCCTGTGTGTTGTCCATACTTTAATACTCCTTATTTAATTTTGTCCGGGTAAATTATCCTTAATCTCAACAATTTCTATATCGGCTAAAGAATTTAAAAACTTTAAAATATTTGTTTTAATTTTGAGTGAATTATTAAAAATGCACTGCAGATGGCCATTTGGGTGATTTACAAATCTTAATAATCATTTATATGCAAACAGTAGCACAATTTTCATTTTCATGCTAATATAAATTTGAGGTATTACTAAAACATAGGAGATAAGACAATAGCAAACGATACTAGATCCGCAAGGGACAGGGACAAAACAATCATGAACGAACGTATTCGTTCTAAAGAGGTAAGATTAATTGATGAGAACGGTACAAATCATGGTATAGTTCCAACTTCAAAAGCTTTAGCTATGGCTGAAGAAGCAGATTTAGATTTAGTATTAATCAGTCCTAATCAAGCTCCTCCTGTTGCAAAAATTCTTGACTACGGTAAATATAAATATGAAATGGCTAAAAAGGCTAAAGAAGCCAAGAAAAAGCAGCATGTAGTAGAAGTAAAAGAAGTAAAAGTAAGATATAAAATTGATGTTCATGATTACGAAGTTCGTTTAAAGAATGTCAGAAAATTTATATCTCAGGGAAATAAAGTAAAGATAGTTGTAATGCTTAGAGGTCGTGAAATGCAGCATGCTAATTTGGCATTTGATTTAGCGAACAGATTTATTGCGGATTTTGCAAACGACCCTATTCAAATTGAAAAGAAACCAATGCTTGAAGGAAGAAATGTTACATTGTATTTGGCTCCACAGGCTTAATTTGGGTGTTTCACTCAGTCACCCATTCAAAAAAGCATTGACAATGAAAATTGAGTAAGTAATATAGATATTGTGACCTGCATGGGTTACGCTGAAGTAAATAATATGCCGCAATAGCTCAGTTGGTAGAGCAAGGGACTGAAAATCCCTGTGTCCTTGGTTCAATTCCGAGTTGCGGCATATTTTTTATTTCAGTAATAGCAAGGGTTTTGACAATTTCATCAAAATCAAAAAATCTTATTTGTTATAAAATTCTTGTTATTTTCTTGTTAAAAATCTGAAAAATACAAAAAATTATAAGCAAATTTTAAAAAGTTATTTTTGAACATTTTATAATTATTCAATTATTAAATAATTAAATTCTTGTTAGTTCTTGTTACTGGCATGAGATTATCATGCCAGTTTTCGTCTTTCAATGATTGCTAACTTGCGCGCTATTGAAATAAGTTGATTTTCAATAATAAAAACAAGTTGTTGAGTTCCTTGTAAACTGTCGGCGCGTATAATTCCGTTATTTTCGATAAATCGTTCAAAATCGGCGCAAATATAACTTGTTAAAGTGTCTATATTGTCGATTTCACCCGCGATTTCGTCGATTAGTTCGTCGTTTTGTTTTTCGTTTTCATCAAATACTTTGTTTTCAATACTCATTTTTTTTACTCCTATATTTTCTATTCTCAAAATCGTTTTTAAGCCCTTTAAAAATTTTCAGACGATATTTTATACCACCTTGCTATTAAATTTTTAAAATCGGGCATTTGTGCGCGGGTAAAATTAATTTTTATCCCGTCTTGAATATGCAAAAATCAATGTTCATTTTTTTGTCCTTTCAAATTTTGCGCATAGTCGCCCCGCCCCCGCCCCCTTTTTGGACTGTGGCTTTGCTTTCCCCTTGCGGGGGAATTATCCCCCGTTTATGCTATGCTGAATCTTTTTGTTTCTATAACCTTTGTAAATTGATTGTATAAGTCTGAATATTTTTCTTTGAATGTCTTTGTATCAAATCTATTACTTGAAACTGGTGTCCAACGAATTTTAAATACATCTACAACCAACTCATTGACGTTTTGTGCGCTCATTTCTGCTTTGATATTGTCTTCGATTGCGGTGATTTCGCCTTGCAATTCTTCAAGCATTGTTTTAAGTTCTTTTAATTCTCTGACTTGTTTTGTTAATTCTTCTTTGTTCATTTTTTGTTACCTCTTTTTATTCAACCTTATACTTGTATTATAAATCATTTGATTGTATAATTCAAGTATTTTATTAAATTATTTACATTACTTTACAATTTAATACTTGATAAATACAAGTAATTAGTTTATAATACAAATAGAAAGGGGTCTGTTATGATTTCAAATAAAGTTGAATTTGAATATTTCTTAAAAGGAAAATTGGCTGAAAACGGCTTTAATATTAGCAAATTGTCGGAAGTGTTGGGAACTTCTCAACAAAACATTTCGCAACGTATAAAAAAAGCAACGTTTGACTATATAGAACTTTCAAAGATTGCCGATTTATTAGGCTATGACATAGAATGGGTAAAACGCAAATAAATATAAACGCGGGAATACTGGCATGGATTATTGCGTAAAAAAGCCCGTATATAAAGGTAAGAGGGTTAAAGAGTTCGGTGTAATAATACGAATACCAGACGAACAATGTTCGGACGCTGAGCGCGACTATATGCGCGCCCGCTATATTGCAAAATTGATTGAATGGAAGCGCGCGGAATTGGACGAAAACACCGCAAAAAACAGTCAAAAAGCATAAAAAACTGATTGATTTTGATTTAAAATTCTTTGCTTGAAAAATAATCAAATAACCTTATAAAATCAAGTATTTTGGCGCAAAATAAACTAAAAAAAGAATTATTTTAAAATATTTTATCAAAATTCTTTAAATACGTGCAAAATAAGGGAATTAGGACTAATTGATATGATACCACACCCCCCATGTATTTTCAGATTTATTCTTTGTCTGTAAGGGTGCGGTCTTTTCGATTCATACTACTATTTGATACATGGGGGGGATAGGAAAATATTTTTAAAATTATATTTGTAATTCATCAAGTAATTGATTGATTCTGATTTCCCATTCTTCAGGACTTAAATTTAAAGCACGTAATTTCCTTTTTTCTTGTTCGTACAGTATATATCGGTTATCCGCAGTCTGTTTAGGTTTGGTTTTATATTGTTCTTTTGCTTCCGTATATTGCATACATTGACCGCCTTAATATCCTATCCCGCATTGTCTGAATGCTTGCGGTGTTTCCCCTTGAACGTCTGTTATTCTTTGTGTCGCGCCGTCGAATATTAAACGCGCCGTCAAATTGGCTTCCCCATGCCTGTTCTTTTTGACAATAAATTCTAATGCGTTTTTATCCATTGATTTATCATAATATGCGGGTCTATATACAAAACAGATAAAATCTGCGTCTTGCTCTATCTTTCCGCTATCTCTTAAATCTGATAATTGCGGTCTTTTGTCTGCTCTGTCTGTCATTGTTCTATTAAGTTGATGTAATACAACAAAAGGCTTTTTGGACGACATGGCAAGTAGTTTTAATTCGCGCGATATTTCCGACACTCTTTCATAAGTGTTTGCGCCCTTGTTACCGCTTATAAGTCCTAAATAATCTATAAATACAATATCTGCGTCGCTTTCGTTTACAATAGCGGTTAAGCGGTCTATTGTGATATGGTATTCCGTACATACATCAATAGGTAATGATTTAAACTTATCAGATTGTGCAAAATCGCAATATTGTTTAAATTCGTCGTCTGTCATTTCATAATTACGATATTTACTGGCATGTATGCCCGTTTCTGCTGAAATAATACGATTCTGTAATTGTTCGGCTGACATTTCAAGAGAGAATAATAAAATCTTTTTGCCGTGTTTTGCCATTTTAACAAGTAAATTTAACATCATACAAGATTTTCCCATGCCAGTTGCACCCGCTAAAATAAGTATATCCCCGCCTTGTAAACTCCCTATAATGTTATCTACGGATTTGTAATACGTTTGTATGGGATTTTCCCACCTATTGCAGTAATCACATATCAAATTGTCTGTATCTTCCCAAATTGGGCGCGTCTGCGCTTTTAATGAATATTTTTCTTTTAGCTTCTTTATTTCTTCGTAGCCCTCTATTGTATCGCATTCATTTAACAAACGTTGAATATAAGCATTTATAAGTTTTTCAAGATGAAATTTATATGTTCTTGCGGTAATATATTCATTCATCAATTCAATCAAGAAACGTTTTTGTTCTTCTTTGTCTAATCTTGCAATAATATTTTGGTCGTATATTTCAATATTGTTTTTGTATAAATCAATGACAATATTATAAACTTTCCGATATATGCTATTTGTAAACATTTGCGGGCATGAGTGTTCAATTATTTGTTGTTTTATATTAAAATCCGATTCGCCTACAAGTGCAAGTATGATTTGTTTTTCATTATCATGTTGTATTTCCATATCTGTATGAGTATACTTATCTCTAATTGACGTATTCATTTTCTATTACCCCCTCAATGTTTTGTTTTTTGTTGCTAAATTCGCCGTTAAATATTCCGTAAAAATTAGATTCAGATTTCAATAACCAGTTAAGCCCTAAATTGACGGTGAAGCTCGTTTTATTGAAATTTTGACATATTGTATTCGCTATTGTTTTATAATCGTATTCTTGCGCCATTAAATCGCTTATATACTTTGATAGCGTTATCCTTTCCCCTTGCCCTATTGACGTATGTTTTTTGCAAATCTCTTTGAACGTATCTAAAAAATATCGAACTTCAGGGGAATAATTTGGGTCTAAAACTTTTTTTGAAAATTCGCTTATAGAAGATTCTTTATTTTCTTTCTTTATTTCTTTATATAGTGCTCGGTTCGTTGCTTGGTCTTGCGCTTGACTTGTTGCTTGTTTCGTTGCTCGGTCTTGGTATTTTTCATAATTAAGAATATTGATAATAGTAGTCTTGCGCCCGATTTTTCCTTGCTCAATTCGTTGTATAGTTCCTTGCTCGATTAAATGCTTGAAGTATTGCTCAACCTTGCCCCGTGTCCATTTCCAACGTTTCGCAAGTCGCGATTGGCTCCACGCGCATTGTCCACGCTTTACGGGTATTGTTTCGCCGTTACCTACGACAATATAACCGTCTTCATAATTGGCAAGAAATAATAAATCTATCCATGCCTGTGCTTTTGTAAAACGTTCGGAAAGCCACAACGGGTCATTTAACATTTTACGATATATAAGCATATATCCGCCCAGTTTATCTTTTTGTGTCATTATATCCCCTCTTGGAATATAAAAACCTTGCAATAACTATCTTTTTAATGTATATATAGGTTAAACAGATTTCTTTTAGCCTAATATCAATCAAAAAGTATTGTATTAGGCTTTTATATTGCCCTCGCTTTGTTTGTTTCTTCTACCCATTCAAAAAATGCAGATGTTTTAATGTAAATTCTGCAACCGATACGACGAATTACTTTACTGAATCCGTTTGAATGTTCATAAAATACTAATTGTCTTAGCGTTCCTACTGTCGGATAATCGTAATAATCATTCCATTTACTCAATGGGATTAGTTCTTGAATCTCTTTGTTTTGTTGTTTGCTTTCAATATTTTGTGTTTTTTCTGGCATGATAAAACCTCACTTTCTTTTTTAATGCCTTTTGAGTTTTCTTAATATAGTAAGGTTTTAGCATATTTTATTTTAAAATTATATTTGCCAGTATGTAAGATTGACAAAATGTCAAACAATAAACTATAAAATATAAAAGTCGTCGGGTTGAATGTCGTTATTTTCTTTTTTGCGGTACATTTCAAGCAATTTGTTTATATAACTTTCTTTTGCTTGTTTGTCCTTATCCAGTAATAAAAATTCATCAAATAAACTATTGATTATAATTTCGGCATTTTGGGGCATATTTGCACACAAGGCTTGTATTTCTGAAATTTCATCATGCCTGTGTTGCGTGTCTGCATTTGCGAAAATTGTTTTTTGCGCAATATTAAATTTTCCAGTATTACCATACAAAAAATATTGAAACATTTGTTTTAAAATACCGTCAACGGCTTGCCTTGTGCGTCCTTTGGTGCGTGCGCGTCCGATTTCAGCAAGTGAAGAATATTTTTTGATTCCAATCAAAAAGAATATTTCGCGTTGTGCTTCTGGCAATTCTACAAGCAATATAGCCATTTTTAATTTAAAATCAATATCAATATAACGATTATATTCAAGTGCGCCTTTTATGCGTCTTATTTCGCTTATAAATTGTTTTTGCGCTTGTTTGTTGTATTCTTCCGAAAAGTTCAAGACGTCGGCAGTTTGGCGCAAATCATCAAGAAACTTTAATGCTTGCTTTACAAAATCATCTTGCTTTTTAAAAAGTTGCATTAATTGTATTAATGTATCTGTTTCGACTGTTTGTTGTTGTATTTTATCCTTTAAGTTTTCTGATTCCATGCCAGTATTACCCGTTATTTTGGCTTGTACGCTTTAGCATAATGTCTGTTGTATCTTGTAATAATTTTGCCGTGTGTTTCTGCGTAAGGTGTGAATATCTTTTAACCATTTGCATTGTTTTATGTCCTGTTATTTGTGCAATATCAAGTAAACTTCCGCCATTCATAGCAATATGGCTTGCTACTGTATGGCGCAAATCATGGAAACGGCAATTTTTAATTTTTGCAAGTTCTAACACTTTATAGAATCGGACCCGCATATCAATTAATTTTTTGCCGTCTTTTGTCGTCCACAAATAATCACTTTTAATGTTTCGGACTTTCTGGAATTGCCTTAATTCTTGATAAATAGCTTCAGACATTGGCACACCGCGATTTTCTTTGTTTTTTGTATTTAAAAAATAAAATTGTCTATGCTGAAAATCAATGTCTTTCCATTTTAGATTATGTATTTCTGAATAGCGCGCGCCAGTAGTAAGCGCAATTAAAACAAATAAATATGTTTCATTGTTATAGTTTTCTGTTTTTAATTCATAATTTTTACATGCCAGTAATAACTGTTCTATTTCGTCGGGGGTTAAATATCTGTCTTTGTTTGCTCTTTCTTTATTTTTTCTAACTCTACGCATTGGATTTTCGTCCAACCACCCGTATTCATTACAAGCATAACTGAAAACTATTGAAAGCGTCGCCAAATACCGATTAACCGTTGCGGGTGTTCTTGTTGTGCGCCCTTGTTGCGGTTTTAAACTCTTTTCTTTTTCCAGTAGTTCTTTAGCTTCTGTTAATATTGCGGGGGTAATAGCCGACAAGTAATAACAACCGATTTTATCTTTCCACCATGCCAGTTGCATTTTAAATTTGTTTATATCTGATTTACGCTTCGGCAATTCATTTGTAATATATCGGTCTATGAGTTCCGCTAAAGTGTGTTTTTTAGCTTCGGACGTTTGTATATGCCGTCCTAATTTCATTTTGCTTTCATTTTCTTGTATCCATAATTGCGCTTGTTGTTTTTTCTTGAATGTTGCAGTCATTGTCTTATAACCTTTGACGCGAATACAAGCGGTATAGGACACCGTGCCGTCTTTCTTTTCGTATTTTTGGATTTGGTGCATATTAAACAGATTCCTTTTTAAAAATTCTTGTTATTTTCTTGTTACTTTTTGAAAAAAAATCAAAAACTTTCAAAAAAATTATAAAATAAAAATCGTCAAAATGCAAGTTATATCTATTGTTTAGTTTTTGATGTTTTTTGATAGTTTTAATAAAACACGGTCTGAAAATCCCTGTGTCCTTGGTTCAATTCCGAGTTGCGGCATATTTTTTTGATTAAGTAAAAAGGAATTGTTTTAGTTTGAACATAAGAAAAAGAGCTTGTAGCTCTTAGGTTGGGTGAAACCCAACAAAACTGCTGACTATTATTTTTTTATCTACCAAAATTTGTCGGTAGACTGAAGTTTACTCTGCCAACTAAAATTTTCTCATATATGAAACCATATATGAAATATTATCTTTTAGTTTACCAAAATGTGTATTAAACAAATTTTTTGACGGTTCAGATGTATATTTTGCTTCTGCAAAAATAATATCTTTCGGAGTTATTGAATATGTTGTTTGAAATATTGTATTAATCCCTTGAGTTGTAGTTCCCTCTTTAAAATCATTATACAAAGTATAAGATGGACTCAACGAAAAATTAAATTTTCCTGCATCTACATTTGCTCTAATTGGTGCGACTTCAAGTTGAGAATTTGCTCCTCTTTTAGATGCTACAAAAGTTTCTCTTACCCAACTGCTTATATTTTTAGTCCAAGAAAAATTATTTATTGCAAGACCGACAAAAGATGCTTTTTTATCAGATTGAATATTAACTCCCGCGTATAAATCAGTAAAGTTTCTGCCTCTTGGTAATTGGAAATTCATACCACCGTAAAATGAAGCCTCTTTATTCACAACCCCCGTAATTCCTGTTTCAGATACAAGTTGTACTGCCTTTTGAGCTTTGCATGGAACAAGTGTTGATAAATTTATTAAACTCGCGATAAAAAGTTGTCTTACTTTCATTCTACATCTACCTTAATTTTTACCTAACTTTTAATGTTCTAAAACCTGTAAAAATAAAATTTGCTAGACTTAATTCTATTTTTATTATTTGCTTTTTGTATGATTAAGTTGTATAATAAGCTAGTCACGTATTAAATTGTCTAATAAAAGGATTAAGAGGATAAATATATGAAGCTTCACATGCAGATACTTATTGCGTTAGGTCTTGGTATTAAACGTAACTGGCATATTTTCTTTGGTATTATTGCCGGTGTGCTTGTCGGAATTTTCCTTCATTCTCACCCGAATATGTTGGTAGATAATATTTTGACTTTTATCGGACAAGTATTTATCAGATTAATTCAAATGGTTGTTATTCCGCTTGTTGTCTCTGCAATCATTATCGGTATTACAAGTGTCGGGGATAATAAGCAATTGGGCAAGTTCGGTTCTAAGATGATTTTGTATTACGGTATTTTAACTACTATTGCAGTTACTATCGGTTCTGCTTTAGCGTTATTAATTAAACCAGGATCAGGTGCCGCTCATTATATATCTGCAAATGTTGCTTCTGATGTTCAGGCTTCTGTTGCTTCTGCTATGCAGGAACAGCAAGGTAATATCCTAAATTTGATTTTGGATTTTATTCCGAACAATCCCTTTGAATCAGTCGCTCATGGCAGTATGATTTCAATAATTCTTTTTGTTGTGATGTTTGCTCTTGCGCTTGCTAAAGTGGGAGATGTGAATAGACCAATTGTTTCATTTTTTGAATCTGTTTTTGCTGCAACAATGAAGATTACCGATTGGATTATGGTATTTGCTGCACCCGGTGTTTTTGCGCTGACTGCAAGTGCGGTTTCAAGTTTTGGCGGCGGAATTTTTGCATCAATTTCTAAATATTTGCTTGTATTATTAGCAGGCTTTGGATTACAGATGTTTATTGTTTATCCTGTATTTTTAAGATGTTTTTCAAAAGTGTCTGCTATAATGTTATTTTCAGCAGTTGCGGAAGCTATGATGGTTGCTTTTGGTACTGCAAGTTCTTCTGCAACTTTGCCTTTGACTATTGCTTGTTGTGAAAAACGCGGAATTTCTCATAAAATTTCAAGTTTTGTATTGCCGCTTGGTGCGACATTGAATTTTGACGGTACTGCATTGTTGCAAACAGTTGCGGTTATATTTTTAGCTCAAGCTTACGGGGTTCCTTTGACACCGTTTTTGATTGTTCAAATTGCGATTTTGGCAATTGTTGCCTCCAGTACTTGTGCAGGCATTCCGGGCGGCGGTTTGATTACTATTGCTTTGATTTTGAATGGTATGGGATTAAGTCCTGAACAATTGGTCGCAGGTTTTGCATTCTTGTTTACAATAGAACGATTAACAGATATGTTCAGAACAATGCTCAATGTTTTCTCTGATACTGTTGTGGCTGCTGCAATTGCTGATAATGAAAATGAAATTAACTATGATTTGTTTAATAATCCGTCAGCGTATGAGGAAATTGCTTAAATAAGTGATTTAACAAGATTATACATAATTTTTAGTCTGTCTGTATCGGATTTAATAAATTCTAATTTATTTAGGATAAATGAGTACATTTCGTCTTGAGTTTTAACTTGAGGAAATTCAAAAAGTTCTGCAGGGGTAATATTTAGTGTTTCCAGTATTTTTTCAAGGGTAGGAGCTGTCATAAATGCTTTACCTGTTTCAATGCTGCTAAGTGTGTTTGTCGCAATATCAATTCGCTCTGCAAATTTTTCCTGACTATAGCCTTTAATTTTTCTTAGTTCCCTAATTTTTTGCCCAAGTTCTTTTTGTATATTAACACTCATTCTTTGCCCTTTTTTTTATTTTAAATATTACGAATATGTAATCTAACAAGGTTTAACATGTAGATTAATTAGGATAAACATTGTATAATTAATTTAAATAAGGAGGTAAACATGAAAAAGGCTTTCACACTTGCAGAAGTATTAATAACACTTGGCGTAATCGGGGTAGTTTCTGCTATGACTATTCCGAATTTGATGACGAATTATAAGGCATACAGACTTAAAACACAGTTTTGGAAAGCTTATTCAACATTGAGTCAGGTAATTCGCAGAATGAATGATGACGGAGTTTTGTATAATCCAAGTGAATATGAGGTTGGAGAATTTTATAAATTGGTTCTGAAATATATTTCAGGCGGTCTGGATTGCGGCATGGTTTCTACAGGTTCAGATAAA